>JBEGMC010000045.1:0-82026 GCA_041183265.1 Bacteroidota bacterium
CGGTTGCTCTTGGCTCTACGCACGCTTTTGAGGTATTGGAGAAAATACCAGGATTGTTCATTGATCAGGATGGAAATGTATATCTCAACAGTACGAGTCCCTCTGCTGTCTGGATCAATGGCCGTGAGCAACGCATGAGCAATGCCGATATCGCTACCATGTTGAAAAGTCTTCCGCCCAGTGCGATTGATCGTATTGAACTGGTGAGAACACCTTCAGCAAGATATGATGCATCTGGAGTAGGCGGCATTGTAAATATCATCCTCAAAAAAAATGTCAAGATTGGCTTGACGGGAAGCATGAATGCAGGATTCAATCAAGGCAAGTATGGGAATCAGTTTATAGGTTTCAATTTGAATCACAGCGATGGTGGACGATCATCTTATTTAAATGTGAACATGAATAAACGCAATGGCTATGATCAAATCAATACTGCACGTGCATTGGGTACAGACTCACTTTTACAACAGTTTTCCAGAACCATCACTCCCGGCAATGGGCTGTACATCGGTACAGGTATGAACAGGGAGCTGAATACAAAGCTGATCATTGGGATGGATATGCGTATCAACATCAATCGTTCCAGAAGTGACAACGAAAATCCAACAGAGATTTTCAGAAAATCCAGCAACCAGGTATTTTTTTCAACATTGTCGCAAACAGAAAGCAATGCGCGAAATATCAATACCAATATTGCATTCAATGCGAAATATAAAATAGACACCATTGGTTCTGAACTGAACCAGGATCTTTCGTATTCATTCGATCCAACTCAAAATGACCAAACACTCGATAACCGATTTCTGCTTCCATTTGTCTCACAACAACAACTTGAGGGGGGTGCAAAAAATCAATCACATTTTATCACGTATCAGGCAAACCTGCTAAAAAAATTAAAAGGAAAATTAACCGTTGAATCAGGTGTCAAAACTGCCAATCTATGGTTTAATAATGATACGCGTTATTTTTTTCTAAACAACGCCGGAAGGACTCCTGATCTGAGGCGTACCAATGAATACAACTACAGTGAACATATCCATGCTGGTTATTTGCAAGGCTCAAAGACAATGGGTGCAGTGGTTTTGAAAACAGGACTTCGTTTGGAGAATACCAACATGATTGGTCAGCAAACGGTACCAACCGATACCACGTTTTCGGTTCGCCGCACGGATGCATTCCCGTATGTTTATTTAAGTCGTTCATTGCTGAAAATTGCAGGATATGAATTAAGGGGTTATTTGGTGTATCGACGATCTATCACCAGGCCTTCATACAGTTTATTGAATCCAGCCATTCGTATTTTAGATCCGTTTCTGTATGAAAAGGGGAATCCTGCTTTGCGTCCGCAGTTTACACAGAATTATGAAGCAAATATTTCTGTAGATGAGCGTCCATTGTTTGCAGTGGGGATCAATCAAACAAAAGATATTTTTACGCAGGTGCTTTACCAGGCTGATTCCAGTCGTCGTCAGGCTTTTCGTACGTATGACAATGTAGGCAGTAACAGGGAAATGTATTTCAGAGGAATTGCTGCAATTCCTCCAGGCAAAAAATATTTCTTTGTAGTCGGTGCGCAGTACAATCACAACAACTATGATGGTTCATACGAGGGCGCTCCTTTGGTATTTCGCAGGGGATCATGGACGCTTTTCAGTTTTCACAATTTGAAATTGACCAAAACAACACAATTATCCTTTCAGGGATTTGTTCGTTTTAAAGGGCAGCTGCAATTTTATGAATTGAGCACTTTCGGTGCAATGAACAGCAATCTTTCTCAGCAGCTGTTCAAAAGAAAGCTCACACTTACTTTAAGTGTGAACGATATATTATATACCAACCGCAATAATTTTCTGCTGGCCCAGGGTAGTGTAAAAGCCAATGGTGAGCGCTATGGGGATACGCGCAGATTCGGATTGAACCTCCGCTATAATTTTGGTATCCGCAAAAAAGAAAAAGAAGAGGGGATGATGGATCAGCTTATGAATAATTCACAGTAATTTTTTTGTGCAGCTTGATTTTTAGATTGATTTCATAATATATTTAGGTGTGACTAATATCACAAAACCTGTCTGCTGAATTGATCATTTTTGTCTTTATTATATTTGTTCACACAATTAAACTTTATGACAATCATTGAATGGATTAAACAGCCCTGGCCATGGTATGTTGCAGGTCCCATTATTGGACTCATGGTTCCGGCACTGCTAATTTTTGGCAACAAGACATTCGGAATCTCCTCTTCATTGCGACATGTTTGTGCGGCCTGTATGCCTGCAAAAATTCCTTTTTTTCAGTATGATTGGAAAAAAGAAATTTGGAACTTGTTTTTTGTATTTGGCATTTTTATCGGGGGCATCCTTACAGCAATGTATTTCAAAGATGATCAGGCGATAGTGGTGAGTCCATCGCTTATCAATGAATTATCCGGATATGGATTGACTGAGATCAATGGGTTGGTTCCGGAGCAACTGTTCTCATGGAGCGAATTGAGTACGCCGCGTGGGTTGATCATGATGGTGTTTGGAGGATTTTTGGTTGGATTTGGAACGCGTTATGCAGGTGGATGTACATCTGGTCATGCCATCATGGGATTATCCAATTTGCAATTGCCTTCTTTGATCGCAACCATTTCTTTTATGGCAGGTGGTTTCATCATGGCCAATCTGATTCTCCCTTATATTTTATCACTTTAATTCAAAATAATGAGCAACAATATAAAAGATACAAATACAGATTTTGAAGTAAGATCGCTCGATGCGATGTGTGTGAATGATGAGCAAATAAACACTCCAGCATGGCATAATCTAAAATACCTTGTATTTGGAATGTTTTTTGGAATTGTGTTGATCAAAGCAGAAGTTGTTTCCTGGTATCGCATCCAAGAAATGTTCAGGCTTCAAAGTTTCCATATGTTTGGTGTAATTGGTTCTGCCGTTGCAGTAGGAGCATTGTCGGTATTTTTGATCAAGAAACTCAAGATTAAATCCATCCAAGGAGAAGAGATTGTATTGCCTGAAAAAACATTCAATAAAGGCCAGATCTATGGTGGGTTGTTGTTTGGTTTCGGATGGGCAATGACCGGTGCTTGTCCGGGTCCACTCTTTGCACAACTTGGATACGGAGCCACCACCATCATTGTTACCATTCTTTCAGCCATTGCAGGGACATGGGTATATGGAAAATTCAGAGAACAACTTCCTCATTGATTATTCAACAACTGCAATAACAAAAAACCCTTATGAAATTTCATAAGGGTTTTTTAATTCAATTGTTTTTTGATAGGTTACCTGAATTCATAGCCAACACCCATCAGTTGTGTAAGCAAAGTGTTGGGTGCATCGGTTGCTGTACATCTGCCTTCCAGTTTTGGTGAAATGGGGGAATGAATTTTAAGGTATTCTTCAATTACACTGTGTAATGTAGCTCCTAATCTTTTGGGCTCACTGACGCCTTCCACACGACAGATGGTTGTATCCGGGTCACCATCTCTTTCGCATGCCACAAAGCTGTATATTTTTTCAAGATCAAGCGGTTTACCTCCAACCTTGATCCAATTGACTCTCTTTCCCGCTTCTTTTCCAATCGTAAAATTTACTTCCATTCCTTTGAAGCGTACCACCCAGCCTCCGAATCGCTTGGATGGATCTTTGGCAAAAGCATTTTGCAATTCCTTCTCCATCCATTCTAACAACTGTTTGCCTGTAATTTTTCCGGTTTTGGCTTCACTGTCAACTGGCAACATATTCCAAAGATAATCGACGGTAATCATTGCTTCACCTGTTGCAGAATTGGGTACCAGCGGGGGGCAAAAACGAAACCCATTGCTCAAAGCAATATCCGGCTTGAATTTCCACATGATGGCATCTGTGATAAAATTATCCATGGGTGTTTCAATCACATAATAGCGCATCAAGGGAGTTTTCGTTTTCCCGATGACACGGTTGAGTTCGTTTTTATATGGCTCTCTTGCTTTTGTAACCAATCTCTTCATTTCTTCATCCTCTTTGTATTTCAGGGGATCCACATCAAGCAGCTGATAACTGTGGTCTTTCACTTTACCATTTTCTACTACGATATCCATTTGTGCAATAAACGATCCAAATGCACCAGGCTCTGTAACTTTTGTATAGGCACCTTGTATTGGTGTTCGCACACGTTCATGCGTATCAGCCCCCAAGATATAATCTACACCTTTTACCTCCGCCATATTTGCAAGCCCTACCTGTTGTGCGAGTCCCATATGTGTGAGTAGGAACACCATATCACACTGCTCGTATGCTTTCAGTATTTTGATGTATTTGGCAACATTCAATTCTGGGGTTGTGAATTGTATACCATCGCTGTATGCAGGAGATTGGCGTTTCGGAGTCAGCGGATCGTTGTAACCAATGAAACCAATTTTGATACCTGCAATGTATTTTATAAAGTAAGGCGGAAATATCAAATCTCCGTTGAGGTTGTCATTTGTTTTATGGAACATGTTTGCGCATACTTTTACACCATCGTATGCAAACATGTCTTTCATCATCATTTCTTTTCCATATACTACTTCCCAATTTCCCGGAAGCATGATGTCATAACCAATATTGTTCATGAGAGGGACAATTGCTTTGCCTTGGCTCATTGCAGCAACGCCGCTTCCCTGAAAACAGTCTCCACCGTCAATCAATAATGTATTTGATTTGTTTTGATTGCGTATGGTATTGATCATTGATTTAAGTGTTGCGAATCCTCCACGTTTCTTAAAAACAGTCTTTCCATTCTCAACAAAAAATTCATCGTGTGTCAGCAACTGAGAATGGATGTCTGCGGTATGCAACAATGTAATCTTGGTTGCTTTCCCATCCAGTACTGCTTTGTTTTTCTCCATTGATGCTGATTTATATGCAGCATCATCGTTGTTGAGAGCAGATGCAGCAAGTGGGGTACTGATCAGTCCACCTCCAATGCCCAATCCAAGTCCCATTTTGGTGGATCGTCTTAAAAAATCTCTTCTGCTGTTTTCTGAAAGCTGTACATGCATTTCTTGTTCAGCTTTGCTGATTGCTTCTGTTGTGCAGCTTGTACAGGTACAATGTTGTATGTGTTCGTTTGGCATGATGAGATATTTATATGTAAGAAAAAAATTCGGCAAAGGTTTTAAGCCGATTTTTGTTTTTGTTGTTTTTTCCTTGCTTCAATAATCGGTTTGAATGGACCGTATTTATGTTCTGTTTCTGAAAATCCATCTGTGTAAGGACCAAAAGGGTGATCAATGGGTTTTTTAGAAATATTCGGCCAATCGCCACTGAGGTCCTTGCTGGGTCTGGGTCTTGAGTTTACAAATGCCGCAACATCCCAAGCCTCTTCATCACTCAGTGCAGGTGCATTGTGAGATGCCTGGTTGAGGGGCATATTGTCTCGCACATATCCTGCAAACCGTGATAACCTGAAAAGTCCCGCTCCGGAATTATAACTGTTGCTGCCCCACAATGGAGGGTATGTATAACTTTTGCCATCGGCGGCCAATAATCCTTCGCCATTTGCTCCGTGGCATGATTGACATTTTGCGCTGTATACAATACTTCCTTTCTCTGGACTCGCAGCTCGGTCAAGATATACGGGCGGTTGTATCCCGCTGCCTTTTGGTGTGCTGTCTTTAACAACATCGTTTCCTACCCACTTGATGTAGGCCATCATGGCTTGCATTTCTCTGCTATTGCTGTCGAGCGCTTTCCCATTGAGACTTCTTTCCATGCAATCGTTTACTCTTTTGTATACCGTTTCAATGCTGCCGCTACGGTCGCGGAATTTTGGGTAGTTGGCTGCAACAGCACCATAATTATTACCCCATGATTTTCTGCCAGCATTCAAGTGACAGTTTTGGCAATTCATTCCGTTTGTAACTGCGGCTACAGAGCCTTTCGGTCCGAGGTATTTGGAAGTATTGGCGATCAATTCTTCCCCATATATCACAAGCTCCCTCTCTTTCCCTTCCAAGGATCGATCCAGGTAAAGGCTGGGAGCAACCCATGCATCCTGTTTCAGTTCTGGGATTTTCTGTTCAGGAGAATTTGTAGCCTCGATGATTTCACTGAAAAGCAGCAGCAACAGACCGCCTACAATAGAAATGATGATCCAGTTGTGTTTTAACATATGACAGGTTGTAGTTGATAAATTTAAAAGAAATCAACTCAATCCTGTGTGATTTTTGGCACAAAGACTTTTATATGCTAAAAATTATAGTTCATTACCAGGTTCCAAAGGCCCATGTTGACTTTGTTGATGATGAATTTTTGGGGTAACACCCCTGCATTTGCTTTGGCCTTGTATGCAAAAAGCAGTTGTGTTTCCAGTCCTGATAATAATCCTGTAAAAGTGTAACGTGCATCAATGTTAAATTGATTGTATGATGGGAGTCCGTATTTGTTTGCCGCATTATTATCTACAGATGGCATATCAAAATGACCTGCAGCAAAATTTAAATTGATTCTTTGCTTTTGAAAGGTTCTTCCGATTTTAAAAACATATGCGTGCACATCTGCAAAACCCTCATTTCTTTCTCTTGGCATAAATGTATAAAACGGATCTCTTCCCCATTCTCTGGGCATTGTATATCGTCCTTTTGAAGTGATTCTGTTGTAGTTAAGAGATGCTGTCCATTTTTCATAATCCCATCCAAATTTTCCTCCAAATGCAAAAGAGGATTTGTCTTGCATGTATTTTTTTGCCAATTCTTTGTTTCCTCCTTCCCCGCTTCGATTTTGTTGTAAAAATTGAATACCCGCAATGAGTGTGTGTCCGTTTATAGGTTTGCTCTTATATTCTCCTTGTAAATAGGAAGTATTAAAAATGTTTTCTGTATATATGTTCCATAGTTTGACGGAAAAATATTTGTTTGGTTGGTTGTTAATACCAAAAATTAGAATTCCTTTTGATGATGTATTGTTTTCATATTCCGATTTGGTTCCATCTTTATTGATCCCAGTAGAGTATATGCCTATTGATTCTCCTATGGAATACCATTTTACTGTTCCTCTTGGTGAAATTTGATAAAGAATGCCTCCTTCAATGTTG
This sequence comes from Bacteroidota bacterium, assembly GCA_041183265.1. Taxonomy (GTDB): domain Bacteria; phylum Bacteroidota; class Bacteroidia; order Chitinophagales; family Chitinophagaceae; genus Pollutibacter. Next base: position 7,057 of record JBEGMC010000045.1, read on the forward strand.
GTTTTATTCTTTTTATGATTTATCCAGAGTCCATTAACTTCTGTAGGTCTCATTCTGCCATCCTGCAAGTTGATAAAGGGTGTATTGATTAATTGTTTCCCTGCTGTAATGGATAAACGCGGCGAAGTATATTTTACATATAGTTCTTCAAGACGATCAATATCTTTTTTATTGGATGGGTCTTCCTGATCGAATAACCCTATCTCATATCGATTAAATTGTCCGGTATTTTTATCTGGGATTAAAAAATTCGATGAACCAATATTGAATGTAAAAAATCCACTTATGCCCATTTGAAAACCCTTGAATTTAGCAGTTTCAAATTTTAATCCACCTCCTGCTGCATTTGCATAGTAGTCTGATAACTCTTTCTCATTATCTGTTGCCATGAAAAAATAACGCAAATGTCCGCTTGCTTGCCCTTTTTTGAATGCGTAGAGAAAAGAGTTTGTATCCAGACTTTCCTTTTTTGATTCTTTCCAAATGGCAGGTTTTTCACCAATTTCTTGGTGCTGTGCATTGGCTGCATATCCAATGAACAGTATCACTGAGATGATGGGGATTGCGTATTTCATCATGTAAAAGTCTTATTGACTTTTTACAAATACATCAGCATATACTTCAAAATAGAAGCATGATAATACAACGGGCTGATATTTGTGGTTGTTAAATGTTGTTGTCAAGTACATTCCATGGACCGCCGTTATAGCATTCAATACCGGCTGACTGCAACATGGATTTTGCCATACCGCTTCTGTTGCCGCTTCTGCAGCAAGTGATGATTACTTTATTTTTCTCTTTGAGTTCTTTGGTCTTGTTTCTTATGTCATCAAGAGGAATATTGATTGATCCTTTGACATGACCACTTTTAAATTCACCTGGGGTGCGAACATCCACAATCATTGCACCATTTTTTACCAATTCTGCATAATTCACCTCAGGCGCTGAGCTGAACATATTTTTTAGCAAGTTGAGCATTGTTAAAGATTTTAGTGTTTAAAATTCTTCTGATTGCAATATCAGTGTTCAACCGGATTGCCCAATGCAATCCATTCATTCATGCTTGCAGAGTAGTTCAATACGTTGTTGTATCCTTCTCTTGCGAGCAATGAATACCCGATGGTTGCACGATCGCCGCCCTGGCAGTGGATTACTACTTTTTTGTCTTTGCTGATTTTATCAAGATTTTTCAGCAGTGTTCCAACAAAAACATGGTCTGCGTTTTTGATATGACCGGATTTGAATTCGGTTGCACCTCTCAGGTCAACAATTTGAACATTTGGTTCTTCCAATGTTTTTTTGAAGGCATTGATATCAATTACGTTCACTGCATCCAGTTTTCCGCCTGCTTTTACATATTCATCCGTTGAAGGAACATATCCCATGATATTGTCCAATCCTATGCGCATCAGTTTACGGGTAAGATCATCCAATTGAGATTCATCTGCCAACAGCATGAATGATTCTTCGTAATTCAAATACCATCCAGCCCAAGTAGCGAATGAGTTATTTCCCTGGATATTGATGCTGCCTGGTACGTACCCTTTGGCGAATTCAGTTTTAACCCTGGCATCAATCAGTTTTACTCCTTTGCCCATAGCTTCCATCATTTCATTATTGCTGAGTTTTTTCAGTTTTGGAACTTGGGTAAGTAGGGGGCGATCAACCTTGTTCAACTTCTTCATCATGGCGAAGTATTTCGGAGGTTCAGGTTGGTCTTCCAGGAGAAAGTTTACAAATCCTTTTTCATCATTTGCAAAGCGGAAAGCCCAGTTGCGGACTTTTTCATATCCAATGGTAGTGCTTGGTACAGCTCCCAAAGCTTTGCCACAAGCCGATCCTGCACCATGTCCGGGCCATACCTGTATATAGTCTGGAAGGTCGCTGAATCTTTTGATGGATTTGTACATTTCATGGGCACCTGCATCCATCGTACCAGTCATCCCTGCTGCTTTTTCAAGCAAATCAGGTCTGCCGATGTCACCTACAAAAACGAAGTCACCTGTGAAGAACATAACAGGCTCAGGACTTGCAGGGGTATCTGTCAACAAGAAGCTGATGCTTTCAGGTGTATGTCCGGGTGTATGCAATACATCAATTTTAAGGTTACCAACCATGAAGCTGGAACCGTCTTTTAATCCGATATGATCAAATTCGTATTCCCATCCCGGTCCGCCTTCATCTGACAAATAAAGATCAGCTCCGGTCAGTGCTTTTAATTCGCGGGCACCAGAGAGGAAGTCGGCATGAATATGTGTTTCCATTACATGCGTGATCTTCATATTGTTTTGCTTGGCGATTTCGAGATAGGTATCAACATCTCTCTTTGGATCAATCACAGCAGCAACTCCTGCTTTTTGGCAACCGATAAAGTAGCTGGCTTGCGCAAGTGTTTTGTCGTAAACGTGTTGAAAAAACATAGTTTAGTTTTTTATGATTTTAAAATAGTTATTTATTTAAAAAAAGTTCTTTGACAATAATATAGATGCCCATTACAAGTACGAACCAGCCGAATCCTTTTTTCAAACTGTTTGCAGATATTTTTTTACCTAGCAAATTCCCCATAAAAATACCAATTATGGCGAGGATCGTAACTGAAATGAGCAGTTGCCAATCCATTGTTTGCTTTCCCAAATCCCCTGTAAACCCAATCAATGATTTGGCAGCAATGATCAGCAATGAGGTTCCTATGGCTTGTTTCATCGGAAGTTTGCTAAAGATGACCAATGCGGGTATGATCAGGAATCCACCACCTGCTCCGACCAATCCTGTTAATACTCCTACGATTGTTCCTTCCAACAATATCATTGGGTAGTTGAATACCTGTTCACCATTTTCCTCTTGATTGTTGTTGTTGCCTTTTATCATAGAGACTGAGGCGAATACCATCAGCACAGCAAAAATCATCATCATCAGTATAGCTTTTGTAACTACAAATGATCCAATTGCAAATACTTCTGTTGGGATAGCTGGAACAAAATATGCTCTTGTTGCGTATACAGAGATGATGGATGGGATTCCGAAGATTATAGCTGTTTTGATATTGATTTCTCCGTTTTTATATTTTGGAAATGCACCTACCAGGCTTGTTGCACCTACAATAAATAAGGAGTAGGCGGTTGCCAAAACAGGATCGACTCCAAAAAGGTAAACCAATACCGGAACAGTTAGAATTGAACCACCACCACCGATGAGTCCGAGTGAAAGTCCGATTAAAAGTGAAGCTATATAACCTGCTGCAATCATTATTCAAAATTGATACTGCAAAAATGCCATCACTTTTGTTATAAGTATGTGACGGATGTCACGTTGTTTTCTTTATTGATGTGATTGATTGGGGGCTGTATTTATGCATTAGAAATTCCCTTTTTTGACTTTTGTCTCCTGATTTGTATGGGTCCGTACCAAAGCCAAAAGCCGGTAATTGTAAAAGTAAGCAAAGCTGTACCCATTATAAAAGTATATACAAGTTTTATAGGCTCTCCCTTGGTGTTGAAGTATAGATCGAAAAAGGATCCGTCGTGCAAATCTTCAATGAGATCAGATCTGCGTTGGCTTATTTGCAATGCATTTCCCGTTGCACCGTCTAGTTGTACTTCCCAGTAGTTATGGATGTAAACAAATTTTACAATGCCTTTGTCTTTTCTAATATCAATTCTATCGAGATCTGTTGGAGTTTCCTGTCCTGTATTTGCACGCAGCACACTGTCAGCCAAATGATTTAACATTTCGGTTGATTTCCATTCACCCAGTTGGGTACTTGTTCCTGTTGATGAGGCAGGCAGAATAAGTCCAAAGCTATTTTTTTTCCAGCCCAGCAACAGTCCTGTTATTGCAATGATGAAAAAAAACGCAAAAAGAAAAATACCTGTATAGCGATGAATTTTTCGGACAGATCGTAAAAAGGAAGCTTGCATGGTTTGAAATTACGGAAGTAAAATCTATAAACTACCATCATTTCAATTCATGTTACAGCTGCATCATTGATTTTTTAGGTTTTACCAGTATTCCAAGGTTGCTCCTTTTTTTACTGTGATGCTATTGGGAGTTCCTAATTCACTTGCAAATCTTACTGTTACTGTACCATTTGCAGAAGGGGTGATCATTCCTTGAATGATGGCTAAGTTTCCTGTGGTACTTGAGTTATTGTTTGCATTCGGGGGAAAATTATAAATATTTGAATAGTTAATTGTTTCAGAGTTACTTGAAACAGTATACCTGCTGGTATAGCTTAAGAATGATGTTGCAGGTCCATTGATTGTCCAGCGACTGCCGTTTGTTTGATCGTTTGATGTAAATGGAATGGTTGCGTAAAAACGATAGGTAATACCTGCGGTTACATTAAATGAAAGATTGGGTATATCGACAAGAGATGTCACGCTGCTGGTAGAGAGATCTGAAGCCAAGACAGCCACACTTCTTACATTTCCTGATAAAAGGTCTGATGCCAATCTGGTCGTAATGTTACCAGAAGCATCAGCGGTAAGAATTTTGTTATTACTGGTACTTGTTCCAATCCCTTCAAGTCTTACATCACCGGTCGTGTGAAGTTGTGCTGATGGGGAAGCAGTTCCGATGCCAATTTTACCAGAGTTTTTGCTGTACATATCATTGCCGACAGATTTCCATTTGCTGGTATCGAGTGAAATTTTTGTTCCTTTGGGATCAACAACTATTTGTGCGGTTGACTGAATTTTGAAAAGAACAATCAATATAAAAATAAAAGTGTATTTCATTGGGTAGAATTTATTTGACCAATAGCCTGCAGGCTATTGGTCAAATGAGTTAATCAGGTAATATTGGATTTCGTATTGTTATTTGACCCATTGAATTTCAATGACATCTCCAGCAGCAACGAGTGCTGAAATGGAAGCAGTAAAATTGATTTCTCCGGATCCAATGGTATAGTCGACTGTCGGCAATAGTTTTACGCCATTTCTGTACACCCAAACTTTTGAAACGGAAGTCGGCATATTTGAAACAGTGAATGCTGATTGTCCGACTGTAGCAGTATAATTTTGATCACCGCTTTGGAGAAGAGATTCTGCTTTTACTCTTTTCAATGTGCCGTCAGTCCCACTAACTACCAGACTATCGGTTGCAAGGTTTCCGCTTTCCAGTCCGGATATTTTAAGGGTGTTTTCGGCTGTGGTGATGATTTCTGTTGATTTGACAAGCGCACCTCCAAGTTGCACCAGGTTGCCTGTTTTAGTCAGTCCATTGTCAAAGCTCAGTGCATTGAACAAGGAGGATGCTGAAATAAATTTCAGTTTTCCTGTAGAGGGATCAACAACCATAACGCTGTCTTGCGTATTTGAGCCCGGTTGCAATCCGGTAATTGCCAGGAAATTTTCTGCACTTGTTTCGATTGTGGTTACTTTGTTCAAAACCCCACCCAATTCAACTGTTTGGCCATTTTTGAACAAGCCATTTGCTACATTTTTTACGAAAACGCTGTCTCCAATTTGTTTCGGCGTAACATATAACAAAGTGCTGTCTTGTTTGGTGATCACAGCGGCCGTGTGTGATATCACCCATTTGATGGTACCCTTGTTGTCAATTACCTGGGTCGTGTCTTTCTGTGCTGAGGCTGCGAAGCTGATTGCTGCTGCAATCGAAAACAATAGTAGTTTTTTCATTAGATTGTTTTTTGATGTTTATAATAATTGGATAATCCTGATTTGGTCGCCTTTTTTACAGGGCAATTCAGCAATGATTGAATTGTTGTTGCCAATCGTATGCATGATGAGAATACCATTTCTGTACAAGAAGATTTTGGATTGGTCTGTAATGGTATAAGGAGATTTGAAAGTAGTTTGTCCATCTGTTGTTACTATTTCAGTATGATTTTGGGCATTGAAAAACAAACCTGCATTGCTGGCATTGTTATTTGCTTTGATCCATTTCAGCCCATCGCTGTAATAAAGTCCAGGGCTTACATCATTGGTATTGGAAATATTGTATACCACCATGCCACTTGCAAATGATTTGAGGGGTGTTGCTGAAGCAGTTGAAATCAATGAAACCCTTGGGAGAAGGAATCCTTTGTTGGTGGATTCGATCTCAAGCATTGCGTCTGTATTCATGGATTTGTTGTTTTCTCCTATTTTGATTTGAGATGCAGCATCCTGCGTATAACAAATCATCAAGATCATCAAGGCAGCAGCAATGCTTCGATAATATTTTAATCTTTTAATCATGTCTTGGTTTTATTGTTTGATGAATTTTTTACCTCTGGTGATGATATCTCCATTGGTTGCGATGATGTTCAAATAATAGCTTCCGTTCGCTAATATTTTTACATCAATTGGAATTATGTTTACACCTGTCTTAAATTGAACAAGGTTTTTAATGACTGTCTTGCCGATGGCATCATAAACAATGATATCCGCAAATCCGCTGTATGATGATTTGAAACGCGCATTGATGTGATTGTAATTGGTTACAGGATTGGGGAATAATAAGAAGCTGCTTTGCTCATCATAATTGTATGAAGCAACTTTCCCAATTGCCAGTGCGGTGATGCCTGGGATCATTTTTCCGCTTAATTGGCTGTCTTCTGTATTGCCGTTGGCAGTTGCATTTCCGCTCAAATCAACCCAATGTGATCCGTTCCATCCAACCAATCTCAATGCCGAGGCCTCTGCAAAAGCTCGCATGTCTGGTATGCTTACGTGAATGATAAGGTCTGATCCATCTCCGGTAGCTTCTTTGCCTAAATTGCCGGCAGCGCCCACCTGCCAGTCCCATTGACCTATATCACTCACTGCTTTGATGGGGTTTAGGATGGATGTGATGGGGTGTGATCCAATATGTGGAGTGGTATGGTCCATCTCATGAGATGGGTCACCCTCTATCCATGCAACGGCATAGGTGTCTGATTTATTGTTTGGAGCTGAAATTTCCAGTGTTCTAAGATCTTTGCCTGTGCCTACAGGAAAGAGAAAAGGAGTATTGCCATACTTTTTTATGTAGCCATTGATATTTGCATCGTCAGAATATCCAATAAATTTCCCTTTGTCAATTACGCTGAAATATCCTGGAAGTCTTTCTCTGTCTGAGCTCCATGCAATTTTATGGAACGATGAAATGTCTATTGTTCCGTAGTTCAACAGTTCTCCACCAGCAAATACGTGATTGTTTTGTGAACGTACATGCAATACAATGATTGAAAATAAAGTCAGGTTTAAAATAAATTTCATTTCAATTGATTGATGCATTAACAAATAGCATTGTTAAAAATGTTTTGCAATGCTATAGCCTGTAATTGCCACTCAAAATGACAATCGTCAATCAAAAAAATGATCTAAACGAAAAGTATAAAATGATTTATTCGTGCACGGAGATTGATTTACTCAGTTGCCTGGAGTAAATCAATGAGTTCTTTGTTCATTTCAATTCCACTGTAAATGAGCGAATTCAAATCAAGGTTTCTGGTTCCCTGCAATCTTGCAACTGCATTGACGTATGTATCAAAATCAAATTGATCTCTGTTTAAAATTTTATGTTGCGTCGTAAATACAGGCATTTTTGGTTTGACAGATTTATTTACAATATCCATTACAGATGCAAAGTCCTTGTTGGCGGTAATCGACGGGGATACAAAATGAATTTGTCTATACTTTTCGAAGTAATTATCCATCATGGTAAGAATTCTCTCTTCCCTGTTTTTCATGGTCTTGATATGAAAATAGTAGGCTTTCAGTTTTTTTACGAGCTCTTCATTGTTCAAATAACGAAGTGTCCCTGAATTGATTGCCTGTTCCCAGGTTGCATCATTGGGTTCCCAGCTGTTTCTGAGTGATATAATAGCGTAATAGAAATAAATCTCATTGATGTGTTTTTCCCAATCGCCGTTCCTGTACAGGGCATAAATCGAATCTGCTGCTTCTTTTTGGTTTTGAACCAGAAATACTTTGTTCTGCAGGCTGATGGAATCATTGATCAAGTCTGCTTTCAATTCTGCCAAATATATTTTACCTCGATTGATTTCGATTTGATGTTCTCTGATATTTTCTGCCAGGAAGCCAAGGCTGACGGCCAAGAAGAGCATCAGAAATTCGGTGATGTATTCTTTTAAATTTTTCTTGGTATGGCTGTGATGAGAATGATGTACTTCCATTTAACTATATTTACTTCAAGATAAAGAAATTTATAAAATTAAATTATTCGGTCAATGGAAGTTCATCACCCTCATCATCTAACGCATAAGAAAAACTGGAAGGAGTACATCACCGAATTTCTGATGTTGTTCTTTGCTGTTACACTGGGGTTTTTTGCAGAAAATTACCGCGAGCATCAGATTGAGAAAAACCGAGAAATTCAGTTTCTTCAAAACATTCATTTCGATCTTGTCCAAGATCTAAAAGAGATTGAAATGATTGTTTCTTTTAACAAAGAGAAACAGCTTATGAACGACAGCTTGGTAATGGAATATGCAACCAAAGGATACCATAACAATTTGCCGAAATTTTATTATTTATTGAAAAATGCCATCATCCGTAAATTTTTTGATCATTCTTCATCCGGGTTTACACAGTTAAAAAATGCAGGGGGACTTCGACTCATTGAGGACAAATCAATTATTCAAAAAATCATTGCAATAGAAAATACTGTTTTAACCTTGGAAAGTTTGCAGGCAAGTATGGAAGAGAATTTGTTGTTATTAAGAGACCAGCTCAATGATGTACTGGATCCCGTTACTAATAATAAAATGAACAGTTCGCAAAATTTGCAACCCGAGCGCAATCCATATAAATTGCTAAGAAGGTACAATTATCCAGTAAGTCCAAATCCACTGACTACCTACGACCCAAAGGTATTGAGTCGTTTGATTAACCTCTGTTCAGGTCCCGTAAATACTACATTTCACATTAACTTTTATCTGAATCAGCTTAAAAATCAAGAAGAAGTTCTAAACGAAGAAATTCTAAAAAAATTCGGGAGCAAGTTCAAGGATTGATCAATTTAAAATTATTTATAAATGATTTTTGCAGGCTCTCTGACTTCAGTACCGTTTCTTTTTTGAAGATCATCGCCTAATTCCTGTCTCGCTTTTTCAGCAATTGATTCAAGCATTTTTACAATTTCCGGAAATTCGTTTTGCACATCATAGCGTTCACCCGGGTCTCTTCTCAAATCATAGAGGGCCCTTGGCATCATGATATTCTCTGGTGCTTGTCCAGGAAATCCGTCTTTTCCAGGAGATTGATTCAAATAAGAACGTGAGGGGTGTTCAAAAACCAATTTCCAATTATCTTTTCTAACCGCTTCCAATGCATTCTTTCTGTAATAATAATAGAATTCAGAGCGGGGTGAGTTGGTCATATCTCCCTTAAGCAATGGCCACAAATTGATGCCATCAATTTTTTTCTCGGGAAGTTTTGTGTTGGTCAGTGCTGCAATGGTTGGTAAAACATCAATGGTAGAAGCAAGCTGGTTAACTACTTTACCACCGGGAATTACACCTTTCCACCACATGATGCAAGGCACACGGTGTCCACCTTCGAAGGAAGTTCCTTTTCCCTCACGTAATCCGCCTGTACTGCCTGCATGGTTGCCGAAATTGAACCAGGGACCATTATCGCTTGTGAAAATGATCAATGTATTTTTTGTGAGTCCGAGTTGTTCTATTTTCTGGATGATTCTCCCCACATTTGCGTCGATTTCCTGGATGACATCGCCATAGAGTCCCTGTTTACTCTTCCCTTTGAATGCTGCGCTTGCATTGATGGGAACATGCGGCATCGGATGGGCGAGATAAACGAAGAAAGGTTGCTGTTTGTTTTTTTCTATGAATGAAATTGTTTTATCCGTCAGCGATGAAGTGAGTTGGGCCTGTTGATCCAATGTTGTGATGGTTGAAATTCTTTCATCACCTTCGATCAGCGGAAGGGGTGGATAGCCTGCCTTGTTGGTTCCCTGTTTGGCTGGAGTTCCATCGTACCAAACCGGCCACATATCATTCGAGTAAGGAATCCCATAATATTCATCAAAGCCATGACTCTTGGGCAGGTATCCTTTTACATCACCCAAGTGCCATTTGCCAAATGCAGCGGTGGCATATTTTTTTTGTTTCAACAATTCTGCAATGGTGGTTTCATCCGGTGAGAGTCCCACACCGGCTTTCGGCCACAATGCTCCTGATATCCCGATACGATTGGCATAACAGCCAGTAAGCAAGGATGCGCGAGATGCACTGCATACAGCTTGCGATGTTAGAAAATTTGTGAACCGCATTCCTTCTGCAGCCATTTTATCTAGAACAGGCGTATGAATATCTACAGCACCGTAGCAGGATAAATCACCATAGCCCATATCGTCCATGTAAATGAGGATGATATTGGGACTCGCATTGTTTTGTGCTTTGCTATTGGCAGAGATTAAAACAATCAAGCCTGTCAGCAGTAAAAAGATTTTCTTCATCTTGAACAGTTCTAATTTTTATTTATTTTCTTCGATTAGGTCCCACAGGTTTCCATATAGATCTTTGAACACAGTAACCTTGCCATAAGATTCCTCCTGAACCGGGCGAATGAATTCAACTCCTTTGTTCCTGTATGCATCAAAATCTCTCATGATATCATCTGTATACAGAAATAAAAATACCCTCCCGCCCGTTTGATTGCCAATGCATTTGATTTGTTCACTTGATGAAGCTTTAGCCAGCAGCAGTCTGCAGCCATGGAAAGAACCCTTTGGTTGCATCACCACCCATCTTTTTGTTTCGGAGAGCCTGGTATCTTCTATCAAATCAAATTCGAGCACATGCGAGTAGTATTCAATTGCTTCATCATAATCTTTTACGAGCAGGCTGATTTGTCCAAGGAATTGCCCCATGTTATAAATGTCATTCTCATGAATATACGTAAAATACGTTTTGACACATCAGTAAAAGGCATTGAACAATACATTGAAAAGGTTGTTTAATTTTATAAAAATTTACCCATGGAAGAAATGATCCCCAATGAAGGCTTTCCTAAGGCTGCTGCCAACCAACCCTGTTGTGTAAACGTCGAAGCCGGTAAGGCCTATGCATGGTGTACATGCGGACTCAGTGAGAAACAACCTTTTTGTGATGGAAGGCATAAAAAAATTGAGGGCATGCCATACAAGAGCTTACGTTTTGAAGCAACCGAAAACAAAGAGGTATGGCTCTGCCAGTGCAAGAAGACCAAGAATCCTCCATATTGCGACGGTAGTCACAACAATGCGTAATTGCTAATTCAATTATTCTTGAATAATTTTCTGATAGCCTGTTCATTCTTTTTCCAGAACGAAAAGAATGAACCACGTACTTCTGTAGTGGATGGAATGATCCATGGGCGTTGATCTTCAATGCCTTGATAATGGTTGTTCAATGGATGTTCTCTAAAATAAACAGGCTGATTGCTGAACAACTTTTTCAGTTCATTGAAACTGCCAACGAACAGTTGGATTCCATCAATGTTGGCAGCGAGTTTGAGTGCAAATGAAATACAATGATCAGCAACAGGATACTCATTGAATGTATCAGGTTCCAACAGCAAGATTCTATTGGCTTTCATATCTGCACGCCAAGTAGGGGATAGATTATAGTAATTATATACCAGCACCGGCAGTTCCTGTTGGATGTTCAGTTTATCAGCTACGGGTAAGTTTGTATGAAGGGTTGCTGTTTCAATATCATTTAAAATAGGCGGTGATTCAAGTTGTTGAAGTTCATCGTAGCTGATATCCAGAAATGTGTTCGTCTGACTGGATTTGGTATAATGATTGATGTTCTCCTGATTGGCAATATATTTTTTATTTGAAAAGGACCCTGCTACCCATTGCCATGACAAAGCATTGCTTCCCCAATCACCATCAAGCAGATGATAGTACACCCACTTTGCAGGTTGCATCCAATGTGATTTCCCCAAGTTGCATGCAAGAAATGCGGTATACATTCTGAGATGATTGTGCATCAATCCAGTTGATTTGAGCAAATGAATTCCATTATCGATTGCTATAATAGATGTAGACCCAGCTGTTATAGCTCTTGGTATACCGTGATTACTTATATCTGATTGCGCTTGTTTGATATCTTGGTTGATTCCGTTTTGGTGGGTTTGCCAAACGCGTTGAAAATATTCTCGCCAAAAAAGTTGTTGGACAAATTTTTCACAAGCATAATAGGAATATCCTTTATCAATCAGATGTGTCAATATTTGCTTGCCATCTATTACACCTCTGGAAACATAGGGGGAAAGCTGCGTGACTGCCCCATCAATGAAATTTCTTGATTTTCCATAGCGAATGGGATCAATCTGTTCAAAGAGTTGAGTGATTTCCTGGTAATCGGTTGGAATGGGAGTGTGCACTTATCTTTTGCTGATTTTATTGTGGGTGATTTGTCTTTGTAGGGCACATTTGAAGCGGTTGATGGCTGGGTTTCTTTTTGCCGCATGTTTTTGACTGACACCGCTGTTGACTCTCTTTCGCCATAAATTGAAGCTTGAACGTTTCAGTTCTTTTCGCATCAATTGAATTACCTCTGATTCTCTCACTCCAAACTGAGCATAAATAGCCTCGAAAGGCGTTCTGTCCTCCCAGGCCATTTCAATGATGCGGTCTGTTTCAACAGGATGAAATACCGATGCTGATGTTTTATTCATTTTCGCGTCTATATTCGTGATATTATAAACAATCAACTGCTCAAACTGTTTGATTTTTTACTGCTTCTTCTTATATGTTTTAGATTCTTTTATCATATTCAGGCCCTACATTATTTATTATCTTTGATACACCAAGGAGTGTCGAACATGAGTACAGAAGCCATTTCGGTATTTGATATGTTTAAGATTTGTGTGGGTCCATCGAGTTCACATACCCTGGGTCCGTGGCGTGCTGCAGAAAAACTGATTCAATATTTGCAATCAACCAATCAGTTGATGCTTGTCAAAGGAATAAAAGTTCTGCTTTATGGTTCACTCGCCAAAACAGGCAAGGGCCATGGCACGGATCTGGCAATTGTATTGGGACTTTCAGGAGCTGATCCGGTTACCATACCTGTTGAATCCATCAAGCCCTATTTTGAAAAAGTGGGGAAGGATAAAAAGATACAGTTGGGCAATCAACAATGCATTGACTTTGATCCCTCAGTAGATATTGTTTTCCAAAAAGCAGAAATATTGCCATTTCATCCCAATGGCATGAATTTTCAGGTTGAACTCAGTGATGGTGCGCACATCAGCCAGACCTATTATTCCATAGGTGGAGGATTTGTAGTGCAGGAAGGAGAAGCCCAAGATCAAAGAGCAATTGATTTGATGCCTTATCAAGTCAACCATGCCGAGGATTTATTGAAATGGTGCAAAGAAAAACAATTGCCCATCCACGCAATCGTACATGCCAATGAATTAACATGGCATGATGCGTCATTCATTCGCAAAACTGTATTGCATATTTGGGAAACCATGCGTGAATGTATATATCGCGGATGCAATGCGCATGGGGAGTTGCCAGGCGGACTCAAAGTAAAGCGAAGAGCCCATTCCATCAACAGATCATTATTGCAGGATCAAGATCCGAAAGATTGTGCTTCTTGGATGCAGACAGTACACAAAGGAGGAAATGATTTTAGGTATATCCTTGATTGGGTCAGTTGTTTCGCATTGTCTGTCAATGAAGAAAATGCATCATTTGGAAGAGTGGTAACTGCTCCTACCAATGGCGCTGCAGGGGTGATACCCGCCGTTTTAATGTATTATGTAATTTTTTGTGATGGCAATGATGAAGATAAAATCATGCATTTTCTTCTGACTGCATCTGAGATCGGAAGCATATTTAAAAAAGGGGCAACTATCTCTGCCGCAATGGGAGGATGTCAGGCCGAAATTGGTGTTTCTTCTGCAATGGCAGCAGCTGCATTGGCAGAGGGTTTAGGAGGTTCACCGCAGCAGGCTTTGATGGCAGCAGAGATTGCGATGGAACATCACTTGGGATTGACATGCGATCCAATTGGAGGCTTGGTTCAAATTCCCTGTATCGAGCGAAATACCATGGGAGCCATCAAGGCGATCACCGCTGCACAACTTGCTTTACAAAGCACACCGGGTGATGCGATCGTCAGTTTGGATAAAGTCATAGCCACCATGTGGCATACTGCACTTGATATGAATCACAAGTACAAGGAAACGGCAGATGGCGGACTCGCCAGTCAGATTTCCATTGGTTTACCGGAATGTTAGAATTTTTTTGTGCTCAGGACTGGATTACTTTCAGTGATCCAAATGTACTGCGAGGGGGGCTTCTAATAAAAAGTCCTGCCCTGCTTCGCAAGTCTCGGAGCTTTTTTCCCGTCCGCTCCTTGAAGCAAGCTTCAGTCGCGTTCATAAAAAAAGCCCCGCACTTCGTGCAGGACTTTTTTATTCGTGCCCAGGACTGGATTCGAACCAGCACATGGTTTCCCACGCTGCGACCTGAACACAGTGCGTCTACCAATTTCGCCACCTGGGCAATACGCAAAATTAAAAATTAAATACCAGAATTTGGCATTCTTTTTATGCCTATCCTCTACGAAGTCAGGTTTGCTGCCTAGGCTATGTATAAAGCAAGATTTAATGAATGTAGAAAGACTTCATGATAAAATCTTCGTCATAAAATGATAATTTTAATCCATCACGAAGAAAAATGTATTTATGGAAGTTCATCATCCCCACCATATTGCCCACAAGAAGAAATGGAATGAATACATCCTTGAATTTCTGATGTTGTTTGTTGCTGTCTCTCTTGGCTTTTTTGCTGAAAATTTAAGGGAACAGCAAATTGAAAAACACAGGGAAATTTCATATCTCCAAAATGTGCACGAGGATCTGCAGTTGGATTTGAAAACCATTGATTCAGTAATTGTTTCCAATGATGCAAGGCTTGTTGCATTGGATACTTTTTTCAATCATTTGAAATCCAACAAGGCGTCCAACGAAGAGATTTATTATTATGTACGCAATCTTGCACTTCGTTCAACTTTTGAAAGCTCACATATTGGGTTTGATCAAATCAAGTCTGCCGGTGGCTTACGCATGGTAAAGAACAAGGCCATCACTTCCGGCATCCAAGAGTATGAAAAAATTCTATCCAGTGTTGAAAAACTTGAAGAATTACGTGACAGAACATTGGAGCAAGGTCGATTCAAAATGGCCAAAGTGCTTGATGCAAAAATTCTATATGAAATGTCCATTCGTCAGACCAAAGACGGTATCCTTCGTTTTCCAATGCCAACCAAAGCTGATGATATCAAGCGAAAAGATCCTGAAGCACTGAATGAGTTATTGAATTTGGTTGCAACCGGACTCAATACCAATCGTTACATCACATCCAGGTTATCAGCATTGCATCAAATTGGCAAAAAATTAGACGATGCAATCATGCATGATTATGGTACAGAAATGCATTGATTATTTCATATTGAAAATAATTGGGAAAAGAAATGCAACAACTGCAGCCCAACAACTGTAGACAGGCAGAAATGCAGCAATGCTGTTTTCAATCTTTTCTACAGGCTCCTTTTTCTGTATTACTCTGAAAATACGATGGCCAACAAAAATCAAATGTAAAAGTATCAATAGGTTGCTTCCAATCACTGCCAATCTGTTTGGACTCATTCCAAACAGGGAGAGTCTGTAAATAATGGCAGACAATGCAATGCTGTTATTGACAACAGCCAACACCAACAGTGTAAACAGCATGATCAATTGCCATCTGTTTATTGAGGCAATTGAAAATTCACTGAAAGAGAAAAAAATGATTGCCATCACCCCAATCAGCATTGCGTTCAGGATGAATAAAAATTCTCTGTCGTTATAGGGGTCTTTACCTGAACTGATAACAGCAATTAAAAAAATAAACAATGTTGTTGTTACGAGGGGTGTAAAAAGTTTTGCAATGATCGGTGATACATTTCCCACCAAATGGGGGTGTTGTTTTACCAATACCGTTGCGACAATTGGAATAGCAGGGAGTCCCCAGATGACAATGTAGTTGGCAAAGAATTCCTGGATATTCATTCCAATGAGATTAAAGAGTCCCATGGTAACGATTGTAAACAATCCACTTGCCAATAGCATCACTGCACTCATCACCAGTATGTCACCGTTCAATCTCAGGAAACCGATTCTTTTTGTGGGACTGTGAAATTCATTTCCGGCAAATACAAAACCAACTACAGACCATAGAAAAATCGGCAAGTGGATGCAACTCAACAAAAGGGTATCACTTTTTTCGTCAATAGGCAGTGAATTGATGAAGATGGCAGATATGATGAATATTCCAATGGGGGCTGCTATTTTTTTGAAATCCAATTTTTCTTTCCATGCAAAAAAGAAAAGCAGCATTTCAAACACAATGAAGCTGATGTTTCTGGAAAAAAAATGATCCGGATTCCAATCCATCCAATGGGGCAATTTCGCAATACAGCCTGCAACTGATACGGCAGCGACAATAAAAATCAATTCCTGTTTTGTAAGAAATATGTTTGGAGTTGATACATGATTCAAGCGTTCGTTCCAACATTGTGCAGCTACAGAAGATGATACCTGAGGGTAAACAGCATTGAATGACTTTTTAAAAGCACTTTTGTCTTTTCTGTAGAGTTCTTCCAATCCAAGTGGATCTTGTATATTTTTCAGAATCGCATTTTGCAAATCATGTGACATAAATGAATAGATTTTATTTAGTTAGACACCCTGATCAATTTTTCCAGTGCATCAAGGTGTTCGGTGAAAGCTTTTTTGCCTGATTTTGTTGCTTTATATGATGTATTGGGTTTTTTACCAATGAATTGTTTGATCACTTCCAGGTATTGAAGTTTCTCCAACGCATTGATATGACTGGCGATATTGCCGTCTGTTACATTGAGTTGTTGCTTCAATGTGATGAAATCGGCTGTCTGGTTGACCATCAAGATGGACATGATACCCAACCGCACCCTGCTTTCGAAAGCCTTATTCAATCCGCTGATTACATTTTTCACTTTTCGTGTTTTGCGTGCAGAAAGAATCCGTATAAAACATGGAGTACCCCAAATCCAATTGTCCAGTTGATCAGTCCCAAGTCAACCCACCAAGCGGAAGACAATCCCAGAACAATCTCGATCACACCCAAATACTTGATGTCTTCAAGTGTATACTTGCTGGCATTGACCAATGCCAGTCCGTAGAATATCAAACTTGCAGGCGCGAGCATTGAAAAAAGATTCTTGGACAAGAGAATGAGACAAAAAATCGCTCCAGTTGTAAGAGGAATCAACATGTTGATCAGCATCCGTTTTGAGCTGGCATCCCAAATGGGGAGCATCATTTTTTTTGATTTTCGGATCGACATGATGGTGCCGCTGGCAATGGCGAATAGCAAAACCCCGATGGCGGTAATGATCATAAAATGGAGTGCATCATTGTCTGAAGAACCGGATTCTGTTTGAAATATTTGGTAATAACCTTTTTCCAGTGGTGAGAAATGAAAGTGTAGGCAAAACACTGAAACGCCCAGGAGAGCGATCAATCCAATGGCTACGCCTGATAACCCGCTGAGAGATAAAAACCTGGAAGAGCGTTCCATCATGTTTCTGATGTCTTTGATCGCATCCAGTTGTTCTTTTGTGTTGTTCATTGCATTCAATTTTTAGATCATCGAAATGATTCAAGCATCATATCTATTTTGTCGAAAAGTTCTCCTACTCCCAAACTTGACCAAATGATGAAGATGGCAATGGCAATTTTTGACCATAGTGGAAGTCGGATGCCTGTTTTATGTGCGATCAAGTCATTGATGGTTGGTATATAGGATAGGGCAAGTAAAAGCAGGAATATGCCGAATATACTGTCATTGCCCCAAAATATATTGATCAATGCAATCAAGCTGAAAACGATGGCCAGTAACCATCCCAAGATTTTT
The DNA here is from genome assembly GCA_041183265.1 of Bacteroidota bacterium. Taxonomy (GTDB): domain Bacteria; phylum Bacteroidota; class Bacteroidia; order Chitinophagales; family Chitinophagaceae; genus Pollutibacter. The sequence continues at coordinate 24,967 of JBEGMC010000045.1, forward strand.
TTCATCATATAAAAGTACTTTGAAATACAAAGTAAAGGGTTATTTTTTATACAGACAAATTTTTTTAGCCTACCGATTGTGTGCACTCAGACTGCTGCAGGACAATGAGGCACTGTATCAGTTTAACAAGCAGGTCATTGAAATTTTCTGATTTCGAAAACCGGTTTTTCTGTTATCGTAAGTATCTAAGGCATGGCAGGTGGACTTTTGCAGGCATATGGCTGTGATGAGGATTTTCATGTTTTTGCCACTTTTGTATTCTTCCTATATATACGCTCAAGGTATCGATTCGCTGAAAAAAGACAGTGCCATTCATGTCAAGTATCTGCAAGACATCACCATTGTTGGCAGATCGAGTAAAATGGACATTCAGCTGATGCCTGAAATCGTAGGTACATCGATATATGCCGGAAAGAAAAGTTCGCTGATTGTTATGGACAATGTAATGGGAAATGTTGTCAGCAATACCATGCGTCAGGTTGTTGCAAAAGTTCCGGGAATCCAAATCTGGGAAAACGATGGCAGCGGGATTCAGATAGGTATTGCAGCACGCGGACTCAGTCCAAACAGAAGCTGGGAATTCAATGTGCGTCAAAACGGATACGATATTGCTGCCGATCCATACGGATATCCGGAGGCCTATTACAATCCCCAGCTACAAGCGGTACAGCGCATTGAAATCATACGCGGACACGGGGCATTGCAATATGGTCCGCAGTTTGGCGGAATGGTCAATTATATTCTCCGCAATGGAAGCGAAATGACAAAAAAATTTCAGGGGGAATCTCAGCAATCAGCAGGGAGCAATGGACTCTTCAATACGTACAATGCAATTGGCGGCAAATCCAACAAGCTTCATTACTATGCATTTTTTGATCACAGAAATGCCAATGGTTATAGAAACAATAGTCGATTTTTTACCAATGCCGGATTCGCAACCATAACGTATAAACCAAGTCAGCGTTTCGAAATCACTGCCGAATACATGCAATCACATATCAGGAGTCAGCAGCCTGGGGGACTGCTTGACAATGATTTCAAGACCGATATCCGAAAGAGTTATCGCAGCAGAAATTGGATGGATATTGACTGGTCAACCATGGCAATCATCGCCAAGTGGAAACAGCGTTCGTCTACAACATTTCAAATGAAATTGTTTGGATTGCATGGAAACCGCAACAGTGTGGGGTTCATGCCATCTGCCGGGATATTGACGGCAGATACCATCAACAATCTTTCTGGCACATTCAGTCCGCGGAATCTCAATATTGACAAATACAGAAACTACGGGGCAGAATTGCGATCCCTCACCAACTATGCATTGTTTGGCAGTGCACATCATTTTTCATCTGGCATCAGAATATACAATGGCAATACCCGCAGGTTCGTTGCAGATGGCAAAGGTTCGGTTGAGGGAGATTACGACATGCGATTAAGTGATGGAGTATGGACAAGAGATATCCAATTTACAAGTTTCAATGCGGCAGTATTTATAGAAAATGTTTTCAGGGTTGGAAAAAAATATTTGCTCATTCCCGGATTGAGGTATGAGTATGTTGAAGGTGCTGCATCAGGACGTAACGGCTTTGCAGGTGTAACACCTGTTTTATTGCAAAATCAAAACAGATCAAGAGGGTTCTTGCTTTCCGGCATTGGTGCAGAGTATCATGCAGGAAAATTGGTTGAAATCTATGCCAATATTTCACAGGCTTATCGTCCGGTTCAATTTGCAGATCTGGCAGCACCTCCCACTACAGATATCATTGATCAGCAGTTGAAAGATTCCAAAGGATTCAACGCTGATCTTGGTTTCAGAGGGAAGTATGGTGATGTTTTCATATTTGATGCCAGTATATATTTTCTGCAATACAACAATCGAATTGGAACCATTGTGCAGCAAAGACAGGACGGGAGTTTTTATAATTTTAGAACGAATGTAGGCAACAGCAATAGCAAGGGCATAGAGGCACTGGTGGAATACAGTTTTTTCAGGAAGCAGTTGTATCCCAAAAAATGGGAACTGCGGATGTTTTCATCCATTGCGCTCAATGACAGTCGCTATGGTGATTTCAAAGTGATTGCAAAAAACAGCAGCAATCAATTGGTGGAGACGAATCTTCGCAACAGGCGTGTAGAAAATGCTCCCGATCAAATCATTCGAAGTGGATTGACAGTTGGCTATAGAAATATAACGCTTACTACACAGCACAGTTATACCAGCGAAGCATACAGCGATGCAAACAATACGGTTCAGGCTTCAGCGAATGGAAACATCGGACTCATACCGTCTTATGCTGTTTGGGATCTGACAATGGCGTGCAATTACAAGCAATACAATTTCAAAGCGGGAATCAATAACCTGACCAATGAATTTTATTTTACAAGAAGAGCTGGTGGGTATCCCGGTCCAGGTGCCATGCCTGCAGACGGCAGAACATTTTTCATGACAGCCGGGATTAAATTTTAATTCAATCAATCAATTGGCAAGTATCGTATTTGCCAAAAATTCTATATCTATTTGATGCGATCGTATCGTAGAACCAATTTTGTAATTTGTTGGGCACCCAACCAGCAATGTGATGCATCCATCTGTAGCGGGGCGGCAGTATTTTTAAAATCTCTCTGATGGCATCCCATCTGCTTTTGAGATCCCCTTCACTGGTTTCTACCAGCACTGTATCTTTCATTGCAGCTGGGATGAAAATTGTTGCTTTCTGTAATGGAATGAAAGTGATTGACCCCGGAATGCTGTGCCGATGTATCCATCTTGCTAATCCAGAGCACATCACGCAGAATCCGTCGTAGTAAATTTTCACATGTTGAAATTAGATTCTTTGTCATTCCATGATAATTGATAGAATAATTTTGTATTTTTATTAACCTTCCAACTTCCAAGAAAATCCCCGCTGCTGCAGGCGAGACCGACTTCTACTCGGTGAATCAGCAATAAATATTTTGTTTATTCTTTTAGTGATAAAAATCAATTTCATTAAACGAATATCCTCCATGAACACGACACCTTATGAAAGAGTTCAAATATGCAGTGGTCTGTATAGATGATGATCCGCACATCCTTCAAATGCTGGGCATTCAGCTTCAAAAATATGTAGATGCCAAGTGTACGCTTGTTGAGTTTTACACAGATCCTCAAAAAGCTGTTCAAGACATAGAGGGTCTCGTTAAAGAGAGCATAGACGTGCTTTTTGTTGTGGTAGATTATCACATGCCCCATATGTCCGGTGCAGATTTTATAAGGGAAATCAAACAGAAATACGCTGATCTAAAGTGTATCATGTTGTCCGGTCAGGCCAATGCCATTCAAGTGGATGATCTTGTCAATGATAATTTATTGGACTCCTTTATCTCCAAACCCTGGGATGAGACTGACCTGGTAAAAGCGATAGAACCTATTTTGAACAAACGATATCTTAGATTTTAATCCGCCTCTATGCAATTCAATCGCATATTATTTTTGATTATACTGGCATTTACATTGAATGTTGTGCATGCTCAAAAACCTGTTACCCAGTTCAATGGGTTTGGACATCTTGAATACACAATGGATTATTCAGATCATGCAGATCAGTTTTTTTCAATCGGGGAGCATGATTTTTTTGTTTCTTCAAAGCTGAATGATAAGATTTCATTTCTTGGTGAATACGTGGTCAGATTCAACGGCAACTCTGCAACATCATTTTTACCCAGCATTGAAAGAAGTTTTGTCAAGTTTAATTATTACAAAAACCATAATCTGATTTTTGGTAAAGTACATTCTCCTGTAAATTATTGGAATGATGTCTACCATCACGGTCGTTTATTCTTTCCTGTGATTGATCGTCCTGCTGCTTTCAGCTACCTCGTTCCATTGCATACGCTTGGATTGCAGATGCAAGGACAGAATTTGGGCGATCAAAATTTCGGATATGATATTGTTGTAGGGAATGGCATTTCATCTACCGATGTATTCAACGACAATTTGGATATGTCTTTGACTGCAGCATTTCATATCAAGCCCAAAGATGGTATGAGAATAGGGGCTTCTTATTATTATGATTTTTTGGAGAAGAATGCTTCTGGAACGCACAGTGGACATGCTGCTCCGAGAACGCACTACAGTGGTCCACTCTACAAAGGAGCACTCAATTATCATTTGATCAGTTTTTCATTTGCCAATTTTTCACCCAAGTTGGAGTTGTTGAATGAATTCACTTACAATATAACGCATACGGATACCTTGGGAACAGCCAATAATGTTGCCAATTTTATATATGCAGGATATCGTATTCAGGAGAAACATGTGCCGTATGTTTTATTTGAATATTTAAAAATTGATGAAAAGGATTTGCATACATACGAATTGAAGACAAAGAAATGGGCAGTGGGATACAAGCACGAGTTCAATCACTTGATCAATCTCAAAGCACAGGTGGAATACTCAAACTTGCATCATCACAATATTAGTACTATGCATTCTGATAAATTCTCGTTCCGTTTACAATTGGCATATGGATTTTGATATATGAGAAGCTGGGTTAAAATATTCTTTGTTGTATTTGCATTCAATGTTTTTGGATGGATGAAAGGGTTTGCCCAATCCAATCTGCAACTCATTGGGAATAAAACTGGATATGCATCCATTCAACTCAAAGAGGCAAGACAGGTTTTCAAGGTAAAATATTCCACATGGTCATCTGGTAAACCTGTGGTCATTGTGTTACCATCTCCCAAACATCCAAGGTCTGAGGAAGTGTGTAGACTGATTTATGAAACAACGCCTTCAGGTGTGCAAAAATTTTGGTTATCGCTCGTATTTCAAGGCCGTGCGAGTCCTCCACTGTTCTTCGATAGTGATGAAGAGATATTAAGCTATGTGAGTAAAAATATTGGCGCAATTGGAATCATTTCAAAAGAGGGCAATAAAATTGAACCATTTTTATTGATCAACTTGGTTAATTGATGTTTTCATATTTTCAAAAAATTTCATTTAAAATCTGGTTGCCATTTGCAATTGGGCTTTTGATTATTTTGCTGATAGCAGCCTGGTATTACCCGTCTCGTCAGGAAAAACTTTTCAAGGAAAACAAGGAAAATCAAATCAAGGAACTGGCCAAGACGGTTTCTTTAGGTGTTGAACTGTCACTCAAAAACAACGATTTTGCCGGATTAAAAAAGACAGTTGATTTTGCAGCCGGTACAGCAGATTTTGAATTTGTAGCCATCATCATCAATGATCCGACAACAAACAAAGACTCGGTTTTTATCAGTTACCCCTCATTGCCTGCTCAAAAAATATTGCAAAGAGATTCCGTTTCCTATGTTTATGAGCAATACCCTTTTAGTGCACCGGATTTCAGAGGAACAGTTATGATTGCAGCTTCTAAGCAGAAAATCAACGAACTGGTCTCTTCACTCAACAGACCTATTTATTTGCTTTTTCCTTTTATATTGAGTATTTCACTGATTATATTTTTCCTGATTGCCAGAAGAATATCACAACCTATAGTAGATCTTACAGCCATTGCAAACGAATTACAGAAAGGCAATTATGATGTTTCTTTATCTGCTCAGCGTTCAAATGACGAGATAGGTGAATTGAATAGTGCCTTTGATTCATTGAAGGAAAGCCTGAAGGAGCAGCGAGAAGACAATAGACGACTTACACTTGGGCTTGAAGACCAAATAAAGGTAAGAACAGCAGATCTTCAGCAGGCTCAAATTAAACTGATTGAAGCCCAAAAGATTGCAAGTCTCGGCAGTTTTGAATTTTTATGTTCCGAAAATGAATTCACATTTTCCGAAGGATTGTTGCAAATATTTGGTATTCATGATCAACCGGTATGGGGGTTCAACGATTGGCTGCAATTGGTTGTGGAAAAGGAGAGAGAGGATTTTGCTTATCATTTTCATGCTGCCTGCAAAAAACAGGTTAGATTTTACAAGGATTTCAGAATTGTAAAAAAAGACACAAATCTGGTTCGCTGGATCTCAGCTGTAGGTGAGATAAATATTTCATCAGATGGTCAAACAACTTCTCTGGTAGGAACCATGCAGGATATCACAGAGCGAAAATTGGCTGAGGAGGAAATTGATAAACTTTCTTTGGTGGCTAAGTATACATCCAACCTTGTTGTGATCACTGATAAAAATAGAAAAATAGTTTGGGTGAATGACAGCGTATTAAAGATCAGCGGTTATACTGCAGAGGAATTAATTGGCAACACTCCTAAAATATTTCAATTTGAGAAAACAAATCCCAAGACTACTGCAATGATCAGTGAAAAGTTACAGCGAAGAGAGGTGGTCAATGCTGAGGTTTTGAACAGAGGAAAACATGGAAATGAGTACTGGCTTGAATTGAATATCGTTCCCGTCATAGATGACAATGACGAATTGACTGGATATATAGCTGTTGAGAATGATGTTTCTGAGCGCAAAGAAGCTGATGAAAAACTGATCAAAAGCCAGGAAGAACTGAAAAAAATCAATGAGACACTCGAACAAAAAGTGTTGGAAAACACAAAGCGCAACCTGGATTTATCCAAATCAATCATTGATCAGGAAAAACTTGTTACCATTGGAGAAATCTCTGCTGGCATTGCCCATGATTTGAATACGCCACTAGGAGCTATCAAAGTTGGTGCAGAAAATATTTTTTCTACGTTTGATCTTTTGATGCGCGATGTTGTCGGAAAGTGTACAGAGGAGCAAAGAAATTTTGCTCTAGAATATGCAGGCACTCACAAACCGGAAATTTATGTGGGGGGCTTGCAAATGATCAAGGAGCGTAAAGAAATGCTCAGGGTATTGTATGATCTTTATGGAGGCCCGTTTAACAATATAGATCTCATCAATGAAATGTTGGTAAAATGCAGGATCAACAGTGCAGAAGTAGATGTGATTCGAAAAATAGTCGATTATGAAAACAATGTTGATGTACTCAATTTAATTTATCATGTACAGGTCATTGGTAATCTCCTTGATACCATTCAGACCTCTGTTGAAAAATCTGCCAAAGTAGTCAGAGACATCAAGTCATTCATAAAAACAGATGATGCACTCGAGCGCATGACTTTTAATCTGCATGAGAATATAAAAACGGTGTTGAACATTTTTAATTACGAGCTTAAGCGAAATATACAATTACAATTTGATATCGATAAGCGAGCGTACATATATGGTTATGAAATCAAGCTGTTTCAATTGTGGTCGAATTTGATTAAAAATGCTATTGATGCCATGGATGGCGCAGATGAAAAAGTGCTAAATATTACTTCACACCATGCAGATGACCAGTTGAAAATCACTGTCGAAAATTCAGGCAAGCCGATTCAACCTGAAATCCTCGATAAAATATTCAAGAAATTCTTTACAACAAAACAGCAAAAAGGTGGAACCGGACTCGGATTGAGCATTGTAAAAAATGTAGCTGATGAACATGGTGCAACCATACATGTGGAGTCAGATTCAACAACCAGATTTGCTGTAATATTTAAAACTCCGTATTTTCAAATGCGACAGTTTTAAACAAGATGCACATCATTTCTAAATATTTTTCTTTTCTAACCCTTTTCATTGCACTGACAAATCCAATAGTTGGACAATCCAAGACTGTTTTGATTGCTTATCACTCAGCAAGTGGACATACAGCACAAATGGCAAAGGCCATTCAAAGTGGAATAGTTGCATCTGGTGATATCAAAGCAATCGTAAAGTCAGTCAACGAGGTAAAGTCACAGGAATTACTTGCTGCTGATGCCATTGTGATTGGATCTCCGGTTTACAATGCAAATCCATCTCCCGAAATTTTATCATTCATCAAAACCTGGCCTTTCGAGGGACAACCCTTGAAAAATAAGCTGGGTGCGGTTTTTGTGACAGCAGGAGGATTCTCTTCGGGGGAAGAGTTGGTGCAATCCAGTCTATTGCATGCCATGATGGTCTATGGGATGATCGTTATAGGAGGCGATGATTGGAAATCATCTTTTGGTGCCTCAGGTATTCATGAAGAGGGGAAATATCAATCAAAAGAACTGGATACTTATTTCTTGGACAAGGGGTTCCATTTGGGTAAACGCGTTGCAGATGTGTTGAAAAAAATCCATTGATCATATTGATTATGCATAAAAAAAGGAGATCGATTTCGATCTCCTTTTTAATTATAGGACAAATTGCATGAGCATTAATAACCAGGATTCTGTTGGATAACAGGGTTGGTAGTAATTTCCAATGCCGGGATTGGCCAAATAAATCTGAAATCACTGTAAGGTATTGCAGCCTGGGCAGTGGTTACAGCCTTTCCAAATCCGTACTGAGCCAATGTTGTTCCGGTTACGCCACCATTGGTAACTTTTGCCGGAATACCTGCAGGTCTCAATGCTGCGATAGGATCTTGTGCTGTTCTGTGGATATCTGGCCAGCGTCTTCCTTCTGCAAGGAATTCTATTCTTCTTTCCAATAGGATTGCTCTGATCAATGCTGTTTGATCAGCAAAGTCTGCTACTTTGTATTCTTGTGTAGCTGGAGTATTCAAAGAACGGTTGCGAACCATGTTCAAGAGGTCCACTGCTCTTGCAGATACACCTGTTGCAACCCTTGCTTCTGCCTCTGCCTGGTTCAACAATACTTCAGCAAACCTTATGATAGGGGTATTGTCACCGCGACCAGAATGGTCTGTGTATTTGGTGGTCATGATGGCACGGCCAATGGCACTTCCACCATTTCTGTAAAGAGTGGTTCTTCTTTTATCATCTTCCAACCATCCTGTATTGTTCCAAATGATGGGTGATACACAAACCAGTCCGCGTCCCAATAAATCGGTAGAACCATACATGGCAGCAGGAGCACCGTTTACAGATCCGTTGTCCAATGGATCATTTTTGATGGTGAACAGGTTTTCAGCAGTTACGCTGTTGCCTGTTGTGAATCCAAAAGAACCGTTCGGAGTCGACATGAGATTGTGATTTCCGATCAAGCTTTTGGTAGCAGAAGGATTGGCAGTATTTACAGCTGCAGGAATCAATTGATTACCGGCTGCAACTGCATTGGCCCACTGTCCCATGTGCAAATAAACTCTCTGCTTCAATGCAATGGCTGCTGATTTTTGTGCTCTGAAAATTGCACCACCTGCATTGGTTACAGGCAGATTGTCTTCAGCAAATTTCAGGTCCTCCAACAATTTTGCATAAGTTTCTGAAACTTTTGGACGTGGTTCTTTCTGAAGTTTTTCCAATGTCTCACTGCCTTTTACTGCATAATCTCTGTATGGAACACCCAGTTGAGCACCTGCACCATCCAAAAACGGACGAGCAAAATGAACAAGCAACTCATGGTGTCCGAGTGCGCGAAGGAATCTGCATTCTGCTTCATATTGGGTTGCCAATGCAGCAGTCAATACACCATCGGCACTTGCTTTCTTGAATCCCTCAATGGCAATGTTTGCTTTGTTGATCATGCTGTAGGTGTTATCCCACATGGAAACATTGTTTGCGGTTGCAGGGGTATAAGTACCTTGATAAGTGATTTGGTAAAAAGCTTGGAGGTTCACCATGTCTTCACCTCTGTTGTCGCCTTGCTCAATGGTTGCAGCACCAAAAGGATAACCGCGACCAGCGAGTGAGGGTCCGCCTGTTTGTGCAGCATCGTACACACCGTTGAGGGCAAGCGTTGCCCGGTCTGATGTTGTGAATACACTTTCATCAGTGAATGCAGAGTAAGGTGCTTGATCCAAGACCTTTTCACAACTCGCTGCGATCAAAACGATCAGCAAGAGGGCTGCATTTTTTTGGATGTTTTTAAATATGTTCATTGTATACATTTTTATTCTTTAGTGAATGTTTGATTAAAATCCTACGCTAAGACCAACAGAGAGAATTCTCAATGACGGAGAAACCGCATTGTCTTGACCTGACTGGCTGGCGTTGTCTGGATCCAATCCGCTGTACTTACTCATGATGAACAAGTTCTGACCCTGGGCAAAGATTCTTGCGTTTTTCACGTATCCGTTTGTTTTTTCGGATAAGCCTTTGCTGCCGAGGTTGTAGCTCAATACAAGGTTTTGAAGTCTTACGTAATCACCTGTTTCAACGAATCTTGAAATCGCCGCACCAGTCTGGTTGACAGTTGCACTTTGTGCATAACGCAAGCGGGGAACATCAGTTACATCACCTGCCTGTTTCCAGCGGTTCATGATTTCAACTCCGTTGTTGTGGAAGTTTTGGCTCAACAAAGCTTCCTGGCGGGTGATATTCATGATCTTGTTTCCACCTTGGAATCTGAACATTACTTCCAAAGAAAAATTCTTGTAACGGAAATTATTGGTCAATGCTCCAAAGAAAGTAGGAAGACTGTTTCCAAGATTTACTTTGTCTGCATCTGTGATGGTTGTTTGATTCGCAGTTGTCATGGTTGCATCATCTTTGCTAGATGCAGTATAGTATGCACCATTTACAGTACTTCTCTGAACCAGTGAACCGTCGGCTTTCAGGTACATAGGATTACCGGTTTGTGTATTCACACCGGCATATCTCCAACCCCAGATGTAGTTGAGTGATTGACCCACTTCAATTCTGTTGAATGATCCAGGAATAGTAAGTACTGGAACACCTCCTACAGAATAAAGAGAAGTGATTTCATTTTTCAATTTGGTATAGTTGGCGTTGAAATTCCATACAAAGTTCTTTGTTGAGATGATGTCTCCCATCAAAGTGAATTCCAATCCATTGTTTCTTGCAGAACCAATATTTTGGCTGATGGAGTTGCCCGGAATACCTGCAGAGTTTGGTGTTGGAACGGCGAACACGAGTTGATCGATGTCATTCAGGAACCAGTCAGCCATAAAGGTCAGACGATTCTTGAACATGCTCAACTCAATACCCACGTCAAACTTCTTACTTCTTTCCCATTGCAATGAAGGGTTACCTATGGCACTTGGCGCCAAACCTGGGATATTACCATAGGCAGCAGAGCTGAATGTGCTCAGGTATGGGAATCCGCCAAGCTGGTTTCCTACGATTGCATATGAACCTTTCAGTTTTACATCACTGAAAAGATTGTTGAGCGCTGTATTGTTTTTCCAGAAACCTTCTTCTGAAATTCTCCAACCTGCTGATGCACCTGGGAAAATACCATAGCGGTTGTCAGGTGCGAGAGAGCTTTGTCCGTCTCTACGAACAGATCCCTGAACAAAGTACTTGCTTCTGAAGTCGTAGTTGAAACGTCCGAACAGTGAATGGAAACCGCTCTTGCCGTATCCACCACTTGCAAATTGGAGGGCACCAGATCCACCGATCAAATTCTTTTGTTGGAAGAATGGATCGGAAAGCTGTTGCAAAGAACCACTCACAAAGCGGCTCATATCTTCCTGTACTTCATGTCCGGCTGTTACATACATATTGTGACCACCGTTGAATGATTTGTTGTAGTTCATGTAGTTCTGCCAAACCATGCGCTGGATTTGTTGTCCGGCATTGTATACATAACCTCTGGAGCTGAAACCATCTCCGTGGATAGATGACCAGGAGATATATGAGTAGTCATTGAAGAAATCATAGTTGAATGCAGAGCGGATCTTCAAGCCTTTCAAAGGACTCAATTCAACAAAAAGATTGTTGTTAACACGAAGCTTGTCAGATGAGTACACGTTCTCATTCAATGTAAACAAGGGGTTAGTATAGTTGTCGTCAACATTGCTTACGTTGGGTCCCAATCCCACTTGGTTCAAGGCCGGGTAACGAATATTGTATCCTGTAACATTGTCTGCATTGTATGGATCAACGTTGGGCAACATGCGCAGTGCAGAGGCTACTGCTCCACTCAATGCGTTGGTACCATTGTTTTGATCATTGTCAATTTGCTTCGACAAAGTAAGGTTGTTTCCAATTTTGATGTATTTGTTGACTTCATGCTCAAAGTTGAAACGCAATCTGTAAGCCTTGTTCTGGTTGGAGATCAATACACCTTTCTGGTCACTGTAGTTCAATGAGAGGAAATAAGTGCTTTTATTGTTTCCGCCATTTACACTTAGGTTTTGCTGAATACCCAATACATTGTCTCTCATGATCAGGCGCTGCCAGTCATATGTTTTACCATCTCCTGCATTGGCCCAACCGGTCAGATTTTGGTTGGTTCTCTTCTCGTTTGCAATTTCTACAAATTGAGCATTGTTCAACAATTCGTATGTCTTGATGGGAGAAGTGAAACCATAGGTTGCGTCGTAGTTTACTTTTACTGCAGACCCTTTTGATCCTTTTTTAGTAGTGATCATGATGACACCGTTGGCAGCTCTTGAACCATAGATTGCAGTTGCAGATCCATCTTTCAATACCTCGATGTTTTCAATATCGTTGGGGTTGATATCACCCAACGCGTTTGAGTTGGTTGCAGCAGCGAGGTTACCGGTGATAAATGGAACTCCATCCACCACAATTAATGGTGCTTGGTTACCAGTTACTGAGTTGATACCGCGAATGCGTATACGGGCCGGAGTACCAACGTCACCGCCAGCGTTCACAACCTGAACACCCGCAGCACGACCGGCAAGTTGTTTGTCGACAGATGGTGTAACCAACTGTGCAAATTCTTTTGCATCGATTTTGGCTGCAGATCCTGTAAATGCTTTCTTCTGTTGAACGCCGTATCCAACGACGACGACTTCAGAAAGAGAACCGGATTCTCTCACAAGTGAAATATCAACTGCATTTCTGTTTCCAATTCTTGCATCAGCATCTTGGAAACCAACGGAGCTGAATCTCAAAGTGGTTGTTTTTGATCCAACCTGGATGGTGTAGGTTCCTTGGTCGCTGGTAATTGCCTTGGCATTACCACCAAATTCCGCAACTGTTACACCGGATAAAGCTTCACCATTGTTGTCGGTGACCTTACCCGTGATTTTTTTTGTTTCCTGGGCAATAGTATTTGCTGCCAGCAAAACAAAAAAACTCATGAAAATTGCACATTTTCTCATGTTCATTTTGTTTATGTTTAGGGTGATAGATGAACTTTTTCTAGCGTGTATGCTTGGAACGCAAGGGAAATGCCTTGCAGGCGTACAGCGCAGTACGCTAGTTAGTTCAAAATCTGTCAATAAATAGGCTTTGTTTAATCAGAATGGTTAAAAAAGAGCCATAATTTTACAATATTTTGACAATTTTCTAACAATTCAGCGACTGAAATCCATTTTTGGACCTTTCCCTTTGTTGTTTCTGCATCGATCACTGCAATATTGTACCTGATCCCATACCTTCTCCCATTTTTTGCGCCAGGTAAAGGGACGTTGGCAGACCATGCAAATCTTTTGCGGGAGGTTCTCTTTTTTGATGTTTTTGGGCATCTTATTTAAGGAAAATAGTCTTGCCGGTTTTGGCAGCATTGCGGGCGGCCTCTAAAATTTTTACAACGATCAAGTTATTCTCCATCGAGTATGCACCAAAGGCAGGGATGGTGATTTTTTTTCTGATGGCTTCTGCGAAGTATAAAAACGGACTGGTGTAGGTATTGGTCTCTTGAGCCGTAAGTTTATAATCTGTCTCTGATCCAACTTTTCCCTTTGCTTTCATCTGGTTGTTGTCTTTGGTTATGATATAGCCGCTTCTTCCATAAATCGCCATGTCTTTTCTTGCAAATGGCCAGTTCCATGAAGCTTGAATGATGCATTGCGCATCAGGGTACTGTAGGATGATGGTAGCTTCATCTTCTACTTTTGGATAAATATGCGGTTTGAATTGTGAAGTAACGGCAGTGACGGAAAGAGGCATGGATCCTTTCATCAAGAGGGTCATCAGGTTTGCACCGTAGCAACCAAAATCCATCAATGCACCTCCACCATTTTGAACAGGATCGGTCAGCCATTCAAAAAATTCTTTTGAAACTCCTATTTCTTTCGGACCCTCATGTCCATCGTGAACCACCACTTTTCTGATGGGTCCCATAAAGGACGTATCGCGTGTCAGCGCAAATGATTTATCTGTCGTCGGATACCAGGATGTTTCAAAATTGGTCAGCAACAGAATACCGTACTTTCTGGCGAGTGCAACCATTTTCTCTGCATCTGCAACTGTAGTTGCCATGGGCTTTTCCACCATCACATGAATTCCTTTTGGGGCACAAGCTTCCACTACACCGAGGTGTTGCAGTGTTGTTCCAAATCCCAAAACACCTTCAGGTTTGACTTCCTCAAGCATTTTATTCATGTCGTCATAAAAAAGAGCAGGGCCGAGATGATATTTATCCATCATTTTTTTAACCAATTCTTTATTGGTCTCATAGATACCCACCAATTGAACTGCTGCATCATTTTTTCTGCCGAGAATCCATCCATTGTGTCCGTGTGCAATACCTGCAACTGCCAGACGAACGGGTTGGGCTTGGATGATTGAACTGCAAAGCAACGCAAATACAAGAATAAAATTTTTCATGATGACAAGATTTGTGCTTGAATGAAGCCACCTAAATCTACAACAACTTTATCTTATTGAATGAAGTGAAAATGATCCTGCTGAATGCTCTATCTTTAAGAGAAGAATCTATTAACAGAAATCTATGTGGATCCTGCTGCTGGTTGGCATCGCTATATTGGTTGTATTGATTTCCTTTGCCAAGGTGCAACCCTTTCTGTCGTTTTTGATTGTTGCTCTTTTCATGGGACTATCATATGGACTGAGCGGTAAAATGTTGGTGGAAGCGATTCAAAAAGGCATCGGGACCACACTCGGTTCAATCATTTCAATCATTGTATTGGGGGCCATGATAGGAAAGGTCATTGCAAAGTCAAATGCCAGTCACGTCATTGCTGATCAGCTCATCAAAGTATTCGGACCCAAGCGATTGCCATTTGCGTTCATGATCATTGGATTCATTGTTTCATTGCCCCTGTTTTTCTCTGTTGCATTTCTATTGCTAACTCCACTGGTACTGGCAACGGCACAGAAACAAAACATGAATCCCGTTTATCTGGGTATACCCATGTTGGCATCCTTGTCCATCACACAGGGATTTCTTCCTCCTCATCCTGCTCCATATTATTTGGTAACGCATCTGCCAGGAGCCGACATGGGAACTACATTGGGTTGGGGAATCGTCATATCCATTCCTGCCATGTTGTTGTCGGGTTGGCTTTTTGGAAAGAGCCTGAAAAATATACCAGCCGATCCCATGCATTTCAATTTTGATGACAAGTCTTCTCCTCTGCCTTCATTTATAGTGAGTTTATCCATCATCTTGCTCCCTGTTTTGTTGATCGCAAGCAATTCTTTTTTCAACCATGAATGGGTGGATCTGATCAGTGATCCCACAGTGGCTCTGTTGCTTTCACTGATAGCGGCCTTGTATTTTTTAGGATTCAGGCGATCGGTCAGTTGGAGTGAAATGCAAAGCTGGATGATCGAAGCAGCAAAGGACATCGCTCCACTTTTATTAACATTTGCAGGTGCCGGCGCGTTCAAGGAGGTGTTGCAAATGATGAAGCTTGGCGAAGCAGTGATGGATATTGCATTGAACAATGCCATCCATCCACTGGTCCTTTCCTGGCTCATTGCAGCCATGCTGCGCGTAATTACCGGATCATCAACGGTTGCCGGTATCACTGCTGCAGGAATTATTTTGCCGCTGCTTGCAAGCACAGATGTAAATCCCAATTTATTGGCATTGAGCATTGGGGCGGGTTCTATGGTTTTATCTCATGTCAATGATGCGGGATTCTGGTTGTACAAAGAATATTTTGGAGTAAGCGTAAAGAACAGTTTGCGTTCTTGGACCATCATGGAGACCATCCTTGCTGTGGTGGGATTGGCGGGGGTATTGTTATTGCAACAAGTTGTTTAATTTAAAACAGGAGTTACTTTATATAAACAGCTCTTCGATATTGCCTGCAACTTCCAATCCTGCATGCATTCCCTTATCATCGAATACAACCCTGCCGGATTTTTTCTCGGTTAGTTTTACATACACAATTGCATTCATGGTTTCCTCAATTCTTCCATCCATCAAACCCAATATGGGTGATGCTAGTGCAGTTGGCGCATCACGCAGTGCATGTATATCGAGTAAATATTGTTTGTTCTCCAATCCAATGGTTACATGTTCGATGTTCGCAAAAGTTTTGATGCGTCTTGATTGGTTGTAAGTGGTAAATCGAATCAATTTATCCTTCCACCAGAATCCTGCAATGAATCCAACAAATGAACTTCCCAGCCATGGAATTTTTGCAACAGAACATTTCAGTGAAATGTTTTCCTCTGAAAAGTGATTTGTTTGCATCCAGATATATGATGAAGGGAATGATATTCCCCAGTCTTTTTCGATGTAGCCTTTTCCACGATTGAAGTCAATTGATTTTCCGTTCAACTCCAGTTGTCCTGCAATTTCATGGTTCATGCTCACGATGCCATGGTAGCATTCCATGAATGGTACAAACGAGTAGGGCCCCATGATACCCGGACTCCAAAGAGACTTTGGCCAGGGTATATTGTTGCTGAAGCGCAGCTCACCCCGCAATTGTTCAATATCCAGTTTTATGGAGTTTGATGAGAAGTCATTTTTTCCAATGGAAACTTGAAATACATTTTTTTCTGATTTGAAATCTTCGAATGGAAATTTGTGGTAGCGGGCAGATTTTCTTTTGCCATCCAGCACCTGAATGAATGATTGTTTATTTCCCTGTTCATCCATGGCGATACCTGGAATGATGGCAAGAGCTTCCGTTCCATCTTCGTTGAGAATTTTAAAATACCATCCTTCAAAATAATGGGATGTTTTGCCCCAACCCTGGTATCGCTCAGGGTGAAAAACATTGTTTATTTTTTGTAAAATATTGATCAATGTTGCTCGTCTTTCAGTCCATACTTCTCATTCAGCGAGAATACTTTATCAGCCGAGAAATGTGCTTCTTCTACCATAGCGAGCTGATCTGCCAGCAATTGTTTTTTCTGATCGATGGTTTGTTGAAGCCGGTTGAAAATTTCGTTGGAGCTTGCATCTCCATTGTTTTCAATCGTTGACATTGCATCGAGCACATCCTGTATTTGATTCAAAACAGCTTTTATCTGATTGGGCAGCCAACTGGTAATAGGTGTACCGCCTGTGGCTTTGGCGTAAGGCGTATTGGCCATGATGTATTTCTGTACAAATTGCCAATGACCGTTTCTGAAGAAATAAATTTCTTCCAAAATGCCCAATAATCTTGAGAGTCCGTTGAAGCTGTTGAGCTCCTTCAATACACCCATCATTCCGTTGGGATGCATCTCCTCCATGGTTTTTTCAAGATCAATGAAAAATTGTTGAATGCACTTCGGCCTATAGGCCCTCAGGTCCATCAGGTATTTGGTCAACTCATTTTTAGGATAATAATTGACTACACCGCTGAAGATATCTTCCATGGGTATGATATCATCTTGTGCACCTGTTTGTCCACGGAATTGTTTGGGTTCATCCCATACACCCTGGTAAGTGAGTCCGGGTCCGAATATTTCATCGTTCCCTTTCACTCCCATGATGAAAACCCTGAAATCATTGTAGTGCTGCCACCTGGAGGCCTTCCACATTTCTCTTCTGCGATCGTTCATGCGCTTGAGTGTTTTCATGTTCTCATCCAGCGCAGCTTCAATTTTATCTTTTTGCCTCGATTCGATTCCTTGTAGCGTATTCATTACAGAACCTACCAATTGCGGTGAAAATTGGTTGATGTCGACGTGCAGCATGATGAATCCGACTTCATCGGGTTGTCCGGAGAATCGCACACACATATCCAAATTGCTCCATTCGAGTCCCCCGTTTTTATCTTTCATTTTATAATTCCCCAATGAGTAACCATAGTGGTAATCCAACCATGGAAATGCATGCAATGCATCTGTAACATGAATCAATGGTTGAGCAATTTGTGGGGGAACAATATTTCTTGCTTTGCCGTAATTGCCGGTTGTTCTGTAATGCTGAAAGGATGTTTCTAATGTATATGCAGATGTCAGGAAGCAGTATCCTCTGTAAAGAGCCTGGATAACATGGATATCGGTTTCCTTTTTTACGAGGTCTATATAATTTGGCAAAGTCTGTACAGCTTCCTCAATTTTATTGGGATAATGCAGCAGTCCATGTTCACCACTGGGAAGTACCACCGGCATTGCATCCAATATTTCCTGCAATCGGTTGTAACGTTCAGGAAGTATTTCAAGTGGAAGTTGAGTGGGTAGAAATCCATGTGCAGCACTCACATTGAAAAATCCATCCGAATAGGATGTTTGGAGATGGTTCATCATGTCGTTTAAATATTTAGCAATCTAAAGACGATTTATTGCAATATTTAAAATACTTATGCACGTTTGTGGAGTTTATTTAGAAATTTTTCTGCTTTTTGGAGATGGGATGCTTTTTTGGCTTCATCCATTTTATCCCATGTTTTGAGCAACATGGCCCATCGGGGATTTTTTGAGAATACGGTTCTGTAAGTAGACAGAAACCTCCAAAACAGGCCGTCCCAGATGCCCTGCCATTCACCTTTTTCAAAATCACCCATTTTCATCAGGTAATTAGAACCCGCGATATAGGGCTTGCTGGTGATCATGCCTCCATCGCTGAATTGGGACATGCCATAGACATTGGGCACCATCACCCAATCATATGCATCGATGTACATTTCCATGAACCATTTATACACATGATCAGGATCGATTTCACAGAGGAGCATAAAATTTCCCAGCACCATCAATCGTTCAATATGATGAGAGTAGCCGCTGTTCAGTAATTTATGAATGGTAGTATCGATGGGGTGTATGCCCGTTGTCCCATCGTACAACGAAGGAGGCATGGGGTTTTTGAATCCCCAGAAATTTTTTGTTCGTTGAGCTGTACCGATTTTTTGATAAGTCAGTTGAACAAATTCTCTCCAGCCCATGATTTGTCTGATGATGCCTTCGATGCTGTTGAGAGGAACTTTCTTCCTTTTGTATGCTGCCAATAATTTTTCAATGAAAAGTTGTGGAGAGAGGAGTCCGATGTTCAACAGTGGAGACATGACGCTGTGAAACAAGGTGGATTCTTTCCAGATCATGGCATCTTCATATATACCAAACAGATCCAGTTTTTCATGGATGAACTGCTCCAGTGCTTTTTCTGCATCTGCATGTGTACAAGGGTAGTAAATCTTCTCTTTGTTGTATGAAAAAGGAGCTGCAGATGCGCCAATATTTTTTTTGAAATATTTTTCAGTGTAGGTGATGGCTTCATCAATCCATTGGTTGGATTTGAAAAAGTGTATGGGGGGGATTGGGGTATTTTTTGGAATTTTTTTCCTGTTTTCAACGTCGTATGTCCAGCTGCCACCTTCCGGTTGGTTATTTTTATCAATGAGAATTTTCCTGCTTTTTCTTTGCTCGGTGTAAAAACCAGTTTGATAAAAAGGCCTTCGGGTGCCCAACAGTTCAACATCTCTTTTTTGATTGTTGATGAAGTTGGGACTTGGCAGGAATTCGATTTTTATCTGCAGTTTTTTTGTGCTTTGCTCAAGTTGCTTTTCCAGCCAACAATCATGGGGATCGTACAATGCTATATGATTGAAATGGGATTTGCGAAGTTTTTCGATCAAGAATAAGATCTTGCTTTCTTTTTCTGTGGCTTGGATATATTGAACATGCAGCTGCTGAGATTGAAGCAGTTCCTCGTAGTATTTCATCGAGGACCTATGCAGGATGATTTTTTGCTTATGAAAATTGTATTGATTGAAAAAGAGATCGCTCTCGATTAAAAAAATGACATCCGAATTCTGAAGAGGGGAAGTGTCTTTGAACAGTTGATGTGGGAATACCAGGAAGGCCTTCATGCAGACCTTAACAACTGATCGGCTTTTCGGTTCGATTGGGATCAGAAGGCTATTTCAAATTTGACTTTGACTTCATTGTCAACCTTGGTCAGCATGAAAGAGGGCCTTTCGATTTTGAAATCCTCCAGCAGAAAGATGAAGTTTCCGCTTACGACGGTTTCCTTTTCTTTCTTTTTGGATATTGCTTCGAATGTGGTTTCTTTTTTGATTCCGTGAAACTCCAACATGCCTTTGACGAGCAGCTTATCTTTTGCTGTTTCGGTGACAGAAGTGGATTGAAAAGATATATTGGGATATTTCAGCGATTCAACTACTTCGAGCATGTGCGCATCCCTGTTGGAGCTTTTTGAATCAAACGAACTGACTTTTGCAATCATGGCCACTTTCTCAATTTGTCCGTTTGCATTCAACTGCACCAGTCCGTTCAGTTGATTGGAGGTTCCGTCCCACGCATGCATGATATGATTCATGGCATATGTGATCGTGGATTTGTTTTTGTTGAACGGAAGTTTGGTTTGAGCTATGGATACAAAGGGGAGCAACGCAATCAATATCTGGAGTATGATTTTCATGGGTTAAAATTTTATGCTGATGATGGCTGCTCCAAAACTGGCAAAGGTTGTGATGGCTGCGGCCCTGTGCAGTGATCTGGGTCCGTTTTCTGCCAACACATTGGTGGCAATCATCCCTGCCATGTGCACCACTGCCAACCATTTATGCAATCTGATGGCAGAAAGCTTTTTGTCTCTGTTGATCAATGGAGGTGGTGTGAAGAATGACATGGCAGCAGTTGCCCCATATGATATGTTTACTGCCGTTGCGAGGTTTTCATGAATTTCATCGTTTCTATAATTTCCTTTGTACAATTGCGAACCTGTGATGGCTTGTCCGGCCATTCCTCCCAATGTGATGAATCCAAGTACCTGATGCGCCACCAGCATGGCTCTTCTTACTTTCAATTCTTTCTCTCTGTTGGCAGTATTCAATTGTATGATCGGCCTCATCAGTCCCTTTTCTCCCCACAATACTCTCTGGGTAAGCAGCATTCTAGGTGGGAGCAGCTGGTTGCTGGTATCAGTTGACTCTTTGAGTTCTGCCAATAAATCTTCTTGTGCCAAGGCAACTTGAGCGAAAAAAAACGTGAGAAAGAAAAGTACTTTGTTCATGTGTATAGATTCAAATGCAATTTAACGAATGCTATTGAGTGAATATTCAAGGAAATGGTAAAGTTCCTGGATTTGTTTGTCATAACTTTGACTTACACTATGCGTATAGGTTTAAAAATTTGCGTGCTGTTTTTGTTCCTTTTGTGTTCATGCTCATTGTTTGCGCAGGTTACCAAAGTTGTCAACGATCATGTTTGGATTTCTTATGTTGGAGTTCACCCCATCAACAAGAAAACTTCACTGCATGCCGAGGTTTCATTGCGCAGAAATGAATACTTGAGAAATCCCCAGCAACTGCTTTTCAGAACTGCTTTGTTGAGCAATCTGGGAAAGGGGTGGAGTGCGGCAGCGGGGTATTGTTTTGTAGAAACCTATCCTTACGGGGGGATGCCCAGCAAATCGGCTTTTCCGGAGAACCGCATCTGGGAGCAATTGCAAATGCGCAAGCAGTACAAGCGTTTTGAACTGATAAGCAGATTGAGGGTTGAACAAAGGTTTGTGTATCAGCCTGTATCCTCCGGTACCATATATAAACCCGGACCTGCTGTGTATTCAACCCGATTTCGATTGATGCAGAGGGTTTCATTGCCCATCAATGGATCGGTGATCAAAGACAAGGTGCTCTATGTGACTGCTCTGGATGAAATTTTTTATGGTTTCGGCAAACAAATAGGTGACTATCATTTTGATCAAAATAGGATTTATGCCGGCATTGGATATGTACTGCCTTCATTTGGTAGAATTGAGACTGGGTACATGCTTCAGCACATTGTAAGAGGTGCAGGTACAAAGGTTGAAAACAACAGAACCATTCAAATCAATTTTCTTCCTAACTTTTCACTCTTCAACAATCCCTGAAACTAAATGGAAGTCCACCATCACCACAGCAAAGAGCACCCTAAAAACTGGAAAGAACATTTCAAGGAATTCTTCATGATGTTTTTGGCGGTTACACTTGGTTTTCTTGCAGAAAATCTCAGGGAAATCTATGTAGAAAATGAACGCTCTCATGAATACGTGGGAAGTTTTATGAGAGAAGTGGAAAAAAATTCCCATTTCATTGATTCATTGATGAACCGCGATCGTTACTTGCTGGCGCTGCATGATTCAGCTGCATTGTATGTCATGGATGCCAAGGAGGAACTGGATTTGTTTGAGTTTTTTGATATCGTCCCTACGTATACCATTCGATATGTGAGCAACAATGATGTGTATGAGCAAATGCGAAGTGCCGGTGCATTGCGATACATCAAGGATACCACTTTGCTGCACATGATCATTGAATACAGCAATCAGTCGGAAGCTACAGAGCTCAGAAGTACTTCCCAAGAGATGGATTTTTATTACAATGGATTTGTTCCGGTTATGAACAAATGGACCCTCCCCGGCATTGCTGCCTACAGGCACAATGATTTGGTCGACCGACTGACTGTTAAAGAAGAAATTTTAGGAGAAAACACAAGCATCTTCAACAATCTCTCCAAAATTGTAAATATTGATGCTGATTATAATATACGAGGTGCCCGACTCGATCAGTTCAAGACGGAGGTCATTCCCGTTCTTTTCAGGCGTTCCAATAATATTGTTTCTTCCATGAGTTTCATGCTGAAAACAAAAAAGCAGGCGGATGAATTACTAGAGTATTACCATGCCCATGGGAATCATTGATGCAGCTTTCATTCAAAACAAACAGCGAGCCTGGGATAGGTACTTGTGCTATTTGATTCTCTCTTTCAACAGCTCAATCAGTCTTTTGCTTTCTGGTGAATTTTTGAAATTGGATGCTCTCTCACCAAAAATCCAAAGTGTATAGGGTAATTCTTTCTGGCTTTTCAATTCTTGTGGTATGACATCGTCGTATCCGCCTTTCTTTGTTTTAATGATGACCACGCCGTTTGCGCCCCTTACACCATAGATGGCTGTGGCAGAAGCATCTTTCAAAACTTCAACGGATGCGATGTCATCTGGATTGATGCTGCTGATATTGTTGATGGGTATATCATCTACAATATAAAGTGGATTGGAATTTGAATTGACGGATGAAATACCTCTTACCCTGACTTTTGGAACACCTCCAGGTGAGTTGTCATTGCCAACATAAACACCAGATGCCTGTCCCTGCATTTTTTGAACAAGTGTTCCGCTGGTAGCAGAAAGCTGTTTTTGATCAATGTTGCTTTTACTCCCATTCGATTCATCCGCAGCAGCAACTTTATTTTTTTTCGGCACCCATTCAATCCCTATACCCATTTCACCATTTGCACCCACGCCTTTCCTGAGTGCAATCTTTCCCAATTCATTCAATGCCAAAACAATGGTATCGAATATGGGTTTTCCGGTAATGAAGTCATTCGGATCTGTGTAGTATATCAGCAAATTATCTCCTTGCAATTCAAATTTTCTCAATGCATTGGATTCCTGAACGCTATTGTTGATCAGTGCAAGTGAACCCAATTTTGAAAAATGTTTCTCAAGGGTGGTTACAATCTCAACATCCTGGCTGCTTTTGTTCAGCTGTGCTATTGCTGCATATGATAAAACAACGCATAAAAGAAAGGTTGATATCTTTTTCATGTTGTTATTTTTATTTGAAATTACAAAAAACCTGAATGCTTGAAAACAATTTAACAAATCAGTTGATGGCATATTGTTGGAAGACAATTTCAGCTCTTCCTTTGTTTAACATCGTTTTGTCGATTTTTTGATTTTTGGAATCAGCATTGTCAAAATCAAGGGTTAATCCTTTTGGAATTTTATAGTCCTTTGCGTTGAATGTAAAGGTAATCCTGTCGGGAAGTCCGTACTGAATGTATTTCCCATATTGCATATCCATTTCATAAGTGCCTTCATCTTTTGTGGTTGTACTGCTTTTCTCCACTACAAGATCTGTTTCGTTGATGTATACGGTAGACAACACAATATTGGATTGCTGTGAAATTGGCAACAGTCTCACTACGCGCAATGTTTTTTGTTTTACTTTTTCTGTACCACCATCAATTGCAGTGAATTCATTGGAGAATATTTTTTGCAGTGAAATTGCATCAACACCTTTGGGTACAAATGTCACACCATTGTTGCTTTTGATGGTCAGCTCATTGGGTTTCTTGTATTGAATTTTCACTTTCGCAATGGGAATTTTCAAATATGCAATAGAGGTCTTCATCGTACCCGTTGCTTCGTACTTATTGATGTTGTCTAGTTTATTTTTCACTTTTTTAATCAGGGTGTTTACATCCTGTGCTGTGGCATGCAATAAAATGAACAAGGCTGCAGATAAGAGGGTCAGGTATTTCATGATTTTTAAGATAAGATGTCTTTTCTTTTGAAGATGTACATACTGATGAGCAGCAACGTGCCAATATGAGCAAACAATATCATCAAACTGTTTTGGATGGATCGTATATTTTCAATGCTTCCTTTGATGGGGATGCCATCCTCTGTTGTAGCTATGTAAAAGAATCCCTTCCATCCAACCAAATAGCTTGTAAATAAAAATGGCTTTACATTTTTATCTATCACCGGGATATTCATATTGGATACGATGGTAAAAACCAACACGATGCAAATGGTTGTAATGATCGGTCCGATTGAATTTTCTGCAAACAGGGAGAAAAAAATGGCAAGTGAAACAATGACAGTCAGTGCCACAGCCGCATAACCAAAGGCAGCAAGGTATCTCCATACGATATCGTCCTGGGCAATTTGCATGATTTGTGATACCTCACCTGCAACCCGGAAAACCAGCATGTCACCAGATCCAAAAATCCACAAACTCAGTATCAATGAGAAAAAGGCCATCCAGATCAGCAATATGACTGTGTAGATGATGGAAGCTATAAATTTAGCGGTCAGCATTTCAGTTCTGCTGATGGGTTTGCTCAACATCAGTCGCAAAGTCCCCATATTTGCCTCACCGCTGATGGCATCTCCTGCGACCAGCGCCACCAGTATCGGGACTTGCACCAGCAATGTATTGAGTATAATGTAGCACATGAAATATCCGTTCATGGCCTGTTGCTTGTCCAATTGAAAACTGTCATTGATGCCCTGCAGCATGAGGTTCATGTAGTTTTCACCATCTGCCTTGAAGGCAAATTGAAAGATCAATACAATGGCTGAAATAGCAGCAAAGGAAATATATGTCCTTGGACGCTTGCTGATTTTGAATAATTCTATTTCAAGCAGTTTCCACATACTCATGCATTGGTCAGTTTTAAAAAATAGTTTTCAAGTGAATGATTGGATTGAACATTGGATACAGAGACTTCTTGATCAACAAGAAATTTAACCAGCAATGGTATTTCTTCTTTTGCCATTTCAAATCTCAATTCATTTGGCGCAACCATCTTTTTCGACCAATGGCTGTTGTGTATGATGCTGATGGAATGTTGCAAGTCATCCGTTTCAATACTTACGAGCGTTTTTGAGGGATCCAACAGATGTTTGACTTTCCCCTCAGCTATTTTTTCACCCTTGTGAAGAATGATCATGCTGTCGGCCACCATTTCTATTTCGTTCAATAGATGTGAGGAGACCAGGATTGTTTTTCCCTCATTTTTGCTGAAGTGGCCAATGAGGTTTCTTATTTCGGTGATGCCTTGCGGGTCAAGCCCATTGGTGGGTTCATCCAGCATAATAAAAGCAGGGTCGTTGAGGAGTGCTATGGCAATTCCCAATCGCTGTTTCATTCCCTGGCTGTATGACTTGACCTTGTCTTTGCCTCTGCCGCGCAATCCCACTTTTTCAAGCAATGCATCCAGTGCCGACAGAGAAGTTGGTCGGCCATAAATTTTTGAAAATATTTTTAGGTTGTCATAACCGCTCAGGTACCCATAGGTATCGGGTTTTTCAATGATGGCACCGATATTGCTCAAAATGTATTTTTCATTTCCTTTCAATGGTTTGCCAAAAATGTTGATTTTGCCTGAGCTGGGTTGAATCAGGGATAAGAGCATGCGCATGGTTGTGCTCTTCCCAGCTCCATTTTGTCCGAGAAACCCGTAAACACTGCCTTTTTCAATCTGGAAGGAAATACGTTTGACTGCTTCGAAGCTTGCAAATGATTTTGACAGTCCCTCAACCTCTACAATATTTTGTCCCATCATAGAAACAACAAATCAGGGGCAAGATGGTTGATTAAAACACCAGATCATTTGACTTTTTCTGCATTGCTTACAAAGGCGAGCTTTTTGCTGTCGGGCGACCAGGAGTTGACGTTCATGGTTCCTTGTCCACCGTACAAATGAGCTATCACCCTGGGTGCGCCTCCTGCTGCAGGCATGATGCGCAGCATGACTTTTTTATACGATGGATGAGAGTCGGGGTCGATATCTGTCGGGAACGAAATGATGGAGATCCATTTGCCGTCTGGGGAAATGTGCGGGAACCAGTTATTGTATTCATCGAAAGTCAGCTGCTCTTTTTCTGAGCCGTCGGGTTTCATTCTCCAGATTTGCATGGTGCCGGACTGATTGCCATTGTAATAAATGTACTTGCCATCAGGCGAGTATTCACAACCGTCTACGTGTCCCGTGGTATTTTTTGTAAGATCTTCTTCTTTTCCCGTCTCCACATCCACCTTATATATGTTGAATATTTTCTTTCCGTTTCGTTGTGCGACAACCACTACTTCTTTATTGCCCGGAGCCCAACCATGCCAGTAGGATGGTGTTTCTTTGGTTACCAGTTTGGGTGTTCCACCTTCCAGCGGCAGAACATATACTGCCGAGCTGTAGAGTTTGTCTTCAGGTTTTTGGCTGCTGATGGCCAGCATTTTTCCATCAAAAGAAATCCCATGGTCATTGTTGTTTTTTACAACATCGCCTGTATGTAATTTTTCAAGCGTACCTCCGGTAACAGGAATCTTATAAAGGAGGCCTCCATCATTGAAAAGCAGTTTTTTACCGTCCGGCATCCAGTTGGGCGCTTCAAATCGGTGCGCAGCTTCATGAACAATCTTTCTGACACCTGTGTTTATTTCAATGGTTTCAAGTCGACAGCTGAAAACTGCCTCTTTTGTATTGAGTGTTTTTTGGATCACCGTATTGGGATGGTAGGTATAGGGAACTGGCTTATCAATCCTTGTATTCCAGATTTTGACAGCAGACTGCTTATCTGCATCCGTGGATTGGATAAAGAGTCCCGCGAATACTTCGTTTCCAATCTCAGGGATGTTCTCTTCTCCTACCAGTTGAAGCGGTTCGCCATAGTTGGCAATCCGCATGCTGTAACGACTGCCAATTCTCTCCAATTGAATCGTTTGCATATTTTTTTTGGGGAACATGGTTGTATTCAGTGGATTCAAAATACTGTCATTTGTTTTTTTCCGCCACTTCATATACATGATGCCTTTGTCATTTCTGCATACAGAAAATTGTTTGCTATCTGGAGCAAGAGATGTGCGAACCATCCAGCCGAATTCATTTTCAATTGAAGCATTGTTTGGATCGATGGAAAAGTCAGCCGTCAAAATGAAATCACCCTCTATTTTTTTATAGAGAAAATGAACATCATCTCGGTTGTTTTTATGCTCAGCTGATCCTGCTGAAATCAAATAATATTGTTCCTCTAGGTTGTAATCAGCATTTCCTTTGCTTGAAAGGTTGCCAATGTCTGCTGCGAAAGAGAAAATACCGAGGTTTTTATGTTGGGCGATGGCTCCGGATGACAAGAACAGGAGGACGAAGAAAATATTTTTCATGATTTCTTTTTTACAAACAACCACTACTCAAAAATGATTTTTCCGAATTTTTCAAAGTCATGAAAATTTTTCCTGGTGGGCATCCAACTCCACTGACTTGAATTGTCATCGTAATCTATTCTGTAAAAATTCGCTCTCCAGGTTGTACCTGAAACAGGGGGCACATTTTGCAATGGAGCAAGCAATGTGTATGGGATAAAAAATTCTGCTGTCCAGGATGTTATATTTCCGTTGGTCTTGTTGATGGTGGCTGCATGCCGGGTGAGACGATCACCTTCATAATGCCAGGGTCTCCATCCCAGAAATTTTCCGTCGTAGTTGGGGACTAAAATCGGCAATTCATAATTATACGGTGAGAGTTCATATTCGAAATAGATATTTGATTTTTCGTTAGGCCAAAAAAATACTTCTACCACATCCTCATTGTAAATATCAGCAAAGTCCTCCCTGAGGGTGGATGTAATGACGCTGTCTTGTGAAACATAGAGACAATAAATACCTTTTTCGGAATACAGAATTTTGAATTGGCTTGAATAGTGTTTGTTTCCTTTTCGGTGGGTCAGTGCTACAAATGAAGTTTCTTTCCAATTGGCAGCATCTCCTTTTCCGCTCACTTCAAAATCCTTTGTTTTCTTGACGCTTAGTATGCCTGCATCTTGAGAAGGTATTTGCGCCTGCACACATATACTGAAAAGGAGCAGGGTGAAAAGCAGTGATGATATTTTCATGTTCATTTATTTGCGGAGCATCGGGAAAAGTCTTCTGATGTCTTCTTCTGTTGGCTGTGCGCCGTATTCACATATTTCAAATGCTTCAACATATTTGACCTGTTTTGCCTTTTCTTCACCATACCATTTGACAAGTGAGGCTCTGAATTCAGGTTTGATGGTTTCTTCATATCGTTTCATCAGCCATTGAAATCTTTCCTCTTTGCCTGCGGGGACTTCTTTTTCATAATGTCCAATCCAGGGCATCCACTCATAAAACTGAGAAACGTGTGCATCCAATCCAGAGATTTTCTTTTTGTAAACAGAAGTAATGTCTACAGCAATGTCCGGTCGGAAAGGGTTGGGTCTTTGAAAATTATCTCTTGTGTACAGAAAGACCGGATTTTTTCTGAGTGCGGGCACATCGTAGGCAATGTTGGGCACTGCAACCATGTATGCTGCATCCTGCACGAGTACACCGGTGTATCTGTGATCGGGATGGTAATCATTTGGCCTGGGCGCAATGACTACATCGGCATTCCATTCTCTTATTTTTCGGATGATCTGCAATCTTACTTCCAAGTTTGGCAGCAACATGCCATCATGATTGTCCAGTACATCATAAGCAACGCCCAATCTTTTCGCAACTTCCTGCGTTTCTGCGTACCTTCTTTCAGCGAGTGCTTTGCCTTGTATTTTATGGTGACCAGCATCGCCGTTGGTAACGGCAACAAATTTTACAGCATGGCCCATTTCAGCGAGCAGCGCTGCGAGTCCACCGGCATCACTGTCACAGTCATCTGGATGAGCACCAATGACGATGATCCTGCTTTTTTCCTGGGCTATATTAGAATAGGCTGCAAGCAGCAAAGACAGAACAAAAAAAATTTTTTTCATGGCAATCTGTTTTATGTCAATCGACTATTTACAATACAGTAAGTTAAGAAATTCTTACTTTCATAAAAAGTAAAATAATGGAAGTTCACCATCCCCACGGGCACCATGGGCCTAAAAACTGGAAGGAGTACATCACTGAATTTTTAATGCTGTTTGCTGCGGTAAGTTTGGGGTTTTTGGCTGAAAACATCCGTGAGGGCTTTATAGAAAGGCATCGATCACATGAATTGGCCATTGCCTTGAAGACGGATGTTGAGCAGGATATAGAAAAGATCAAGGCGTTGATTATTAATCGAGAGGAAGTATTGGTATCTGCGAAGCGTGCTGTAAACGACGTTGAGGAAAATGGCTTCAAGAGATCGGATGTGGTTCAGTATCGGAATTTATTGCGTACCGCTTATTATTGGTCATATTTCGAGCCTACTACCGCAAATTTAGACCAGATCATCAACTCAGGATCTTTGAGGTATTTTAAAAACAAAGATTTGATCAGAGCAGTTTCCAATTATAGAAATCTGATCAATGTAGTTGAATCAAGAAATGAAAGAGAGAAGCAATATTTCTATGATGTAATGCAACCCATCGTGGTCAATTATTTAAATTTATCACCCATGGATACGGTACATTTTACAGGGAATATAACTCCAAAAGATTTTTTCTATAAAATAGACTCAGGACATATAAATATAAGAACGAAAGACCTGGTATTGTTTGATAACAGTCCTGAAACAAGATTTAAAGTGTTAAACGCCTTCAGATCATTTAGTGTTAATCTGACAAATACCATTCGTATTTCCAGCAAACCATTTTTGCTAGAGGCCGAAAACTTGGTTAAGCTGCTGAACAAAGAATTAGAAGATTGATCAGTGTTGGTATTCGTTCAATGCCTCAATCAACTGCTGGCCTTTGTTTTTAACCCTTGACAGATTGGCAATGCTGATCCGCATAAATGTTGTTCGTTGGAAAAGTTCGCTTGCAAAAATCTCTCTGGCCTCATCTGTTATATATTTCGTTTTTAGACCATCTTCCATTTCCTGTTGGTATTTTTTCTGTAAGATTTTGCCCACATCTCCAATCGAAAATATCTTAGCGTAAACAGGCGGATTTGAACTGATAAAGAAATCTGCCGGGAAATGATTTTTAAGTTTATCCCAGTAGTTCAGCCACTGGTCTTGTTCTTGGGTAAAGCTTCTAAATTCAGCCACATCCGCTTCCATTTCATATTCTGTTATTTTATCAATCAAAACAGGATCTTTGATGTAGCGCAATGATCCGGAATTTTTCATCTGATCGAATATCCGTTTATCATTTGCAAATCGGTAAATCCACAAACTCATGTTCTTGCTGATGTCATACAGTGAAATCTTTTGTTTCTTATTTCTCAAAGCATACATCAATGAATCATAGTAGTTCAGCAATGGCATATCCTGCTTGATCACTGAGTCAATCAAATATTCATTTTTCCCTATTTCTATTTTAAACATTTCTATGAATTCCTCTGCTCTGTGTTGCTCTATTTGTCTTTCTCTGAAGTTCTCTGCGAGGAATCCGATGCTGACTGCAGCGAAAAGCATTAAAAACTCTGTAATATATTCTTTCCAGTTTTTGGGGGCGTGGTGTTTGTGATGGACTTCCATTCTAATTTTCTTTGATAATTAATTATTTCAATGAGGATAAAAATTTTCCAATCAGTTCGTTCACATGTTTGTTTTCAATCCATCTTGCAACGATGACCAATTCGTTTTCGCGATCAACATAAATCATATTGGTGCCATTTCCAATATGTGCATAGGCAGATTCGGGTGCAGAAGGAAATTCTTTCTTTGAAGTATTTAAAAAGAAGTTCATGAATCCGTAGCCCGGATTGGCAGGAGTAGGAGTAGTAGATAAATCAATCCATTTTTCTGAGATCAATTGTTGATCGTTCCATTTTCCTTTGTTATATGTAAGCCAACCAAATCTGGCCATGTCCATTGCACTGATAAATAATCCACCACCAAAATGTCCGCCGCCACTGACTGATTGTATCAATTTTCCATCCATCACAATCCAAGAATTTCTGTATCCCGTCCAATGCCACTGATTGCTGGCGCCAATGGGCTCCATGATTTTTTCTCTGATGATTTCAGGGAGTGGTTGGTGCCATACTGCAGTTGCAGCCAATGCCAAAGCATTGACCCTTGTGTCATTGTATTTGTATACCGAACCGGGTTCATTGTGTTTGCGGTTGATCCATTCAAGTGGTTTGTCGTTCGGACGATCAGCCCAATCTGGTTTGCCCCAGAGCACACCTTCCCAATCACTTGTTTGTCGAAGCATATGATCCCATGTGATTTTTCTGTTGTGTTCAGATTCAAACGGTCTCAAAAACTGCGGACGTCCGATTTCATCACCCCCTCTATATGGATTGGGGTCAAAGGGTTCAATGATGGGTACATAATCGACTACTTTATCATGGATGGACTTTATCAAACCTTTGTCCACTGCGAGTCCCACTGCAGTTGAAACAAAACTTTTGGTTACGCTGTTGGTTTGTTCTGTAAAATGAATATCACCCCAGGAAGCAACCATGTACCCTTTGTAAATCACCACGCCACTGGTAGCTTTCCGATCGGCAAATGGTCCCAGTGCATCACTGAAAGGCTCTTTGTAAAAATTATAAATCTGGGCCAGTTCCTGGTTTTTGGGCATTGCGTTTTCGTGCGCGATGGCAAATGAGATGGCATCATTCAATTTGGTTTCGTCTATGCCCATTGCAGCGGGATTTCTTTGCTCCCATGTTCCTTTGGGAGGGAAATAGATGGCGGGGGGAGTTGACTTCTTTTGTGCAAAGGAGATTTGGCTGATTAAGAGCCCTATCAAGAGTAGTTGCTTCATGTATAATTATTGATTTGAAGTTAATCAAGTTCGCTAATTTGAACTCAATAAAATTCGATAATTTCATCGACCAAGTTCAAAGAAACAATATGAAAAAAACAATCCAACTTATTGCCATTACCATTTTTTGTTTTTCTGTTCAAGTCTACGGACAGAAAAAAACAACTGAAAAATGGGAGTCTATGTTCAATGGCAAAGATCTGAAGGGGTGGACACCCAAGATCCGCAACTATCCTGTAGGTGAAAATTTCGGAAATACATTCAGGGTAGAAGATGGTAAACTGGTTGTGAGGTATGATGCGTATGACAAATTTGATGAAAGATTTGGTCACCTGTTTTATGAAAAGCCTTACCATTATTACAGGATTCGTTTGGAATACAGATTTGTCGGTGATCAGGCCAAAGATGGACCAGGATGGGCTACCCGAAACAGCGGAATCATGGTACATGGACAGACGCCGGAGAGCATGGGACTCAAACAGGACTTTCCTGTTTCCATCGAAGTACAATTGTTGGGAGGAGATGGAAAAAATAAAAGAACAACTTGTAATCTATGTACACCCGGCACACATGTTGAAATGAATGGTAAACTTGAGAAGGCGCATTGCATCAACTCTACATCAGAAACCTATCACGGTGATCAGTGGGTGAAGGCAGAGGTACTTGTATTGGGTGATTCTGTTGTGAAACATTATGCAAACGGACAAGAAGTGCTGGTATACATGAAGCCGCAAATTGGCGGAGGCAATGTCGATGGACAGGAAATTGTATTTGGTACATCCGGTCAGATGCTCAAGGGCGGTACCATATCACTGCAGAGCGAGAGCCATCCTGTTGAATTTAAAAATATTGAAATACTCAACCTAGACGGTTGCATGGATCCAAAAGCATCCAATTACAAATCTTATTATATCAAGTCAAATCCATCTGATTGTAAGTACAATAAAAAGTAGATTATGAAAAAATATCTCGTTGGCATTTTTCTTTTAAGCGCTCTGGTTTCAATTGCACAACAACGTCCAACTGCACCTCCAGCTGCTGCACCTTCTGCGCCTGTTCCGGAGGCTAGACCCAATCCTGCCAATATCCCATTCAATCCCGATCAATCGGTTACAGCAGACCACGAGGTAACCATAAAAGGTGTGAAGGTTCCTTATAAAACCACCACTGGAATGATGCCGGTATGGGACCCCGAAGGAAAAGTGCAGGCAGGCGTTTTTTATACTTATTATGAAAGATCCGATGTCAAAGACCGCGCAGCAAGGCCTTTGATGATATCATTCAATGGAGGTCCAGGTACCGCTTCATTGTGGATGGAACTTGGATATACCGGTCCTCGTATATTAAATATCGATGATGAGGGGTATCCTGTTCAACCCTATGGCTTGAGAGACAATCCCTATTCATTGTTGGATGTTGCAGACATTGTATATGTAGATCCCGTCAATACAGGATTTTCAAGAGCTGTCAGCAAAGACATTCCAACCTCAAGATTTTTTGGCGTCAATGCCGATATCAAATACCTCGCAGAGTGGATCAATACATTTGTTTCACGCATGAACCGTTGGGCTTCACCAAAATATTTAATTGGTGAAAGCTATGGGACAGGAAGAGTATCCGGACTCACATTGGAATTACAAAACAATCATTGGATGTTTTTCAATGGGGTCATCCTGGTTTCACCTACTACATTGGGCATTGAGCGCGATGGACCGGTAGCAGCCGCACTTCGTTTGCCATATTATGCAGCAACCGCTTGGTACCACAAGGCGTTGCCATCCGACTTGCAGCAAAAAGATTTGACTGCCATGTTGCCAGAGGTGGAGAAATTTACGGTCGATGAGTTGATTCCTGCATTGACCAAGGGCGGATTCCTGGAAGAAAACAAAAGAAAAGAAATAGCAGCTAAAATTTCCAGGTACAGCGGCATCAATGAGAAAGTGGTTATACAAAATAACTTAGATGTAGTCCCCTCTTTGTTCTGGAAAGAATTATTAAGAGACAAAGGGTATACTGTTGGAAGATTAGATTCACGCTACAAAGGCATTGATAAAAAAGACGGAGGAGAACAACCCGATTTCAATGCCGAATTGATTTCGTGGGAGCATTCATTCACTCCTGCCATCAATATGTATTTGCGTGAAGAGCTTAAATTCAAAACGGATTTAAAGTATTATGTTTTCGGACCTGTACAACCATGGGACAGGAGTGGAGACCAGACAGGAGAAAATTTAAGAAAGGCGATGGCTGAAAATCCTTATCTGCATGTGCTGATTCAATCCGGTTATTATGATGGCGCTTGTGATTATTTCAATGCCAAGTACAACATGTGGCAATTGGATCCTAGCGGAAAAATGAAAGACAGGTTGAGTTGGGAAGGATACAGAAGCGGACACATGATGTATCTCCGCAGACCTGATTTGGAAACCAGCAATGAAAGTTTGAGAAGTTTTATCAAGAAGACAACCCCAAAGCCTGGCCAACCTGCAAAATATTAAACGATCAACTGTCAACTGTTAACCGTTAACCGTTGACAGTTATACTTCAGCAACGTTGATTTTCTCTGTAGGGTTCATGATATAGGTGAGCATGCTTCCGTTTTTGTAAAGTTCTACAATGCGGTATCCCCTATAAGCAGTACCCCAATTTCCTCCCACATGGCTATCCCATACATATGGAATATTGTCTTTCCACTTGATGCCATCCTGATCATGCTCATGTCCATGAAATACAGCCTTCACATTTTTTTGTTTTTTTATCAACTCCTGAAACTCAGGTGAGTCAATACCGTTGGCTGTCCACTTGATAGGAGGTATGTGAATAAAGAGCAGGATATTTTTTGCGTTTCGGTGTTCTTCAAATTTTTTGGAAAGCCAATCTAAATCCGGGGGAAGATATTTTCCTTGTTTATTTGACGTGGTAGCAAACAACAAAACATTGTTGCCGATTACATGATCAAAATTCAATGGTGATTGCCAACCGTTTTCCCATTCTTCCTTTGTGGCCATGTCGTGATTGCCCTGTGTTACAAAGTATTTGAATGGCAGTTGATCAAAAGTTGATTTCAGCTTGGGAATGTAACTGATGTCATCATGTACCAAATCTCCATTGAAAACACAAAACTTAAAAGGGTCTTGGCTATGAACGGACTTGATATGTGATAATGCGGTGTCCAGCATTTCCTGATAAGCTGTTTTAGGCTGACCAAAATGTATGTCTGATGCGATGGCAAAACGAAGAACAGGTTTTTTGTTTTCAAATGCACTCAGGTCAGTGGCAAATACAGATTTGCTGTTTAAAACAATGACTGCAGTGGAGATGCCTTGTAAAAATTTCCGGCGATTCATGCTTGAGAATTTAGCATGAAAGATAAA
This sequence comes from Bacteroidota bacterium, assembly GCA_041183265.1. Taxonomy (GTDB): domain Bacteria; phylum Bacteroidota; class Bacteroidia; order Chitinophagales; family Chitinophagaceae; genus Pollutibacter. The sequence goes on from JBEGMC010000045.1 coordinate 60,492, forward strand.
TTATTTTTTTGCGTTGCCGCCAAATACTCTTTTAAGTAATTCTGAAGTTCTCGCAAGCGGATTTTTTCTGATTTGTTTTTCTTCTTCTCCGATTTGATAAAATATTCCACTTACGGATTTCTCAGTTACATAAGCGGCCAAATCAGGGTTGATCTTCTTGAGGCTTACTTTGTTATATGCGTTGATGATGGTACTCCAATGCTTGGTGGCATTGACTTTGTCGAGCGATTTTTCAATGACAGGTCTGAATTTGTTGAGGAGTGAAGCAGTGGTAGCCTTTCTTAAATACTGTGTTCCTGCCGTATCGCTTCCTTTTATAATCGAAACAACATCTTCTACATTCATAGACTTCACTGCATCGATGAAAATCGCAGCTGCTTCTTTGCATGCATCCTCAGCACCCCTGTTCATGCTGAGAATGGCCTCATCCACCTGATTGCCCAAACCAAGGGTTCTCAAAGTTTTTTCAACTTTTTCGGCTTCGGGCGGCAATACGATTTTCAGGATTTCATTTTTGAAAAATCCATCTTCTTTTGAAAGAGCGCTTGCTCCTTTTTGAGCACCAATGATCAGCGCTTCTTTGAGTCCGGCGATCATATCTTCTTTATCAGAAGTTTTGGCTTCAGTAATGCCTAGTGTCTGATTCGCTTTTTGCAGAATTCCTTTGAGTTGTGCAGTACTGCTTAAACTGATCAATGCAAATAAAACGGTGATGAGTGTTTTCATGGTAGGGCTATTTTCAGGATGTGAAAATACTCCTCCCTTTTGATATCGTTCTGTTAATTTCGATGTCCTCGTTGAAGATAACTATATCAGCATCCATTCCTTTTTTCAGGGAACCGATCTGATGATCGAGATGTAAAATTCTGGCGGGTGTAGCTGTGATCATTTTGATGGCATCAACCAGTGTGATACCTGCTGTTTCTGTCATTGTTTTGATCAATCTGTTGGCTGTGGCCGTACTGCCTGCAAATGCTGAATCATCCATCAGTTTGGCTACACCATCCGCTACCTTTACATCCATGCCTGAATGGCAATTGCCCAATTTGTAGATACCGTTGGGCATGGCGGCACCTCTCATTGCATCTGTGATCAATGCGATGTGATCAGGTCCCTTTATTTTAACAATCAGTTTCAGCAGTGCTTCAGGAAGATGTATGCCGTCTGCGATGATTTCTACATCAAGATCATCATGTAAATATCCGGCTTCAATGACACCAGCATATCTCAATGCATTTTTTCTGACAACCCCAGACATGGCTGAATAAAAATGGGTGAGCAGTGAATATCCATTTTGGTAGGCAATTTTCGCTTCATCATAAACTGCGTCCGTATGTGCCATGGAAGCGATGATTCCTTTTTTCTTCAATATTTTTCCCAATTCAATGGCTCCTTTTTTCTCTGGTGCGATGCTCCATCTTTTGATGTGTGGGCATCTTTCCAGTATCTCCATGTATTCTACGGGATCTGGATCGCGGATGTATTGTGGGTCTTGTGCACCTCTCTGGTTCATAGAGAAATAGGGACCTTCTAAATGAAGACCTATAAATCTTGCACCCTTGCTCTCTGCTTCATGCACTTGGTTGTATACATCAAGCGTTCTGAGAATTCCCTTTTTGTCGGAGGTGAGCGTTGTTGCCAACATTGAAGTGGTACCAAATCGGGAATGTGTTTCTGCTACCTTTTCAAAAGCATGGATGGATTCATCCATGAAATCGAATCCTCCACCTCCATGTACATGGATATCTATAAAGCCTGGTGCAACAAAAGCTTGGTTGGCGTCGATCTCTTCAAATCCTGTTGAGTCAATCGATGTACTTTCTATTCCAAGTATTTCCCCATTCTCAACCAACACTGTTCCATTGGGAATGATGGTATGCTCAGTGATGATCCTGGCATTTGATATTTTGAATTTCTTGTTTACTGCTTCCATTTTTTGATGGTATGACCTTTGATTGCATAAAAGAACAAATATGCATAGCAAGGTAAAAGTATCCAATATGCCTGTTGCACGCCCACGTTGTCGGCTATCGATCCGTAAATCAGAGGAACCAATGCATTCCCGCTCAATCCCATGATCAACAAAGATGCACCCAGTTTTGTAAATCTTCCCAGTCCATCCAAAGCCAAGGGCCAGATCGCTGCCCATACAAGAGAATTTGCGAGTCCCAGTAAAACAACAAACCAGATTGAAATCGACGCATGGTGACCAAGAAAATGAACCTGCGCTGAAGTCATTGTAATCAGAAAAGTAAGCACCAGTCCTAGTCCCGTACAAATTCTAAGTGCATTGACCTGTCGTATGTATTTTGGTATGGTGATGATTCCAATGATATATCCAATGATGGTTGCTGTCAACACATATGCGGGGAATGATTTTGCCTCCAAAAGCGGCATGTTCATGGATAGCCCGTAATTGATGATCGTATCTACAGAAATAATTTGTGCCCCCACGTGCAGAAAAATCGCAATGGCACCAAGGATGAGATGGGGAAATTCAAAAATGGTTTTCTTCTCTGCATTGGCATGGGCTGTTTCATCATTTTCCTTTTCCGTATCTATTTCGGGCAAAGGAGAAAATCTGACCAGGAGTCCCAGGCAAAACAAAACCGAACCCACAACTGCATAAGGTTTGATGACTCTTCGGATCAATTCATCCAGCAAGGGAGCTTTTTGTGAAGCATCCATGGTATTGAGTTGGGCGAACAAATCAGTGTCTGTTGCTTTCAACACTACAGCAGCAAATAGCAAAGGGGCGATGATGCCTGCTCCTTTGTTGAAAATTCCCATGATGCTGATGCGTTGGGCTGCGCTTTCCTTTGGACCCAAAATGGTGATGTATGGATTGGCGGCAGTTTGCAGGATGGCCAATCCTACGCCAATGGTAAAGAGTCCAAGTAAAAAAAGCTCATACGTTCTTCCCAGGGCAGCGGGAATAAAAATGAATGCACCCGTTGACATCAGAAAAAATCCTGTCATCATCCCTTTTTTAAATCCCACACTTTTCAAGAGATAGCTCGAGGGCACTGACATCACAAAATAAGAAATATAAAATGCAAATGTTACGAGGTAGGATTCAAAGTGATTCAGTTCACAGGCAATTTTGAAATAGGGGATCAGTATTGAATTGACCCATGTAACAAATCCAAAAATAAAAAACAGTATCCCAATGATGAGGATAGAGATGGCGGTATCTCTTTTTGAAAGCTGCTGTGTAGACATCTTTATTTTTTTAACAATGATGCTGAATGTTTGTCCAGTAAAACGGTACAGTTCGAGTGATTTTGCAAAATACTTGCAGGGAAAAAATTGGAAACTGCTCCATTGAGGCAATTGTGCACGGCAAACGCTTTTCTTTCATCCGGTACAGAGCAAATGATTTCATTGGATTGCATGATTTGATGTATGGACATGCTGATTGCTTTTTGGGGAACAGCTTCCATCGACTCAAACCATCCTTCGCCCCACTGTTGTTTCCTGCATGCTTCATCGAGGGCTACTACAATATAAGGATCAGTGGTATCGAAATCTGCCGGAGGGTCATTGAAAGCAAGGTGACCATTTTCTCCGATGCCTACCAATGCCAGATCAATGTTTACCTGACGGATCAGTGTATTCAATCTTTCGCATTCAGCTGTTGGTTCATTTTCGCCATTGATCAGGTGGAAACTTTTCAAGGGACTTACCCGATCAAGAAATCTTTCAGTCAGGTATTTTCTAAAACTTGCTTTGTGTGAAATGGGGATGCCGATGTATTCATCCAAATGAAACATGTTCACCCTCCCCCAATCGATCGAAGCATCTTCAGTAAGGATGTTTAAAACAGGGAACTGGCTTGTTCCCGTTGCCAGTATAATGTTTGCTTCTCCCTTGCTGTTGATGGTTTCTTTTATTTTTTCTGCAGCGCGTTTTCCGGCAGCTTTTCCAAGTTCAGCTGCGTCTTCAAAAATCTCAATCTTCATGAAGCAGTTTTAAATTTTAAGAAATAACTTTTTGTCGTACAGGAATTTAAGAAAAATCCATTTGATGGCGACTCCCGTGAAGGCAAGCGCAACAGCGTTGAATGGATCTCCCATCAGATCGGAAAGCCATTGAAAAAACCCCTTGTTTGTATATCCCCATTGGATGAACTTGCCCGACATATAAATTAAAATGGAGTTCATGCCGATTACCTTGAAGAAAAATGCCCATCGACGGATTTGTTTCACATCGATGATATAATAAAAGAGTGTGAATAGAAGGAGGTTCCATCCAGTCGTATACAAAACGAAGGAGCTGGACCACAAGTTTTTATTGATGGGGAAATCAATGTTCCATACAAGTGCAAGTGCCAGGGAAATACATCCAGCTGCCAACATGGCTTTGACCTTTCCATGTTCATTGACAGTGCTATTTTTCAGGTAACTCCCAGTCAATATCCCCGCAAGTGAGGTGGCGATGGCAGCAATGTTGTTGAAGAGTCCAACTGTATCATGTATGCCGCGGGAAAGTTTGCCCGGGAGGATGCTTCTGTCAACATAGGATGCAAAATTTCCTTCCTCCGTTAAATCTCCCATGGGGAATCCCGGTGCTGATGTGCATTTTAAAATCAGCCAATAGCCTATCAACAAGCCTCCGAACCAGATGATCCTGGACTTTTTTCCTGCATATAAATAAATGATACAAGAAAGCGTGTATCCAATACCGATGCGTCCCAAGACGCTCATGAACCTGACATCAGCAAGTGCTCTGATCATCAAACCATTGTTGTATATCAATCCCAATAAAAAAAGGATCAATCCTCTTTTGATGACTTTCCAGAGCAATTTTTCTTTGCTTGCGCCATCCTGCAGTGATTTGTCAATGGAATAGACACTGGAAATTCCCGATACGAACATGAAAAGCGGAAAGATCAGATCATATGCATGAAATCCATTCCAGTAAGGATGTGTAAACTGATTGGAAATGGCATTCCAGAAGGGGTGATGGGTTGCTTCAGACAAGGTGTGAAATATTTCTTCAGCACCGATGATCCAAAACATATCAAATCCCCTGAGCGCATCCAATGAATAGAGCCTTCTTGTCAGCTCGCTGTCTTTCAAGCGAATATCCATTCTTTATATTTTAGGTTCCCAGCCCTTTTCGTATTCCCTGCTCCATAGTTTCATTGCTTCTTTGTCATTCAGAATTCTTCCGTTGTTGGGATCCACTTTCAAAGCACGACCAGTGCGTTGGGAAATATTTCCCAGTTGTACCAGCAGTGTACTTTGGTGTCCACTTAAAATATCAGAATTCAATTTTGCTCCACGTTTGATGGCATCAAAGAAATTTCTGATGTGCAGAGCATCCAACTCCATACCCGGACCCGTTCTGTCGAGTGCATTGGCGACGATGTCGTTCTTGACTTCCTTCACCAACTTGCTTCTGAGATCAAATATTTTGTATGCGTTGCCGCTTTCTATCAGGAGTGAACCTGTTTCGCCGTAGAAAATGACACCTACGCTGCTGCCTTCTGTATTTTTCCCGTTGCAGGATCTTCCTTCCCAACTGATCAAGGTATTGTTTGCAAATTCAAGATCGATCACTTGTGTATCTGGTGTTTCCCAATCATCCTGGTAACGGTATCTGCCACCTGCTGAAGTCACGCGAGTCGGGTATTCCACCCCGAGTCCCCAACGTGCCAAATCCACCATATGTGTTCCGTTGTTCAATGCCTCACCGGTTCCCCAATGCCAGAACCAATGCCAATTATAGTGAATGAGATTGTCCTTGTATTGCTTGCGCGGTGCGGGTCCCTGCCATAAGTCATAATTCAGCCATGAGGGGACCTCTGCTGTTTTGCCGATGCCGATGGATTCACGGTTATTGGTATACCAGGTTTTTGCGTAATAGGGTCTGCCAATGGCTCCAGCTTTCAATTCGCCCATTGCCGCAATGACATTCGGCCAGGATCTTCTTTGGTTGCCCATTTGAAGCAATTTGTTGTGCTTGGCAGCTGACTTTACAAGCATTTCACCTTCGTTGGGATTGTGGCTGCAGGGTTTTTCCAGGTACACGTGTTTGCCTGCAGAAACAGCCAGCAATGCAGCAGGCGCATGCCAATGGTCTGGTGCGGTTACGATCAACAAATCCAGTTGAGGATCTTCCAGCGCTTTCCTGAAATCTCCTTCGGCTTTGGGTTTTTTCCCTTGTACTTTTTCGATGGCTGCAACACATTTATCCATCGCGCGCACATCCACATCACACACATACATCATCTCACATTCTTTCTGAGATGCAAAATTGCTTCCCACTGAAAATCCCCTGCTGTTTACACCCATCACGGCTGCAGTAATTTTTTCATTGGAACCAATGATGCGACGATACTGACTGGCGGAAAATCCAGGGAGCACTCCTCCAAATACAATGGCTGCAGATGCTGCAGATGTTTTCTTGATGAAATTTCTTCTGTTGCGACTCATGATGTAAGTTTTAGTGACTGAATGATTTGATTTGCTTTCTTGGTATGTGATTGAAGAACGTGTTCGAGCAGGATGCTTGCGCCATTTTTTCTTTTGCTTTCATGGGCAGCTTCCATGAATGTATAAATCTCAATTGTTTCCTCAGGTGATACAGGAACCGTGCGGGTTTGAAAGAAGTCCAGGATATGTTTTAAGAGGTTGTCATATCCCTGAAAAGGACCCAGCACCATATTGCCTGTTTCTCCAAATGCAGTTCCTCCATAATCATGTTTGCCTGTTCTTGTTCCGCGAAATGTTCCCACTCTTCCATCATTCCATTCACCTACTACTATTTCAACATCCTTGTTCGAAGTTCTTTTGATGTGTTTGCATCCCATGCCCATCACTGTATACAGCAATTCAACGCCGTGAATGCCATACCAGAACAGGTCGGGGTGTGTTGCTTCGAGGGTAGCCGGACTGAAGCAGTCAGCTCCATACACTTTGCCAATTTTTCCTTTGGCAACCTGTTGAGCTGTTTCCATGTAACGCAATGAGGAGCTTGAGAATACAGGCACATTGAATTGATGGGCCAACTTGTAAATGGCAATCGTATCGGCCAGGGAAGCAGCAACCGGTTTATCGATGAATACGGGTTTGCCAGACTTGAATACTTCCAAGGCCTGTTGGAGATGAGGTCTACCATCATTTGTTTCCAGGCAAACAAAATCAACTTTGCTCAATAATGCTGCAATGGATCCTACAATTTCAACTCCATATTTTTTAACCTCTTCTGTATAACCTGCAATTCGCTTGACGGATGATTCAATGTCTGCACTTCCATTGGGGTATGCTGCAACAATGCGGAATCCCTGTGCATTCATGCCTGCACCGTTCAATGCTTTTGTAAATGCAACGCTGTGTGAAGTGTCTAAACCGATGATACCGATTTTACCACCTTGAAAATTGGGTTGACTCCATCCGTTGATTGGACTGCTGATTATACCAGCCCCCAACAATACGGAGGATGAGAAAATAAAACTTCTGCGGCTTTGAAGTTGATGCATAAGGCAAGCGTTGAAAACAATCGATACTAAATTTAATCATATCATTTGATACGACGTGCAAGAGGGTGCATGAAATTTAAACGAAAACGATGGCGTTAAGATGCTGAGCCTATGATGGTGGCTATGTATGTGTTGAGTGGTTTCTGTTGAATGGTTCCAGGTTGATCAAATTGAACAACAGCACCTTCTTTCAGAATCATCAGGCGATCTGCCCAGTGCAGTATTTCATTTGGGTGGTGGGATACCATGATGCAGCTGAGGTTTTTTTCATGAAAGAGCTGATCTACCACACCATGGATGATTTTTTTATTGATGCCATCGAGATTTGAAAAGGGCTCGTCCAGCAATAGCAATGAGGGGTTGCCGATCAATGTTTTAGCCAATGCAATGCGCTGTCGTTCTCCTCCTGAAAGCTCATTGGTTCTGCGTTTCAACAGGTGATCAATTTTACACAAATGATAGATGTGCAAGGCCTCTGCCTCATCTATTTTGGCATGCATGTCCAATATTTCATGGACAAAATAATTATTCAGTAATTCGAAATGTTGTGAGAGGTATCCGATCTTGGGATGACCTGGAAGCAGAACCTCATCTGGTCCCTTTACCCTTGATTGTTGAAAATAAACATTGCCCGATGTAGGCTGAAGGAGTCCCGCGATGATTTTTAGCAGGGTAGTTTTCCCAGAACCCGTTTCTCCCATCAGTCCAATTTTTTCTCCTTGTTGCATGGAGAAGTCGAGCTCCATCAGAACGGTGCGTTCCTGCTCAACTTTCAATACATGCGCTACAACCAGTTCTTCCATAATTTTTGCGAAGATGCAAAGCTACTTCCAAACGCCAACTATTTAAAAGATATTTAAAGTATCATCTCAAAATAAGTAAGTAAATTGACCAAACCTTATATCAATTATATGATGAAGAAAATTTTATATGCGTTCCTGGCCATTGTATTGATCACAGCAGGACTCTTGTTTACCAATCGTTTTTCCCATTTGAAAAATTTTGCTGTTTGGGGTAAGCATACAATTCATGATTATAAAACACATCCGACACGTTTAGTAGAACGTCCGGATCAACCACAACCCTGGGTATTTGATTCGAATTACAATAAAAACGAGATTCCTGAAAAATTCATGACCATCATTGATTCAAATGATACGCATGCATTTCTTATCATACAAAATGGTAAGTTGATCTATGAAAAATATTGGGATGGATACGACACTGCAAGATTGAGTGGGTCCTTTTCTGCCGCAAAAAGCATCATCTCCTTGTTGATAGGTATTGCATTGGATGAAGGGAAAATCAAATCACTCGAAGAGCCTGTTGCAAATTATATTCCACATTTCACATCCAACGGCTTGGAGAAGGTCCGTATCAAAGATTTATTGACAATGAGCTCTGGTACCAATTATAACGAAGCGGATAAGAGCTATTTTAGCATGAATGCATACGGATATTATGGTGATGATGAAGAATACATGGTCGCCATGATGGAAAGAAAAGAGGATCCAGGTATCTATTGGCAGTACAGAAGTGGTGATACGCAAGTATTGGGATTGATTGTTGAAAAAGTTTTCAATCAATCCATATCCCAACTTGTTTCTGAGCGGTTCATGAAACCCATGGGTGCAGAGGCGGATGCATTGTGGTTGTTGGATGGTGCTGAAAAGCATGAGAAAGCTTTTTGCTGTTTCAATGGCATTGCACGTGACTATGCCAGATTCGGTCAGCTTGTGTTAAACAAGGGTAAGTGGGGCGACAAACAAATCGTTTCAGAAAAATACATTGCTGAGGCAACATCGCCTGCATCCTATTTGAAAGACAGATATGAAAACAACAATCCGGTTGATTTCTATGGCTATCAATATTGGATTGTCAACCACAGTGGTGTAACGGCTGTTGCGCAAAACGGACTCTTCGGGCAATATGTATATATCATTCCGGAGAAAAATGCAGTTGTTGTGAGATTGGGTGAGTCAAAAGTCATCAAACCCATACACCATCATCAGCCGGAAAACTTTACGTATATCGACGCAGCTTTGTCTGTGCTACAATAATAAAAAAGCCCCGCGAAGCGGGGCTTTGATTTTTTATCAAAGAGATTACTTTTTGATCTCCCAACCTGCTCTGTAATTTCTGGTTACAAATTGATTGGCTTCTTCAAAGTTGGTAATCTTCATGTTGTTGCCATCCCACAGCAATTTCTTTCTTCCATAGAATTCGAAACCATTTCTGCCCATCGCATTTTTCACTTCTCTGCGCAGCATATAACTTCTGATGGCAAGGTTACCCATCAAAACTGTTTCTGTCAACGGACCAGAATAGTCGAATGAGGAGGTAAGTGCTTTGTGCTCTTTGCTGTTGAATCCTGCTTTACATGCTTCGGTCCAATAAACCTGATGTCCCCATTCAGGCAAGCCTTTCGGAGCATTTGGATCGGGAGCCGGCATGGTGATTCTTTCACCATTGTTGAGGTAAATTTTAGGATTGTTTCCGTACATGCCAATGACCATCACACCTTTTGATCCATGCAGGTAAACTCCATTGTCACCACCTGAATCTGGGCTCAATGGTTCGTCGGCTGGGATCTGATCTGGGTGGAATGGCTTCAATCCTCCATCCATCCAAACCATCTTCAACTGAGATTTATTTTTCTTGGTTTCAGGGAATTTGATTTCTACCAACGCAGAAGGAGGGCATCCTTCAGGAATGAATTCAGGTGTCCAGTCTTTGATGAAAACCTGTCCCACACTGCATTCTACTTCAGTTGGATATCCCAATCCCAGGATTCTAAAAGCAGAATCGATGGTATGACATCCGATATCTCCCAATGCACCGGTTCCAAAATTCCACCATCCTCTCCATTTGAACGGATGATACAAAGGATGATAATCTACATATTCAGCGGGACCGAGCCAGGTATTCCAGTCCTCAGGTGCCATGGATGCTGGCAATGTTGGTTTGTCTTTTGGCACGGGGATTCCCTGTGGCCAAACAGGACGATTGGTCCAGATCTCTACCTTGTGCACAGGTCCGATCAAGCCTTTGTTGAACCAGTCAACTGCTACCTGCTGATGTGGATTGGATGAGCCCTGATTGCCCATCTGTGTGACTACTTTGTATTTTCTTGCTGCTTCAGTCAACATCCGTGCTTCAGCAATATTGTGCGTAAGCGGCTTCTGCACGTACACGTGTTTTCCCATTTGCATGCAGGCCATCGCGGCAAACGCATGAAAATGGTCAGGTGTTGAAATCGTTACTGCATCAATGTCTTTGCCTGATTCCTCCAGCATTTTTCTAAAATCTTTGTAGCGCTTTGCATTGGGGAATTTATCCACTGCAACCTTTGCTCTATCAAAGTCAACATCTGTCAACGCCACAACATTGCAGGCTCCATTGTTGTATGCATTGATGATATCCGACTGTCCTTTTCCACCTGAACCAATAGCAGCAATATTCAATTTATCACTAGGGGCAGTATAGCCCTTCCCGATTACATGACGGGGAACGATAAAAAATCCGGCTGCTGCAAGTGAACTTTCTTTGATGAAATTTCTTCGATTTTTTTGTTTCGACATAGCAAGCTTTTTAATGAATGATGAATACCTAAGTTACAATTCGAGCGGAAGATTTATTACATTTAGATGAATAAAATTTTTGGATGGCCCGGCGGAAGGTTGGATGACATTGCGGCTTCTTTTATTGCGCAGAAGGGCATACCGCTTATTAAATTATTGCTCATGAGAATCAAATTATTCCTGTTTTTACTTGTTCATGGTATGCTTGCTGAAGGTCAAACCTCCATCAATCCCGAGTTGCTGAAAGGTTCCTGGCGGGCGTCCTGGATTACCTGCCCCAATGTTCCACAAAGAGATTATGGGGTCTATCATTTCAGGAAAAATTTTTCCATCGACAGCCTGTCGAAACAATTTATCATTCACGTCAGTGCCGACAACAGGTATCGTTTGTTTGTCAATGGCGTAGCAGTTTGCAGCGGTCCTGCGAGAGGCGACCTTTACAATTGGTATTTTGAATCCATCGACATCGCACCCTATTTGCGAAAAGGCTCCAATACCATCGCAGCCCTTGTTTGGAACATGGGTGTTCATGCACCTGTTGCACAGATATCCAATCAAACTGCCTTTGCATTGCAGGGAAATGGAGAAACAGAGAAAATAGTCAACACCGATAAAACCTGGAAAGTTTTGCGCGACAGTTCGTACTTGCCATGCTCGCTCGACAACGGTGCAAGGGTGAAATCGTACATGGTGGTTGGACCGGGCGATCAGGTGGATGCCTCCAAATATCCCTGGGGATGGGAGTTGCCTGCTTACAACGATGATGCATGGCAGAAAGCAGTATCCATCGGCAATCCTGTCAATGTTGGCTACGGTTCGGATAATTTATGGAGCCTTCAACCCAGAAATATTCCATTGATGTTTGAGAAAATGCAACGCATTCCAAGCGTTCGCAGAACGGAGGGAATGCAAATAGGGAATGATTTTCTTACAGGCAACAAACCGTTGATGATACCCGCCAATAAAAAAGTTTCCATTTTACTGGATCAATCATTCAATACCGTTGCATATCCTCAACTGGTTACCAGCAAGGGTAAAAATGCTGAAATCAAATTGAGTTATACCGAAGCTTTGTTGGTAGATACCAACTCCGCAAAATACAAAGGCGTCAATGTCAATGGCCCACACAGAAGAAAGGATTTTCAAAAAGGAAACCGCAATGATGTTGACAGCAAACTTGTTATCGGCAACTATGATATTTTCATTGCTGACGGTGGAGAGCAGAGAGTTTTTCGTCCCCTCTGGTTCAGAACCTATCGCTATGTGCAGGTAGACATCACCACAAAAGATGAGCCTTTGCTGATCAATGACCTGTATGGAATGGCGACAGGTTATCCCTTTGAAGTGAAGGCATCATTCAAATCCAATGATTCCTCCCTGCAGCAGATTTGGGACATTGGATGGAGAACTGCACAGCTCTGCGCGGGAGAAACCTATTTTGATTGTCCCTATTATGAGCAGCTTCAGTATGAAGGCGACACCAGAATCCAATCATTGATTTCATTGTATGTGACGGGCGATGATCGTTTGATGCGCAAGGCGATCCTGGATTTTTATCATTCGCGAGTGCCAGAGGGACTCACACAGGGACGCTACCCAAGCAGTCGATTACAGGTCATTCCACCTTTCTCTCTTTATTGGATCAGCATGCTCCATGATTATTGGATGCATCGTGGTGATTTCAAATTTGTTGAGCAATTTTTGATGGCAGCAGCTGGTGTATTGGATTGGTATGAGAAAAAAATTGACCAGCAAAAAAATATGTTGGGACCCATGAAGTGGTGGAATTTTGTGGACTGGAACCAAAAGTTTCCTGGTGGAACGCCCGATGGAGCAAACGATGGGAACTCCTCTGTGGTTACATTTCAATATGTATATACTTTGAAACAAGCTGCTGAGTTGTTCAGTTTTTTTGGCAAAACAAATGAGGCCAATCATTACAAGCTGCTTGCAGACAAATTGGGAACATCTACTTTCAATGCATGTTATGACCCGAAAAGATCAGTCATTGCAAATACACCCATAAAAAATACTTTCAGTCAGCATGCCAACATCATGGCCATTTTATCCGGCAGTGTTCCAGCTGCATTGCAGCAAAAAATCATGATGAACACATTGTCCGATACTTCACTCAGTCAAGCTACTTTCTATTATCGTTTTTACCTGAACAGGGCTTTGAATTATACAGGGAATGCAAATAAGTATTACAAAGAACTGAAACCATGGAGGGATATGATTGATCTTGGTTTGACAACTTTTGCTGAAGAGCCCGATCCAACACGCTCAGATTGTCATGCATGGAGTTCGAGTCCCAATTACGATTTCTTTGCAACCATCTGTGGTATCACTCCATCGAAACCCGGATTTGCTGCAGTGCGCATTGCACCTGCATTGGGCGAGTTGAACCATGTGGTAGGCAGCATGCCTCACCCAGCGGGTATGATCAATGTTGAAATCCGGAAAAAAGGTGATGCCGGGGTCATAGCAGATATCACATTGCCTGAAAATGTTCCGGGAGCTTTTTATTGGAAGGGGAAGTTAGTTCCGCTTCGCTCGGGTCATCAACAAATAAAACTCTGATCAGATTCTTTTGGCAAATTTTTGGGCTTTCAATGAGAGTTCTGTTGCAAGGAAACAATGTGCCTGCGACATGGCCGTTTCGGTTCTGTTGACTACATCGTCCACAAACATTTTCCCGAATGGGAGCTGCACATCTCTGCAGTCAATGTACTTTGTTTCCTGGTTATTGGCATAGTAGAGGTGGTTGCCACTGTCATAGCGGGCGATGTCAATATTTTTTCTGATCTCAATGAATCCTTCGGTTCCTAAAATGGTCAATCTTCCATCGCCCCAGGTTTTCAATCCGTTCGGAGTAAACCAATCCACTCGGATATAACCTTGTCCACCATTGCCTTTCAGCATCACATCTCCAAAATCTTCAAAATCAGGTTTATCCGGATGGTTGACATTTCCAATTTGGGAGGCTACGACTTCTGCACTGGTCGAATTGGTGAAGAAAAGAAATTGATCAAATTGATGAGAGGCAATATCTGTGATGATTCCTCCAAATTTCTTCTTGTCCCAAAACCAGTCCGGCCTTGATTTTGGATTGATACGATGTGGACCCAGTCCAATGGTCTGAATGACTTTCCCAATCAATCCTTGCTTTACAAGTTCACCTGCTTTGATGGTTGCCTTGTTTTCAAAGCGTTCACTGAACATGATTGCATAGATGCGTTTGGTTTCTTTCTGCACTTTCTTTACCGCAGCCAATTGCTCAAGCGTGGTGATGCCCGGTTTGTCTACCAGGTAATCTTTCCCGTGTTTCATGACTTCGATTCCAAGCGGACCCCTTTCAACAGGAATGCCGGAGCTGAGGATCAGTTGAATGGAATTGTCTTCCAAAATTTCCTTTTCACTGGATGCAACTTTTGCCTGGGGGAATGCCTTTGTGAATGCTGCTACCAATTCCGGTTCTTTAGCGTAGACGGCCACCAGTTCTCCACCGCCATTGATGACGGCATTGCACATGCCATAAATATGGTTGTGGTTGATGTTGATGACAGAAAAGCGTATTCTTTTCTCTGCAACGATTTCATCTTGGTTAGAATGGGCAAAGGATGACAGCAATGGCATGCCGCTTGCAGCGATGGTTGATTTCAAAAAAGTTCTTCTTGGAAACATATATTCAGTTTAAATATTTTTAACTCATTCTAAATTACAGATTCAGTATTCAACTGCTTGGTAAAGTACGAAATCGATTTATTTGATCAGGTAATCAATGATCAATACACCGATGAGTCCCATGACAGATACAATCGTTTCCATGATGGTCCAGGATTTCAGCGTTTGTTTGATGCTCAGGTTGAAATATTCTTTGAACAGCCAGAATCCGCTGTCGTTTACATGAGAGAGGGTCAGGCTTCCGGAGCCCACAGCCAATACCATCAAACTGGGATCGGTATTGGTGGCAACCACCACGGGCGCTATGATGCCAGCTGTAGTGAGTCCTGCTACTGTAGCCGATCCCATGGCAACTCTGATGATCGCGCTGATCATCCATCCCAGCAGCAGGGGAGGCATTTGCAATGCTGTGAATGCTGCTGCGAGTTGCGCACTTACACCGCTTTCAACATATACCTGTTTGAGCGCCCCTGCACCTGAAACGATCAAAATGATCATCAACACATCTTTGATGGAATCTGCATAGGTTGACATGATAGATGAGATAGAACTGCCCCTTGAGAGTCCCAATGCAAATGTTGCATACAGCATGGATACGAACATCAGCATGCTTGGATCTGAAACAAACTGGATGAATCCGGGTGACTTGCCTGCAGTTGGATTCAGGTTGAAGTAGGTAGTAATGAGTAAGATGAAAACAGGAAGCAGGCATGTGATGATGCTGTTGATGAATCCCGGCAGCGCTGCCTGATCAATATCCTTAGGTTTGAATGTCTGCAGCGGTTCCACATCCATTTTTTTCAGAGTATTGGCAAAAAGCGGACCCGCAACAATGATCGTTGGGATTGCAATGCATATCCCATACATCAAGGTTTTGCCCATGTCTGCATGCAATTGATTGACCAATGCAGCAGGTGATGGATGGGGCGGAAGGAGTCCGTGTGTGACAGACAAAGCTGAAAGCATGGGAATGCCTACGTATACTGCTGGGAGTTTGAGGCGGTATACAATAGAAAAAATCAGGGGGACCAGCAAAACAAACCCCACGTTGTAAAACAGCGGAATGCCCACAATGAATCCGGTCAATACCAGTGCCCAGGTTATTCTTTTTTCACCAAACGTTTTCAGCAGCACATCGCTTATTTTTTGTGCAGCTCCCGATTCTGCGACCAGCTTGCCAATCATTGCGCCAAACAGGATCACCATCAGGAGGGATCCCAGGGTGTCTCCAACCCCTTTTTGGATGGCAAATGGAATTTTCTCCAGTGGCATTCCCAGGAGGAGTCCGCCTGCCAATGAAACAATGATGAAAGAAATGAATGTATTGCATTTCAGCCAGGAGATCAGCAGAATCAGCAGTAAGATGCAAAAGGCAATCGTTATGAAAAGCATTGCGTGAATATATTAGGGCAAATGTTTTGCCATTATAAAACTTTAAGTAATTTAAGCATTCTAAATAAATTTAAACGGTTCAAAAATTTGCTGTTATGAAAAATAGAAGGTCATTTTTACAATTATCCGCACTCGGCATTGCAGGCGCAGTTGCACAACCATCTTTTGCAATGGAATCATTTGATGCTCCCACTGAATTTCCACTGGGATTTGCTGGATATTCTTTTGCAAGATTTGATATCGACAAAATGATATCCATGTTGCAAAAGCTCAATGTGAAAAACTTATCATTGAAAGAGATTCACTTGCCTTTGAACAGTTCTAATGAGGCCATCGAAGTTGCCAAGAAGAAATTTGCCGATGGAGGAATCAATGTATATACTGTTGGTGTAATATATATGCGCTCGAAAGAGGCTGTGGATCAGGCTTTTGAGTATGCAAAAAAAGTAGGAGTTGAAATGATCGTCGGGGTACCGAATCAGGAGTTGCTCAGTTATGCAGAAGCAAAAGTCAAGGAAACCAATATTCGTCTCGCGATACACAACCATGGTCCGGAGGATAAGTTGTATCCATCTCCTAAAGATATTTACGACCGCATTAAAAATTTTGACAGCCGCGTGGGACTCTGCATTGACATTGGCCATACCCTCCGTGCAGGTGTATTGCCTGAAAAAGCGGTGAAAGAATACCGCGATCGTTTGTTTGACTTGCACGTGAAGGATGTCACAGCCATGGCCAAGGATGCCAAAGTGATTGAAATCGGACGTGGTGCGATCAATTATCCTGCCTTTATGGAGGCGCTGAGAAAAGTCAATTACAAAGGAGTCTGCAGTGTTGAATATGAAAAAGACATGACAGATCCATTGGTAGGTATGGCTGAGTCGGTTGGATTTGTGAAAGGCATCATGCGCGGTTGATTTCTGTATGAATATCGGTCCACATAAAATTCTGGCAGATCACTCATTTGTTTTATTGGTCGAGGACGAAAAAGGAAACAAGGGACTGCTTTCGAATAAAAGTTTTGCAAAAGGAGAAGTCATTTCTCCTTTTTTTGCAAGAGAGGTATTGGATGTCCCTACATACCTTACTGTTCAACTCAGTGATTCCGAGCACATACTACTTGGACCTGAATTTTTACAGTATACGAATCACAGTTGTGATCCTTCTGCGTTTTTTGATACGACTGAAATGAAGTTGGTGGCATTGAAGGATTTACACGTCGGTGACCCCATCACTTTTTTCTATCCCTCCACTGAGTGGAAAATGGACAGGGCATTTCAATGTCTTTGCGGAGCACCCAACTGCATTGGTAAGATTCAAGGGGCTTTCTACCTGTCTCCTGATCAACAGCAACACCACAAGCTGAATAATTTTATATTGCATAAAATTCAGGAATCAAATGCAAGTAAGCAATCAGATTAAAAAAATAATATTTTCTGTAATCTTTTTGCTCTCACTCTTTTCCTCTCATGCTCAAAAGAGAGATAAAAAATTAGAAGATAAAATTGCAGCGCTTGTTCAGGGGTTCAACGGAAGCATCGGTGTATATGTAAAGAGTCTTACAACCGGACAAACAGTCTCCATCAACGGGGACACTATTTTCCCGACTGCCAGCATTGTGAAAGTCCCGATACTGATCGGCATCATGGACCGCATACATAAAAAAGAATTGGATTATCATCAGAAGTTGGTCTGGTATGATACGTTGAATTACGATCCGGGAGAAGACATTGTTGCCTACCTCAAACCTCAAACAGAAATTGAATTGAGTAAAGTGATGATGCTGATGATGACCATTTCAGATAATACCGGAAGTTTATGGCTTCAAAGCATTGCAGGAACAGGCAAAAAAATCAATCAGTTGTTGGACAGCATGGGATATCATGCAACGCGTGTAAACAGCAGGACACCCGGCAGAGAATCTGACAGAGTGGTATATGGCTGGGGACAAACAACGCCCAATGAAATGGGACGTATGATGGAGGATATTGTAAAAGGAAAAGTTGTCAGCAAAGCAGCCAGCGACCAGATGCTTCGCATCATGGGTCGTCAGTACTGGGATGAAGAAGCCTTGTCAGCCATTCCTGCTGGTGTATTTGTTGCTTCCAAGAATGGAGCCGTCAATGCCAGCAGAAGCGAGGTGCTATTTGTAAACGGAAGACATCCATATATTTTCAGTGTATTCACCAAAAACAACAAAGACATCAGCTGGGGGAATGAAAACGAAGCCTGGCAGCTGACTAGAAAATTATCCAAAATGTTGTGGAATCATTTCAATCAATAATCAAATGAAAAAAATCTCATTGTTGTTTTTTGCTTGCATTGCATTGTTTGCATGCAACTCATCCAATCAAGCGGATGCACTCTATGTGAATGGAAATATTTGGACAGGCGACTCATCCAATCCAACTGCCACCGTGATGGCAATCAAGGAAGGGAAGATTGTATATGTAGGGAGTGATGCAGCCGCATTTGATGCAACAGTGAAAATTGATTTGGGTGGGAAGATGGTCGTGCCGGGCTTTACCGATAATCATACCCATTTTTTATCTGCAGGCTATGCGCTGTCCAGCGTGAAACTGAAAGATGCCATGACCAAGAAGGAATTCATACAGCGCATCAGTGATTATTGCAAACAGCATCCCGGTGATGCGTGGATCAAAGAGGGAAGTTGGGACAATGAAAACTGGGGAGGGGAATTGCCCAGCAAAGAGTGGATTGATTCAGTTTCTGGAGATCATCCCATTTTCATCAGCCGATACGACGGACATATGGCGTTTGCCAATTCAAAAGCCATGCAGCTTGCGGGTGTCGATGTAAACACTGTTTCTCCATCAGGAGGAGTAGTGGTTAAAAATGCAACAGGTGAATTGACCGGATGTTTCAAAGACCAGGCAATGTCATTGATCGACAGAGCCATTCCTGCTCCCAGTGAGAGCGAATTGGAAGCTTATTACAAAGCTGCAGCGGAACATGCATTGGAGAGAGGCGTTACACAGGTATGCGACATGGGTTCCTATGGAGGCTGGGCTGATTTGGAAACCTACAGAAGGGTTGCATCCAAGAACAATGCATTTATCAGAATGTATTCGTTTGTTCCACTCGCCACTTGGTCCAGACTTGATTCATTTGTTCAAAAAAATGGAAGAGGCGATGATATGTTGAAGTGGGGTGGATTGAAAGGATATGTTGATGGTTCACTGGGATCAACAACTGCATGGTTTCATCAACCATACTTGGATGATCCGAAATCACATGGATTAACCATTACGGACACAACTGATTTAAGGAATTGGGTATTGGGTGCTGACAAGGCAGGATTGCATGTTGCTGTCCATGCCATTGGAGACCGTGCGAATGATTTTATTTTAGCCGTTTATGCTGAGGCACAAAAATCAAATGGATCGCGTGACAGAAGATTCAGGGTAGAACATGCTCAGCACATTCAGTTGGGTGCCATTCCACATTTTGCCAACCAGCAGGTAATTGCTTCCATGCATCCTTATCATTTGTATGATGATGGAATTTGGGCGAACAAGCGACTGGATGAAGAAAGATTAAGGGGCACATATGCATTCAAAGAGATGATGAATGGAGGCGTCCGGGTAACGTTTGGATCAGATTGGCCCGTTGCACCCGTCGATGCCATGTATGGTATTTATGCTGCTGTGACCAGACAAACGGGGGATGGAAAAAATGAAAAGGGCTGGTATCCTGATCAGAAAATTGCTGTAGAGGATGCATTGAAGGCATATACGGTCAACAATGCTTATGCATCTTTCATGGATGGGAAAACCGGAATGCTCAAAGTGGGCGCCTATGCTGATTTTGCTGTATTGGAACAGGACTTGCGCAAAATAGATCCGGTTCAAATAAAAGCTGTAAAAGTGGTCAGCACCGTATTGAATGGCAAAGAGGTTTTCAGGCGAAAGGATTAGAATGTTCAGCTCTGCATTACTTTTTCTGCTTCTTTGATCATGTCTTTTCTGATCATGTATTCAAAGTATCTTTTGTCGCTTTCGCTTCTGATGCTTTGCACCAATGGTTCGTCCCAATCTGAAATCAATTTGAATTTTTCGTTAACGGCATTGAACACCTCACTTCTTACTTTCTTTTGGAGTCCGATGTTCTTGTCTTTTACCCCCAACACATAGTTGATCTCATTGATGGTGGCTGTTTGATTGGATTTTGATTTTTCCAACAGCATTTGAATAAGTGCTTTTTCGATATCTGAAAATTCAAATTTGAAATTCTTTGTATGTTGATTGGCTGGTTTTATAGATGCTATTTTTTTATCAAACCATCGTTTAACCAAAGCAACAATCAACATGATGGCAATCGCTCCACTCAGCATCCAGATCCATCTGTAATCTTTGATAGGGGTATAGATGGGTTCACCGGTGTATTGAAATGTATCTAAATCAAGTTGAAGAGAATCCACTGTCCCTTTTTGCCTGTCAATCAGGTACAGTTGTTTATTCAAATGGTAGACCGCATTCACATCAGTTATGCGCATGTATAGCTGACCGATCAGGTTGTCATTGAGTTTTAAAATCTTATTATTGACATAATCAAATAAATAAAGCTGTTCGAATGCCAATACCATCAATCCTTTTTTGGTACTTAAAAACAAATTGGCATCTTTTAAAATATCGATTGACTGTTTTGAACTTTCCCCCAATAATTTCCAATCTCTTGTATTGAGGTCAAATTGATAGGCCAGTGGGGTTATTTTACCATATTGATAAATATTTTCCTTTAACCCGGCATTTACTTCTGATCGGTAGGGTACATATAAATGATTTTTCTCAGAATCAAACCAAGCGGTGATGATTTTGAAAATCTGTTGTGGGACTTCTATATTGGTTTTGATGATGCTCCATTCACGGCTTTTTTCATCATATTTTCTGATGAGTCCACTGCTCTTCCAGAATCCATATCCACCGTAGTTGTAAATATCTTTCCCGCTGATAAAGTTGAAAGCACCAAGGTTGTAATTGATATTGACTGTCTTGTCAATTCTCTTGAAACTTGCCAGGCTATCATTCAGTCCAACAAGTTTGAAAATGAAACCAGTTCCATCGAATCTTATGAAAATACCATCCGGTGTTTTGTAGAGAATTTGTTCTTTTTCAGGGTAAACTCCAATGGGGATGTCTAAAAAAACCGATGCTTCTTTTGATCTAATGGGGTACAGATATTCTTTGGTTTCGAGAATGGTTTTCAAATAATTGATCTTTCTGCTGAAAATCAGTGAATCACTGATTTGCGAAAAGGTTATTTCTCGTTGGAGCAGCAATGTAGAAACCAAAAGCAAAAAATATTTCATAAAATATTGAATATCAAATATTTAAAAGGTAATTTCCTATATATTTTATTGATAGTCTGATAT
>JBEGMC010000046.1:0-5993 GCA_041183265.1 Bacteroidota bacterium
GATATCATTAAAAAAATATAGAAAGCCTTTTAAATAATTTATTCAAATTTCAGAATGCATTATTTAATTGGAAGACAACTGATAAACTTAATTGCATCACCTTTGAACAGCGATCTATCATTCAATATCATTTCTAACATAGCTACCAATCAGAGCCTTTACGCAATGCTAACGAGGGTGCTTTCCAGCACCCTTTCTTTTAAGGGGTTGTTTATATAGGTTGGCAGCAATGAATTGGGGGAAGAGGTAATCAAATAAATTCTTAGGTATTCAATAACGTGAGGATTTTATTGAACATCATTATAATTTTGTTGATCATTGTATTTATTTTGATAGAGCCCATCAAATAATTCTGAAGGACTGCACCCGAGTGTATTTGAGATGAGGTAGAGTGTGTAAGCCGTTGGATTGCGTTTACCCAGTTCTAGTCTGCTGATTTGTGAATAGGGCATACCCGCCTCCATTGATAGTTTTTCCACTGTCAATTTTCGCTGCAACCTTTTTTCTCTAACGTTTTGCCCTAACTTTTTTATGAACTCTTCTTTGCTGTTCATATCAAAGCATAAATGTATGAGGCCAAAAAGCCTTACACAAGAGCCTTTAGGCCTTATCTACAACTAATTTAAATACTTCCTTTATAAAAGTTAATCGGTGGTTGGATCATTTTTTTCCTGATGCGGTTCCGTTTCAGGAGTCAATGACTTTGCTTCGTTATGGGCACAATTAAAACAAATTATAAATCAATTATTTAAAAATAGCTGTTGCGTGCTTGATAAGTCACAATCAATTCACAATCAAATTATTCAGAAGAAATAATGTCTTTTATGATATGAACATGGTGTCTGGTATGAATATCCAGCATGATAAAAGTATTTTCCTTGTGGAGGTTGCCAAAAACGGGATGTAAAAAATATTGTTTGGGATCTGCTTTTTGTAGTTCCGTGATAGACATCCTTGTTTTTGCAAACAGTGCATCAAAATCTACAGGCTCTTTCTGTTTGGGTTTTACGATATCAGGTGCAATCCCTCTCCCTCTCGGAATTTTATTTAGCGTGAATACGATGGTTCTCGAAACATTAAACTTCCATTTGTATTTGTCTGGATCAGATTTCATGACCGATTCAATGATTTTTATTATGACCAACAGTGCATGTTCGATATGCCATCCTATATTCACACTTGAAACAGTTTCATTTATTTTTTCAGCATCAGCTACGTATGCATACAGTTCAGATAGAGGGTTTTCAAGATTTCTCATGTTGCCTGCTTGGGTTGTTTATTTCTTAATTTAATCATTTATGAATAAAAATGCTTTATTCACTCGTGTTTTGTCAAGATTATATGTGAAATAAAAAATATTTATAGGAATGCTATCATTCTCAGTCGCTTGATTGGCCATCCGCTTCATTTTTTTGAATATTTAACATATTTATTCCCTGTTTAGAAAGGGTCTCATTCTTTCCCGATCTACATTTACCCATAAAATGGGGTTATAACCGTTCATCCAAATCTTGAAAAACCGATGAACGCCCCTGATAATTTTGTATTCACTTAAAAACATTCTTTATGAAAAAGCTCTTTGTTTACGTAGCTCTGATGCTCCCTATTGTTTTGCTCTCACTCAATATCCAGGCACAAACGGCCGATGAGATCATTGAAAAATACATCACTGCCATCGGCGGTAAAGAAAAATGGAAACAAGTAAAGTCAATGAAAGTAAATGGCTTTATTGAGGTTCAGGGTATTAAAATCAATTTCACCCAGCAGGCAATTCACAATGTAGGTGTGAGAGTCGATGCTGAATTCCAGGGACAAAAAATCATTGATATCACAACACCTACAAAAGGCTGGTCTCAAAATCCGTTTGGAGGCAGATCATCTCTGCAGCCCATCTCTGAGGAAGAGTTGAAACAAAAGCTGGATGAACTGGATATTCAGGATGAATTCATTGACTATGCTTCCAAAGGTTCAACTGTAGAATTTTTGGGGAAAGATGAAGAAGATGGAAATGAGTTCTATAAAGTAAAGATGACTACCAAAAACAACAATGAAAGTGTTTATTTCTTTGATGTCAACACTTCTTTGATTTATAAAGAAGAAAAAACGGTCAAACAGCAGGGGCAAGAAATGAAAATGGTTACCAAAGTATTTGATTATAAAACCATTCCTTTCGGCATTAAGATTCCACACAAATCTGAGCAAATGGGGCAATTACTTGTAACAGATAAGATAGATATCAACCCAACCATTGATGAAAACATCTTCAAAGGAAATTAATCATATGTACAGAATTACACTATTTCTCAGCAGTTTTCTGTTAGGTGCATTTTCATTCATCCATGCACAGACTTCATCAACAGGTTTGCTGAACAACTCTTCTTTTTTTCAATCGATGTCTGCAAGAAATCTTGGTCCTTCTACGATGAGCGGAAGGATCACCAGTATTGCGGGGACTACGGTTGACAATCAGATCAATTTATACGTGGGAACAGCAGGTGGAGGAATTTGGAAAAGCTTGAATGGTGGGATATCATTTACTCCAATCTTCGACAAATACTGTCAATCGATTGGAGCTTTGGCACTCGATCCATCTTCCTCAAAAATCATATATGCAGCAACTGGTGAAAGCAATATGCGCAACTCCGTTTCCATCGGGGATGGATTGTACAAGTCAACTGATGCTGGGGCCAATTGGCAGAAAATCGGACTCGACAGTACAGAGCACATCAGTAAAATCATCATCGATCCAACCAATACCAAGCGCATTTTTGTATCTGCACCTGGTCCACTTTGGAGTTCGAGCAAACACAGAGGACTCTATCATTCAAATGATGGCGGAAAGAGTTGGAGCAAAATATTGTACATAGATGAAGAAACCGGTTGTGCGGATATTGCGATGAGCCCTACGAATCCAAATATACTCCTGGCAAGTTTCTGGAAATTCAGGCGTCAGCCATTCTCCTTCAATTCAGGTGGAAGCACCAGTGGATTGTATAAATCGATTGATGGTGGGAAGACCTGGAAAAAAATTCAGGCTGGATTGCCTGATGGTGATCTTGGAAGAATTGTTGTCACCATCAATCCATCCAAGCCAAAGGAAGTCCTTGCAATTGTCGAAGCCAAGGTACCTGGACTCTATCAGTCACAAGATGAAGGAGAGACTTGGACCAAATTAGCAAGTACAGATAATATTACGGCCAGACCATTTTATTTCAGTGCACTTGAATTTGACCCCAAAGATCCTAAGCGTGTATATCGTCCTGCATTTGATTTTCAATATTCAATCGATGGAGGTTATTCATGGTCCAATACGATTATCGGTGATGTAGTTCCGCATGCCGATCATCATGCATTGTGGATCAATCCTTTTAATACCAATACCATGTACCTGGGTACGGATGGTGGCGTATATGTAAGTCATAACAAGGGAGTGTCTTGGTCATTTTTGAACAATCTGCCTGTTGGACAATTTTATCATGTTGCAGTCAGCAATGATAAAATTTTCAATGTATATGGCGGGTTGCAAGACAATGGTTCGTGGATGGCACCAAGTTCTTCACCCGGAGGAGTTTCCAGTACAGATTGGAAATTTTTAAATGGGGGTGATGGATTCTGGGTACAGCCATCTCCTATCAATTCAAATATTGTTTATGCTGAGTCGCAAGGCGGAGAAATCAATCGCATCAATCTTTCCAATGGATTGAGTTATGGTATCAAGCCACAGAGAAATGTTGGGGAAGACCTTCACAGATGGAATTGGAATTCACCCATTGTTGTTGCGAAAAGCAGCAAGCGTCCGGGTGGTTACAATGTGTATACTGCCAATCAGTACTTATACAAGTCAATCGATGAGGGCAACAATTGGATGAAGATATCTCCTGATCTTACCACCAATGACAGAAATAAGCAAAACACAGAGAAAAGCGGTGGCATTACCGGCGACAATACCAGCGCGGAAAATCATTGTACCATTTTCACCATGACACAGGACCCTCGCAATGAAGATATCATTTGGGTTGGTACGGATGACGGTCATTTGCAGTATACCAATAATGGAGGGAAAACTTGGACCAATCTCTCTGCTGGTATTTGGGCCGCAGGGGTACCTAAGTATGCATGGGTTTCAAGCATTGAGGTATCTTCTAAAAATCCGAACAGGGTATATCTAACATTGGATAATCATGGGTATGGTGATCACGCTACCTATGCAGTGGTCAGCAATGACGCAGGGAAGACCTGGAAAAAATTTGAGTCAAAAGAGTTTACTGGGTTTGCGCATGTAATCAGGGAGGATCTCGAACAGGAAAATTTACTCTTTCTTGGAACAGAGATGGGGTTGTTCATTTCAATAGATGCCGGTAAAACATGGATGCGCAGCAAATACCAAAATATTCCATGGTATGCTTTGGTGAGAGATTTGAAAGTTGTTCCGCATACTGGTGATTTGGCGATTGCGACACATGGTCGAGGAATATATGTATTGGACAATCTGGCATCCCTGCGCAGATTGATCAAAACAGATTTGACCAAGGATGTGGTATTTTATCCAATTGCACATTTCAAATATGATTTTGCACCTCAGGTTCCATCTGAAGACGGCAATCTTGCCGGATGGACAGCTGGCAATAAAGCCAATCTTCCCAGTTTTGAGTATTATTTGAAACAACGTTCTGAGCAATCAGTGAAAATCATTCTCTATGATGAGAGCAATAAAAAAATCAGGGACATCAACGGAACAACCAATAAAGGTTTGAACAGGGTTTATTGGGGGCTTGATCAAAATCCCTGCAAGGTTGCTCTAGGTGGATTCACTGCAGGTTCCAGCGTTTTGTTTTCTTCCGTTTTGGGTCCTAAGGTGAAAACTGGAAAGTACAAAGCTGTATTGGAAATCGGTGAACAAAAATTTGAGCAGAGTTTTGTCGTGGAGCCCAATCCGGAAAAAGGATTTACTGCTGTTAAGATGAATCAGCTGCATGAACAGTCCATGCGATTGTTCAGGTTGCATGAAAAACTTGCAGTGCTGGTTGATTCTTTGGATAAGTCCATTGCAATACTCGCCAAGCTGGGGAGCAGGTCTGCCGCAGAACAAACCCGATTTGATGCTTTGGACAGTTTACGAAAGGAAATCATTGAGACCAATCGAAAAACAGTTTTCTTCGATGAATTCAAGTTTCGCAGAAGATTGAGTGATGTATATTTTTCACTTCTGTTTGCGATTGAGCCATTCTCTCCATCGAGAATTGGTGCCATTGATGTACTGGAGGATGAATACAAGAAGATTGAGTCTTCTTTCTATGCAGTGCTGAAAAAATAATATTTCTCTTAAAATTCAATGATGAACCCTTGTAAGTGTTGTGCTTGCAAGGGTTTTTTATATTTCGTATAATTCCAATGGCAGTTGATCTGGATCCGAGAAAAATGTAAATCTTTTTCCGGTTATTTCATCCACTCTTACAGGTTCACAGGTTACACCCTTATCTGATAATGACGCAATGGCTTTTTCTATATCATTGACTTTAAAAGCCAAATGTCGCAATCCGCAGGATTCAGGTCTTGATTGTCTTTGCGGTGGATGAGGGAAAGAAAACAATTCAATGGTGTTGTGGGCATTGAGTGCTAAATCAAGTTTATAGGAATCCCTTTCTTTTCTATAGGTTTCATTGACAATGTCAAATCCCAGCACCTCTGTATAGAATTTTTTTGATTGTTGGTAGTCAGAACAAATAATGGCAATATGATGAATACCATTCAGTAAATTATCAGACATAACGTTTATATTAAATACCGGGTTATTTAATAATAAGATCTTTGTAAGTGCATCATACAAATAGCTACATGTTGAATACAATCTTCAAAACGTCTTTCAAGAGAAAAGATAGAAATACAATGATGCCTATGATGACTTCAGTTTTGTATTTTTTTACAAATGCAAGGATTTTGTTCATAAATAAATATTGGATGTAAAAATATAGATTTCCTGATTAGTCATTTAT
>JBEGMC010000047.1:0-47209 GCA_041183265.1 Bacteroidota bacterium
GGATCATTCGCTTGTCACCACACAAGACCAGTTGCCTCCAGGTGAAAAAAGGAAAGTGTTCCAAAAGCCAATCGTGCTTATCCCTCAATGAGTTGGGAAATTCAACCGCTGCTGAAACGATGAATATTTCATACCGCTTATTCATTTCCTTCAAGACATCTTGTGCATCATCCATTACTGGAAGATTGCGAAAAAAACCCTCACTGTACAAACGCTCTAATACAATTTTCCTGTGCTGCTCGGGAAATCCCCTGACCCATGAACCTTCTTTCATCTGATCATAATCCACTTTCAATCCATGGGTTTTCTCATACCAGTCGACCATATCCCCCATTGGATCTGCAATGACTTCGTCCATGTCGATGATGATTCTTTCCATTAGGATAGTTCAGGTTTTAAATATACGGAAGTGTAACTGGACTTCACTTTCAGCAATCCCTCTGGATGTCCTTGATAGAGCAAAGAACCGCCGCCTTGTCCACCTTCGGGACCCAGATCGATGATATAATCAGCCATTTTGATAACATCAAGGTTGTGCTCAATCACCAAGACCGTATTCCCACGATTGACCAATTTGTTCAATACGTTCAACAACAAATAAATATCCTGGAAATGGAGTCCCGTGGTGGGTTCATCGAGAATATAAAATGTTTTACCGGTATCCTTTTTTGCCAATTCAGTCGCCAGTTTCACACGCTGCGCTTCTCCCCCGCTTAGGGTAACAGCAGATTGGCCAAGTGTGATGTATCCAAGTCCGACCTCCTGTAGTACTTTGATTTTTCTGAACAAGTAAGGGATGTGCTGAAAAAATTCTACTGCTTCGTCAACAGTCATGTCCAATACATCGCTGATGGATTTTCCTTTGTACCTGATTTCAAGTGTTTCACGGTTGTATCTCTTTCCATTGCATTTTTCACAATGCACATAAACATCTGGCAGAAAATTCATTTCAATGACCCTCAGCCCTCCGCCTTCACAAACATCACATCTTCCAGCTTTCACATTGAAAGAGAACCTGCCTGCATTGTACCCTCTGATTTTCGCCTCAGGTACTGCAGCATACAATTGTCTGATATCTGTAAAGAAATTACAATAGGTAGCAGGATTGCTTCGGGGAGTCCTGCCAATGGGCGATTGATCAATTTCAATCACTTTATCAATATGCTCGAGTCCCGTGACTTTTTTATAAGCCATCGGTTCCAAGTTGCTGTCATAACAATGTTTACTCAGGATTGGATACAATGTCTCATTGATCAACGTTGATTTTCCACTTCCACTTACCCCCGTAACCAATACAAATGTTCCCAATGGTATATTGATGTCGATGCCTTTCAGGTTGTTTCCCGAGGCCCCTTTCAGTTGCAGCATGTTTCCGTTTCCAGTGCGACGCTCGGATGGCACTTCTATCCGTTTTTTATTATTGAGATAGAGCGCAGTTTCGGAGGCTGACTTGCAAACCTGGGCAGGCGTTCCTGCAGCAACAATCCTTCCACCGTGGATGCCGGCTTTGGGACCGACATCTATAAGATGATCAGCGGCGAGCATGATGTCTTTATCGTGCTCAACAACCAACACACTGTTTCCAATATCCCTCAAATCCTGCAGTGCCTGAATCAACTGCTGATTGTCGCGCTGATGCAAACCAATAGAAGGTTCATCTAGAATATATGTGATGCCTTGCAGTTGTGAACCAATCTGGGTTGCCAATCGGATGCGCTGAGACTCTCCTCCACTCAATGTTCGAGTGGGTCGATCCATGGAGAGATAACCCAAACCAACGTTCAGCAAAAATCCAAGACGGTCTCTTATCTCTTTTAAAATATCTTTTGCGATCAACTGTTGCTTATCAGAGAGTCTTTTTTCGATATGTTCAAACCAACCGAATAACGAACTAAGATTGAGAGATGACAGCTCAGCAATGTTTTTACCATCCACCTTAAAAAACAGACTCTCCTTTTTCAGCCGGGCTCCATTGCATGCTGAACAAGATTTCAGCGTCATAAATTTTTCAGCCCATTCGCGTATGCCTTCGCTGGAACTCTCAGTGAACCACCTCAAAATCATAGAGGCTACCCCTTCAAAAGATGCCTCATTTTCATTCTCTGACAAAGCAATTTCTATTCCTTCCTGATTACCGAATAAAATGAGATTCAAAACAGGCTTGGGAAGTTTTTCAATGGGAGTCTTGAGGCTGAATTTGTGTTTTTTTGCCAGCTGTTCAATCAGTTTATAGAAGTACGCATCTCTCGCCTCTCCAAGAGGAACTATTCCTCCCTCCGCAATAGAAATTGTTGCATCTGGTATGACGGCTTCAAGATTGATGGCATGCTGCTGACCAAGACCCTTGCATCCGGGACAAGCACCATAGGGCGAGTTGAAAGAAAATGTATTGGGTGATGGCTCCTCGTATGAAATTCCTGTATCTGCACACATCAGCTTCTTGCTGTATTGAATCAATTTATCGGGTTCATGAACGAGCGCAAATACGAGTCCCTTGCCAATCTGCAGCGATTGCTGAATGCTTTGCAGCATGCGCAGTCTCATTTCGCTGTTTACCACCAGGCGATCGACTACAATTTCAATATCATGTATTTTATAACGGTCAACCTGTAATTTAGGCACCAGGTCTTTTATTTCTCCATCGATCCGCACTTTTACAAAACCCTTCTTCCGTGTCTCTTCAAACAATTCCCTGTAATGCCCTTTTCTTCCTCTTACAATAGGGGCAAGGATTGTTATTTTTTTGTTTGGATATTTTTTATAAATATCTGCAAGGATCTCCTCGTCGGTAAACTTCACCATTTTCTTTCCAGTCTCGTATGAATATGCATCACTGGCTCTGGCAAAAAGCAATCGCATGAAATCATATACTTCGGTGACGGTTCCGACGGTAGACCTTGGATTTCTATTGGTCGTTTTTTGCTCAATGGAAATAACCGGTGAGAGTCCACTTATTTTATCTACATCCGGCCTCTCCATTTCGCCCATGAATTGACGGGCGTATGTTCCGAACGTCTCCATGTATCTTCGATGCCCCTCTGCATAGATGGTATCGAATGCCAGTGAAGATTTTCCGCTTCCACTGATGCCTGTAATGACCACCAATTTATTTTTGGGAATGGATATGTCAATATTCTTCAGGTTGTGTGCCTTGGCGCCAATTACTTCTATGTGATCGAGTTCTGACATGGAATCGCTTGATTACTTTGATTCAACAGACAAATGTGGTGAATGTTTGAGGATTTTTAAAAATTATATCTAAGGCTCTGTCAAACCGTTAAAAGCAACGGTTTGAGAAATCCGAGAAAAAGCATACATTTGCACCAGTTCTTTTATTTTCTTATCCAGAAAGGCAGAGGGAATGGCCCGATGAAGCCTTGACAACCTGTTACCCGCGTAATAAGGTGTCAAATCCAACTCCGTACGCGGAGGCAGATAAGTCAGATTTTTCTCTAGACAAGATCTCATCCATCATAGTGAAAACCCATCTGACTTCAGATGGGTTTTTTTATTGCCCCTGGTGGAAGAAGATCGAAAACATGGAAAAACAAACAAAGACATACCGTTACGAGGGAACCCTGGAGTTGGAATCGGGAAATAAGATCCGTGATTTTGACTTGACCTATACTGTGTGGGGTAAACTTTCGGAGAAAAAAGACAATGCTGTGTGGATTTTTCATGGCATGACTGCCAACAGCGATCCATCTGAATGGTGGCCCGGAATGGTAGGGAATGGAAAGTTTTTTGACCCGGCAAGATGCTACATCATTTGTGTCAATATGCCCGGCAGTTGCTATGGAAGTGTCGGTCCGCTTTCCACCAATCCAGAAACAGGTAAGCCCTATCTTCATGCGTTTCCATTTTTCAGCTCACTCGATACTGCTCGTGCATTTGATGCGCTGAGAAAAGAACTCCAAATAGAAAAAATTTTCATGGGTATTGGTGCTTCCATGGGGGGACAGCAATTGTTGTCTTGGGCAACCGAAAATCCGGATTTGTTTGAACACATGGTACCCATTTCAACCAACGCATTCCATTCTCCCTGGGGCAAGGCATTCAATGCATCGCAGCGCATGAGCATTGAAAACGATGCAAGTTGGAAAACTGATACAGCAGCGGCTGGTATGGAGGGCATGAAAGTAGCACGCTCTATTGCTTTGCTCAGTTACAGGCATTACGAAGCATATGATACTACCCAACAGGATGCAGATGCAGCGATTGAACATACCCGGAGCGAATCATACCAGCGTTACCAGGGAGAAAAACTTGCAAAGAGGTTCAATGCCATCAGCTATTATGCTTTGACCAAGAGCATGGACAGTCACCATTTGGGGCGCGGTACAATCAAGGCTGAAAATAAATTGGCAACCATCCGATCCAAGACCTTGATCATTGGCATATCGAGTGACTTGCTGTTTCCTATCATTGAACAGCAGTGGCTGGCTGCACATATACCCCATGCAGATTTGGCCATCATTGATTCGATTTATGGACACGATGGATTTTTACTTGAAAACGATAAAATCACAGTATTGTTAAACAAATTAATATCAAAATAAGATGGGATCAGAAAAAACACTTGTAATTGGCATGTTTGGATTTGGTGTTGTTGGCGAAGGATTGTATAAAATCCTCAAACAAACTCCCTCCCTCAAAG
Organism: Bacteroidota bacterium; assembly: GCA_041183265.1. Taxonomy (GTDB): domain Bacteria; phylum Bacteroidota; class Bacteroidia; order Chitinophagales; family Chitinophagaceae; genus Pollutibacter. The sequence continues at coordinate 4,658 of JBEGMC010000047.1, forward strand.
CAAGCATCAAAAAAGTTTGTATCAAGAATACGCATAAAAAAAGAAATGCTCCTGCCACTCTATTTACTTCAGAGAAAAATGATTTGCTGGCTGATCCTGAAATCAATGTCATTGTAGAAGTAATCAATGACAGTGTAGCTGGATATGAGATTGTAACCACCGCATTGAAAAATGGAAAAGACGTGGTGAGTGCAAGCAAAAAAATGCTCTCAGAGCATTTGGAAGAATTGATAACACTTCAGCAAACTACAGGAAAATCACTTTTATACGAGGCATCTGCCTGCGCTTCCATACCAGTTATCAGAAATTTGGAAGAATATTATGACAACGACCTGCTGCATTCCATCAAGGCAATCGTCAACGGTTCCACCAATTTTATCCTCACAAAAATGTTTGAAGAGCACCTCAACTTCAAAGAGGCGCTGCTCCTTGCCCAACAATTGGGATTTGCAGAATCTGATCCGACATTGGATATCGAGGGATTTGATGCTGCCAACAAATGGGTACTCCTGCTGGCACACAGCTATGGCATCAATACCAACATACAGGAAATGCTTTTCAATGGCATCACCCAAATCAATGACACAGATGCAAAAGTTGCTCAATCCAAAAATCAATCCATCAAACTGGTTGCACAGGCACAAAAATTGAACAATGGAAAAGTAGCAAGCTTTTTACTGCCCCAATTCATAGATGCAAACGAGCATTTGTTTTTCGTGAAAAACGAATACAATGGAGTGGTTATTGAAAGTGGATTTGCTGACAAACAATTTTTTTATGGAAAAGGTGCAGGAAGTTTTCCAACCGGATCAGCTGTACTGAGCGATATCGCCGCGCTGAGATATGGATACAAATACGAATACAAGAAATTGAACCAACCCATCAAAGCTACTTTGAGCAATGACTTTCATTTACGTGTGTATGTGAGTTTTGAAAATATTGAAAGTATTCCAAAAGAGGAGTTCATTCAAATTCAAGAGTGGCATGCCGGCAATGAGAGAAGCTATCTCATCGGAACCATTCCCTTTGATGCGCTTTTGCACAAAAATTGGTGGAAATCCGACAACACTTCCTTGATACTCATGCCTCAATGCATTGTTGAAAATGCCGAGGTCAATGACCTGAAAAAAATGAGCCTTTCACTGGCTGGACTGGAATCTTAACGTTCGCCTTGGAAAAGATAAGTCCCTGACCCAAGTTCAAAAACAGTATATCCCGCCTCTGAACGCTGGCGCATGGATCCTGTCTCTTGGAATGCTTTCTTTCCATTGAGTACCACATTTTTGTCGGAGGGAAAATAAACAATCGCTGTCGTATTGGGCGGTATGGTCGTTTCCATCTGAATGCCTTTTGCATCGGTCTTCCAGCTATTGCTGATTCGCCCATAATAAGTATCCAAATATGCTCCTGCATTTTTCAAACTATCAACCACATATGGTTTGATGCGAACTTTTTTATATCCAACACTTCCATCTTCATTGTCGATGCCCACAACACTTCTGTACATCCAGTCACCAATGGCTCCATAGGCATAGTGATTGAAGGAATTCATACTTGCCGGTTCAAATGTACTGTCAGGATGCATTCCACCCCATCTCTCCCAAATAGTGGTGGCTCCCATTTTAACGGGATACAACCAAGATGGAAAAGTTTTCTGCATGAGCAATTGATATGCGATGTCTGACCTGCCGTTTTTGGTCAACACCTCACACAGGTATGGAGTTCCAAGAAATCCAGTTGACAAATGTGTGTTGTAGGATTGTATGTTGTCAACCAATTTTTCAACAGCTGATTTCCTTAGCGGATCAGGCAGCATATCAAACTGCAGGGCCAATACATACGCAGTTTGCGTACCCGAAACCAAACGACCGGATGAGGTCATGTATTCCTTAACATATGCCTCCTTCACTTTTTTCAATCTTTCCCCATAAAAAGCAACATCATCTTTTTTGTCCAACACGTTGGCTGCTTTGATGAGCAAATCTATTGAGTGTGCATAAAAGCACTGAGCAATCATGTATTTATCTGTTACTGCAGCGCGTCCGTCATTGTCATCGAAGGGTCGATAGAACAACCAATCGCCAAAATGAAACCCCTTGTTCCATAAATCGTTGTTTGCATTTTTTTCCATGTACCCCACCCATGCTTTCATGGAATTGTATTGCGTTTCAAGAACTTTCTTGTCTCCATATACCAGATACATGTTCCACGGAATGATGGTTGCAACATCTGCCCATCCTGTAGAGCCAGCTGCACCTGCGCCCAAAACGTTGGGTATCACAAAAGGTACGCTTCCATTGTCTAGTTGATCAGAAGCAACATCTTTCAACCACTTGTTGAAAAAATTGTGCACATTGAAATTGAAGGCAGCTGTTCTGGAAAACACTTGTGCATCTCCTGTCCACCCCAGCCGCTCGTCGCGCTGCGGACAATCTGTTGGTACATCAAGGAAATTCCCTTTCTGTCCCCATTGAATATTTTTTTGCAGTTGGTTGACCAGCGGATCTGAACTTGTAAAATCGCCGGAAGGTTTCATGTCTGAATGAAGCACCATGGCGGTGAAATGCTCCGGTTTCAACTCGCCGTTGTATCCTTCAACTTTTATATACCTGAATCCAAAAAAAGTAAAATGAGGTTCAAATATTTCTTCACCGGTGCCTGCCAATGTATACTTGGCCGTTGTTCTGGCCGACCGCATATTATCGATATAGAAGTTTCCAAATTTGTCTAATACTTCTGCATGTTTGATGAGGATAGAATCACCCGGTTTGCCATTCACTTTTACCCTGACCCAGCCCACCAGGTTCTGTCCAAAGTCCAACACTTTCTCTCCCTTTGGCGTGGTTATTATTTTTACGGGCTGAATGGTTTCGTGCAATGTGATGGGTTCATTTTCGGTGGGGATCAGGTGTTTGAATCCGGTTTGAAGCAATTTAACTTCCTTCCATTTTGAATCGTCATATCCGGCAAGATTCCATCCTTGCTGTTTTTTGCGGGCATCCATTTCTTCTCCATGGTAAATTTCGTTGGACAAAATTTCTCCATAGGAGGATTTCCAGTTTTCATCTGTAATAAAACAATCCTTGGATCCATCCTTGTAAACAACATTGATTTGCATTAAGAGTCCAAGCTCCTTGCCATATATATCCACATTGTTCGTCCACCCCAAGGTACCCCTGAACCAACCATTGCCCAATATGGCTGCAAGTGCATTCGTTCCCTTTTTCAACATGGAGCCAACGTCATATACCTGATACTGCAGTCTTTTCCTGTAGCTGGTCCAACCCGGAGTCAAATAAGCATTTCCAATTTTTTTTCCGTTGATGGATGCGTCATACATGCCTTGAGAAGTGATATAGGCAGTTGCCTGAGCGATTTCTTTGCTAATGATGATGTCATGTCTAAAATATTGAGCGGGACGATGCTGCTTGTCCTCCTCAAACCCAATGCCAATCCACTTGGCTTTCCAGGAGCTGGAATCAAAAAAAGCAGTATGAAATGTTGAGACAGCCGACCATGAAGAAACATTTCCATGGTTGTCCCATACCCGAACCTGCCATTGGTATTTTGTATCAGGCTCCAATGTCTGTCCAGCGTAAGATACATATACGGATTGATCAGAAACAACTTTTCCCGTGCTCCATACTTTTCTTTTCGCTTTGCTTACCGCAAGCTCGTAAGCAGTTTGCATGGTTGCATTTTGCATGGATGAAAGTTTCCACGTAAACCGCGGAGGTGTTGATGAAAGACCAACCGGATTGTGCATGTTTTCACAAAGCATGTCGGCCACAGAAACTTGCGCATGAACGTATACATGAGCAAGCATCAGCAATAAGCAAGCAACTATTTTTTTCATAAACAAGCATTTATCATGAGCAATTATCTGGGCAAGATGACATTGGTAACTCCTTTTTCACGACACATTTGATTGAATGCTGCCACATCATTGGCCAACAGTTCTTTCATTTGTTTTTCGTAGATCAACCACTCTGCATGCAAATCAGCATAGCGTTTTTCCTGTCCAGCTGTTACGTAAGGAATCGTAGCACTCAATTCACCATGTACAAAAATAATATTGGCGCTGAGTTTATTGACAAAATTGATGATGTCGTCGTATGACTGTGCCTTGGGCTGTATCAATTTTTCTTCCCACTGCTTTATTTTTTCAATGACCGCCCTGCCTTTGTCGACCAACTCTTTTTTGGTTTCATCATGCTGAATCAATCTATTGAGCGATTCAATCTGCTTGGAAAGTGCATTCATCTGATTGACAGCAACGTGAATATCCACCATGTCCTTTTCGAGTTTTTTCAGCAACTCATCTTGTGCTGTATAATCAGCTTTGGAAAATTGAAGCCTGGGATCCTGACTCAATTGTAAAGCTGTTGTTTGTTCTACATCATCTGCCTTCAATGTAACAGTATATGATCCAGGGATGATTTTACCACCACTGTAATTGCCCTCAATGTATACATTGTCGATCGTAGGCATGTTAGGGCGGCGGAGATTCCATACAAATCTGTTCAGTCCTTTTTTTGCGGTCAAAGCAGGCTCTTCTTTCAAGCTGTTGTTGGTGGTAGGAACATCAACCGGTTTGTTGCTGAATGAGCGGACGATTTGGCCTTGCGGATCTTTGATTTGAATGGTGATGTGTTTGATACTATCACTGGGAAGATGGTAGTAAATCACAGCGCCTGTGGCAGGATTGGCGGCAGTGGTATTGGGATACCTGGTTGTATCATCATCATTGGTATCAAAAATACTGTAGCCGGAAATTCTATATGTCTCTTGTAAAGGCATCAATTTGACATTGCCCTGATTGTCGTATCCTCTCACTGGCTGCAGTTCATCCAAGATCCAAAATGCTCTTCCCTGGGTGGAAGCAATCAAATTGTTCTGATGTACTTTCAAATCAGTGATGGGTGTGATAGGAAGATTTCTTTGAAATGGATTCCACGTTGTTCCTCCATCATAAGAAATAAACAAACCAATTTCAGTTCCCGCAAACAAAAGATTCTTTCTTACGTTGTCTTCCCTTACAACTCTAACACAAGCCCCGTAAGGAAGTCCCTTGACGATTTTTGTCCAGGTCTTACCATAGTCGGATGACTTGTAAGCAAACGGTGTAAAATCATTCAACTTGTATTTGGTTGCTGCAATGTAAACTGTTGCGGGATCGTGTGGAGAAACTTCAATGGCATTGATCAACGCTTCACCCAAATCTGAAGGGGTAATATTGATCCAGTTTTTACCATCGTCTTTTGTAACGTATACCAATCCATCATCACTGCCTGTATACATCACGCCTTTTTCTTTATCTGATTCCATGAAATAGGCAATCGTACAATAATTTTCTCCGCCCGCACCTTCATTGGTATAGGGATATCCGCTGATACCCATTTTGGTTGTATCGTGTGTAGTCAGATCAGGAGAAATGGCCTCCCATGATTTTCCCATGTCTCTTGTCCTGAAGAGCCGGTTGCCGGCATGGTAGTAAACATTTTTTTCATGTTTTGAATAGGCAATCGGTGCGTTCCAGTTGAAACGATAGGTCATGTCCTTGGGCTGCATGGCTTGGTATTGCATGGGGTATACCATCACACCAACGCCCTCACCCGTTTGTGTATCCAGCAGCTCAATGGTGCCTTGATAGCTGCCGCCCATGACATAACGTGGATTGTTTGGATCGAATCCAAGAAAAGCTGATTCACCACCGGCAGAATAAGTCCACTGTCTTTCACCAATAGATCCACCTTGCGTATTTCTGCTTGCAATTTTCACAGAAGTATTGTCCTGCTGACCTGCATAGATATTATAAGGAAATAAATTGTCGACATTGATGCGGTAGAACTGTGCAGTTGGCTGGTTGTTCTGAGAGGTCCAAACATTGCCGCCATTGAATGTAACAGCTGCGCCTCCATCATTGGAAATGATCATGTTCTGATTGTTCTTTGGATTGATCCACAATTGATGATAATCTCCATGTGTTCCTCTGATATTGGTCCAGGTCTGACCACCATCGGTGGATTTGAGTCCGGCTGCTCCAAGCACATAGACCGTTTGCTCCTGCTGAGGATCTGCAAATACTTCGATATAATACCAAGCACGTGAAACCAGTCGGTGGTCTTTGCTGACTCTTCTCCAACTCATCCCTGCATCATTGGAAACAAACAATCCACCTTGTTCTTTTTCTGTATCGCTTTCAATCAAAGCATATACTTTGTTTGAATTTGCCTGAGAAACGGAAATGGCCATTTTACCCAACTCCTTTGGCAAGCCGTTTTGAATTTTTGTCCAGGTCTCCCCGCCATCTGTACTCTTGTACAACCCGCTTCCCTTGCCACCGCTTTGAATTGCCCAAGGCAATCTTCTGTGGTCCCACATCGCAGCATAGAGTATGCGCGGATTGTTCATGTCCATGCTCAAATCAACACATCCAGAATTTTCATCCACATATAAAACATTCTTCCATGTTTTTCCTCCATCTTCGGATTTGTATATGCCCCTTTCTTTGGAAGGACCGTGCAATGCCCCCTGCGCTCCAACATATACAATATCGGGATTGCTTGGATGGATCCGAATGTTGGAAATATGACGCGTCAACTCCAATCCAAGTTGCTTCCAAGTTTTTCCCGCATCGGTTGATTTATAAACACCATCACCATATGAAGTCATAACACCTCTTGGTGCATGTTCACCCATTCCAACAAACACCACATTGGGATCTGCATCTGCAACGGCAACTGCGCCAACTGAACCTGTTTTGAAAAATCCGTCCGAAATATTTTTCCATGTTTGTCCTGCATCTTCACTCTTCCAAACGCCCCCGCCTGTAGTACCCATATAATATGTCAATGGATCTCCCTTCACACCTGTAGAAGTGACAGAGCGGCCTCCGCGCGTGGGACCAATATTTCTCCAATACACTGGCTTAAAATATTCTTCAACATTCACAGCGGGAGATTCTGACACAGGAGTTTTCACTGCAGATTTTTTCTGACCAAAAACAGTCAAACTAAAAAAAGCAGAAATAAAGAGGCATCCGAAGACGCGGGCGATGATTTGTTGCATGTTTACAAATTTTGGATATCTAAGATAAGTATTTGAAATATCGAACGCTGAATTTAATAGCGGAAAAAGGGATTCATATAAAATCTTGTTCCATCATGAACAACCAACTCAACCCTCATATACGTGTCGCTGGGTGTGAACTGATAGTTTAGGACGTCTCTCATAAGGTCGACCCTTAGGAGTTTTCCATGTTGACCAATCATTTTGATCGTATCAACGGCTTTTGAAAATTTGATGCGCACTGACCCATTTGATACCTCAACAGATTGAAGGAGTTTTTTAGCTGATTGGATCTTTGTTTTTTTTGCCATCAGATCGTCTGCATCAACTTTTGGCGCCCAAACTGAGATACTGGATCCCAACTTCAACGCTTGGTATACTCCCTGTGTCTGGGCATTTGATCCATAAACAAGATTGTAAAACCTACTGATCAAACTGTTTTTAAAAACATTATGTACATCATCATCTGCCAAACCGAAAACTGCACGTCCACTTGATAACGCTGCATCCCAATGGTCAAGTGATTGAGCTTGAGGATTCAGTATTTCAATCAGGTCATAATTGTAAATCTTTTTCATGTCATCCACAGTGTACCCATTTAACATTTTAGGATGATTCAATACAATCAATGCATAAGGATCCTCTGCAATTTTATTGATGATGTGTTGCTTATTTTGAATTGTCTGAGGGAAAACATAATCCTTCCAAACCACTGAGGACGCCCCTATTACAAGCTGATGCGTTTTCTTAACATTTACTCCATGTTCATAAACCGGCACATAATTAAAAGCTGATTGTCCAAAAGTGTCGATATTAAAGTACTGCGATACCCCATGAATTGCATAACCCATGCTGTCGTACCTTCTCCATATGTCCTGCGCACTGCCTTTCCCATTGGTCAATCCACCCCATGCCTTGGAGTGGGCATGAAAATTCGCTGCCACAACATCTGTGGTATCCAAATTGGAATATGGATTGTAAATATTATTTCCCGAAAAAGTTGTGGCGGGGGGAAAAGTTAGTTTTGGACAGAAAACATATTGATCCATCACCAACCACAGTATCAATAGCAAAGGAATAAAAAACAATATCCTGTATCGTCTTCTCATGAATGTTAAAATGTGATTCTACTTTCAATCATCATCACCCTCTTCTTCGTTCAATTTGAGAAATGCGGCACGTTTGGGACCCGGAAAGGGAATATTGCCTTTGATGCCATGCCAAAGCACTTTGTTGAATTCGATATCATTGTTGGCATCTTCTTTCGCAAAATTGAATTTCTCAGATTTTTTCTGCCACTCGTTGACAGCGGTGTTTCGCTGATTCATGTCAACATCAGGAACAATGGCTTTGAAATCAAATGGTCTTGCCACTTTGTCAAAACATCTCCACATGGGTGTTGCTGCTGCGTCGTATTGTGTCATGGGACCCATACCCAAAATCAATTCCATTGTACGCAACATGGAAGAGGTTGTATAAGGTGTATGATCCACAAATCCACGCTTCACAAATCCACCTGCCACATAAGCCGTACTTCTGTGTGCATCCACATGATCAGCTCCATTCTGTGCATCATCCTCTAAAATAAATACTGCAGTTTCATTCCAGATTGGACTCTTTGACAGCGCTTCGATGAACATGCCAACTGCGAGATCATTGTCGGCTACATGTGCAAAAGGAGTGGGTCTTCCCAATCTGACTCCTTCTGTATGGTCGTTACCAAATCTAACGGTATTGAATTGCGGCACTTTACCCATTGCCAAAAGTGAATCAAAATCTTTTTTCCAAATCCTGAATCGTGTCGTATCTGCGATGTTCAAATTGTATTCGGGATAACCCGGACAAAAATGATTGTTTAAAACCGATATTGTTGGCTTGTTGCCTGACATAAACTCTCCGTATGTTCTGAAGCTGACGCCATATCGATTGCAATTGTTCCAAATAAATCCAGCCTTGTTGTTGGCAATTTCCCTCTCACCCTCTCCGCCATAGGTGCCACCTCTCCCTCCATAACTGGTAGGCCAAGTTTTTTCCAGATAATCATTGGCAAGAGCTCCCATGCTCCAGTTGTGTCCGTCTGCACTCACCTCTGCATCCACAAAAAAATTGTCCAACAATACAAACTGATCAACCAGCGCATGCTGATTGGGGGTGTATTTTCTTCCAAACAACACGAGGGATGTATCACCATTCCCTTTTTCCACATCACCCAAAACCTGGTCATAGGTTCTGTTTTCTTTGATCACATAAAAAACATATTTGATGGGTGACTTTTCACCAAGCTTCATGGGGATCGGATTGCCCTCATCTGCCATACCTGCATTGGCTGTCTTTTGAGGAGAGTACGGAGCATTTTCATACACACGGCGCGTGTATTGATCCAATGTAACCTGATTGGGCACATCAATGATACTCATGCTACCCTTGAAAAGTCCACCGATGTATTCAACCTGCGACCCATCTTTCACTTCAAAACCATGGTGAATGACGTCTTCTTTTTTTCTCAATGGTGATGGTCCGAATGGATTGGCCTTGGAAGTCATTCCTTTGCCATTGGCTACCCATATTTTACCATTGATGAAACGCACAGAGCTGGGATACCAGCCTACAGGTATGAAACCCTTTGGCTTGCTGCTTCCCGGAACGGAGACGTCGAAAGTTGCAATACAATTGTTATCGGCATTGGCAATGTATAAACGCTTGCCGGTGGGATCCAGGGCTATGCTATTGGTAGTGGAACCACTGGGTGACTGGGGATACAATGCAGCATCCAATGTTTCAATCACTGTCTTTTTGGAAAGATCAATGATGGATACTGAATTATCATTGGCGTTGCATACGTAAAGATATTTTGCATCATTTGTCAGCAACATTTCATTTGGATTGTCACCAACACCGATGGGTTGTTTCCATTGCTTTGCCTTTGTATCAAATATCAGGACCTTGTCACAACCCCAACATGTGATATACAATTCATTTGTCTTGGACGAATATTTACAATCATATGCTTCTGCATCTAGACCGTATTTATTGACAACCTTCTTTGTTTTCAAATCTACCGCATACAACATTTTATCTTCTCTGGTTACCACATACATGATACCATTCGATTCATCAAGTGCTATACCTGCAGGTCCAACGCGCGTAGGCCATGGACGATCCAATGAAATACTGTCCACCCTCTTCAATTGCAGGTTGCTGATCTCGAATTTCAGAATTCTATTGTCATGACCTCCAGATACATAAAGAAATCTTTCATCTGCAGTAAAACATATGCCGTACCATGACTTTTCAATTTCAACCTGATCAATTACTTTTTCAGATGTAACATCAATCAATTGAATGGTTTGTATGCTTTGTCCGTTGTTGGTTACTGCTGCATATTTACCGGATTTGCTCACTGCAATGTTCAAAGGCAGATCTCCGAGATCAAATGATTTTCCAACTGGACTGATTTTCCATCCATTGGGCAGTTGGATCTGTTGGGGAAGCTGCTGGGCATGCAAGTATCCGAATGACAAAAACAAAAAGAGGTAAACTGCTTTTTTCATGTTGACTTATTTTTTTTCTACTTTTTTTACAAAACCAATCAATCCATTGAAATAATTTTCCTGGTCATCGTACATGGCCATGTGGCCACCATTGGGACAATAAGCATAGGTACCGTTTTGAACCTGTGTCGACATCCACTTCATGTGGTTGGGATCCATCGTATCATGCTCTGCGCCTATAACAAGTGTCGGGACTTCAATTTTAGGCAACTCCTTGCTTACATCCCAATTGGTCAATCGTCCGGAAATTCCAAATTCACTCGGACCCTGCATGGTTACATAGAGGGACTGATTCAAGCCTGCAAATGCACGTTGCACCAATGCAGGCCATTCCGCATATGGTTTGCGGAGCATATGTTTTTCATAAAAATGAGGGACCAGCAATCCCATGTATTGAGGATTTGAAAAATCATTTCTTGCTTCCATTGCACGAATCGAATCAAGCACGATCGGGTCCATCTGCTTTGCCAACACTTCATCAGCATACTTATCATAGTCAGGACAGCTTGACATCATATTGGAGATGATCAGTCCCTTGAGATGTTGCTGATATTTCAAAGAATATTGCATGGCTAAAATGCCACCCCAAGAGTGTCCCAATAAATAGAAATTATCCTTGTTGAGTCCGAGTGCAACCCTCACCTGTTCAACCTCTTCAACGAAACGATCCAAGTCCCAATAAGCAGTATCATTGGGATTGTCTGAATACCCGCAACCCAGTTGATCGTAATAAATAAACTCGATGCCTTCTTGAGGAAGAAAATTTTCAAAACATTGGAAATAGGCATGTGTTCCGCCCGGACCTCCATTCAAAAGAAGGATTTTCGTCTTTGGATTGTTGCCAAAGCGTTTTGTCCAGATATTGAATTTCTTACCAAGACTCTCAATTTGAACAATCTTCTCATTACCGGTTTGCATGCCGCTATCCTGTCTTGCAAAATAGTCAGACAAGCTCAATTGAGCTGACTGCTTGCAACCACAGAGGATGGCAGCAACTCCGAATAGGATGAATAATTTTTTCATATGCATTATTTTTTTCTTGGAATTTTTTGATCGCGTTGAGCTGCATGATAAGCGAAAGAACAAACAACAGCAGCGATCTGCTTCAGATCATTTTCAATAAGATGGTCATATACATCCATGTTGCTGTGGTGGGTTCTGGTATCATATTCAATCTCGTCTTGTATGAATTGGAATCCAGGCAAGCCAACACCGTCGAACGATTGGTGATCTGTTCCACCTGTATTGTTGATGGTAACTGTTGTTGCGCCGAGGTCCTTGAAAGGCTCCAACCAGGCAGTAAAAATTTCTTTGCATGCCTCATTGCCCTGTAAATAAATTCCGCGGACCTTGCCTGTACCATTGTCGATGTTGAAGTAAGAGGAAAACTTATCATGTGCAGCGGTTTTTGGATTGGTTGCATTGCCACCAAACGTTTTTGCTACATAAGCTCTTGATCCCAGGAGTCCCTGTTCCTCTGCACTCCACAATGCAATGCGTATGGTCCGACGCGGTTGTACCTGAAGTGATTTCAGAATGCGCATGACTTCCAACATGACAGAAGATCCGGATGCATTGTCCGTGGCTCCTGTTCCGGTTTGCCAGGAATCCAGGTGCGCACCAATCATCACCACTTCATCCTTCAACAATGGATCTGTACCCGGAATTTCAGCAATTACATTGTATCCGTTGAGGTCGTCTTTGTAAAACTTTGTTTTTACATCTGCATCCACTTTTACATCCATGCCATTTTTTGAAATCCTGAGCAGGGTATTATAGTCTTCAACACCCATTACCAGGTCAAGAAAGTTATCAGGATCAGTTGCTTTGTAAGATCCTCCACCCTGAGCAAAAATGGTTCCATCGTGGTTGCGGAGGGATGAGCTCAATATTGCAATCGCACCCTCCTCCCTGGCCATGTTTTTAAGGATGGTCAGCATGCGCTGTGGGGCCATGGCTCGTTGCATTTGCTCCCGCATCCTTCTCATTTGTGCAGTATCTCTCTGCTGACGAGCCGGTGCCGCATCTGCCATCTTTTTAAGATCATCATCGGTATATCTTTCCGCATCAGCCTTGAAGCTGTGCAGGTAATTATAGCTGATATCTGGCAGTAAAATTTTTCCCTTTAATTTTCCTTTATAGTTCAACAATCCAACAGAATCCTTCATTTCGATCACAAGCACGTCTGCAGATTTGAGTCCCTTGGTACCCACAGTCCACGTCTTTGGATAAGCCAATATGGGTTTGTAATAAGGTGCTGTCATGGCGAAATATGCTTTTTCCATTTCCCATCCTTTTCCAAATTCTCCCCATGCTTCCTGGTGGGCATTGTCAATGCCGATGGACTTTAAAAAATCAACTGCATAGCCAGCGGCTTTTTTGTAGCCGGGTGAGTTGGCCAATCGGTTTCCATTCAAATCTGTCAGGTGCAAGGCGATGTCCATCACTTTTGACTTGTTCAAGGCTTCTTCCCTGATTTTACTGATCATGCTTTGATCAACTTTTTCCTGCGCCCATGAAAGGGTTGTGCACAACAAAGTGGATATGAGAAACAGCAATCTCCTGGTCATAGATAATTTTTTTTCAATGTAAGTATAAACTTTGAAAGACTGAATTGGAAGAGGATGAAATAACATTTGCTTCATCCAACAGAAATAAAACAAAGCGACTCGCTTTATGCTTCAGGTATTATGAATCAATTGATTTTCATGCATGCATAAAATCAATAAAATAAAAAGAGCCGGCACATGGTGCCAGCTCTTTGTTTCGTCGGGGCGGCAAGATTCGAACTTGCGACCTCCTGGTCCCAAACCAGGCGCGATAACCGGGCTACGCTACGCCCCGAGACTTTTAAACTGCGGTGGGGGCGGGATTCGAACCCGCGGTACAGAGTTACCCGTACGGCAGTTTAGCAAACTACTGATTTCAGCCACTCATCCACCCCACCGTCTGAAACCTGGTGTTTCAGGGAGGGCAAAATTACTAAAGACTATGCAATCCGCAAAAGATAAAAGGCATTTACATGGCAGCGAGCTGAACCTTTTGCTGCAATTCCATCACGCTCTCACGGAACATATTGTCTGTATCCATGAGGTCTTTAACCGTTTGGCATGAATGAATGACGGTAGTATGGTCTCTTCCACCAAAGTGCTCTCCAATTGTTTTCAGAGAATTTTTGGTGAAAATCTTGGCTAAATACATGGTGATTTGACGGGCCTGAACAATCTCTCTTTTTCTGGTCTTTTGCAAGAGACGATCGTATGGCAGATCGAAGAATTCACATACCATTTTCTGGATGGTATCGATGGTGATTTCTTTGGAAGATGTTTTGATGAAATTGCGCAATACCTTTTTGGCAAGGTCGAGATCAATTTCTCTTTTGTTGAGAGAAGATTGTGCGAGCAATGAAATCAACGCACCTTCAAGTTCCCTGACATTGTTTTGGATATTGTAAGCGATGTATTTCACAACATCTTTGGGAAGATCCAATCCGTTGTTCTTCATTTTTTTCTCCAGGATTTCGATTCTTGTTTCATAATCAGGAACCTGAAGATCTGCACTCAATCCCCATCTGAAACGGCTCAACAATCTTTCCTGCATGCCTTCCAAATCCTTCGGAGGTTTGTCTGAGCTCAGGATCAGTTGTTTACCGGATTGATGCAAATGGTTGAATATGGCGAAAAATGCATCCTGTGTTTTTTCAGCTCTGTTGAAAAACTGCACATCGTCGATGATCAGGACATCTATAAGCTGGTAAAAATGAATAAAATCATTGATGGCATTGTTCCTGCTGTGGTCTTGGAACTGGTTGATGAATTTTTCTGAGCTCACATACAATACCACTTTGTTCGGATGCAAACGTTTCACTTCATTTCCAATGGATTGCACCAGGTGGGTTTTACCCAATCCAACTCCCCCGTATACAACCAAAGGATTAAAGGAGGTGGCGCCTGGCTTCTCAGCGACGGTTTTACCTGCACGTCTGGCAACCCTGTTGCAATCTCCCTCTACAAATGCCTCAAAAGTATACGTTGGATTCAATTGAGAGTCAATCTGCATTTTTTTGAGTCCGGGTATCACAAATGGGTTTCTGACATGGTTGTTGACCACCAGCGGAAAGTCCATCTCATTGTTGGAAAAACTCTTAAAATTTTGACCGGGAACATCCATGGTCAGAGGCTTTGCATTTCCGTTGCCGCTGTCCACCATGATTCTGTATTCCAATTGAGCTTCTTTGCCAAGTTCTCTTTTGAGCGTTTTGGCCAAGAGGTTGATGTAATGCTCTTCGATGTATTCGTAAAAAAACTGGCTGGGAACCTGAATGGTTAAAACGTTGCCTTTTAATGCAACCGGTTTGATGGGCTCAAACCATGTTTTGAAATGTTGCCACTCTACAATATCCTTGATGATCGCCAAACAATTGCTCCAAACTTTTTCAAAAGGTTTTTCCATTAGTCCTAACGAGGTTTAGATTTTTATGGGTTATCAATGGGACCTCTGAAACATCAATGCACAGGACTAATGACAGTGACAAGTGTTACTGCAATCATTCTCACGTATTCAACCAGCACGTATGTTGTTGATTATTTCGGGTCAGGGTCATGAACCAATTTTATCTTTTCAACGCATGTTCAATTTCACAACTGATAAAATCGAGTCAGATGGCGAATATATATTCAGTTTTGAGAAAAAAAAATTTTTTATTCCACAATATTTTTCTCTACCAAAATCGATTGATTTTTTTCTAATTTTTTTGACTCTCCACGGGAAAATTCGTAATCCAATCTGCCCAATCGGAGTCCGCCCCAACCGACCTGGTTTACAATTGTTTTTTTACCTGATTTATTGGTATATTCCCTTGGTTGGTCAAAGAAACGATGTGTATGTCCGCCGATGATCAGGTCTATGTTTTCGGACTCTTTTGCCAATATTTCATCGCTCACTTTGTTATCCATGTAACGGTCACCCAGATGTGAAATACAAATGATCAAATCACAACCTTTCTTTTTTAGGTCATGGGCAGCGAGGTTTGCCGCAATGATTGGGTCACGATAAATGGTGTTCCCATAAAGAGAGGATGGCACCAGTCCCTGTAATTCAATGCCTACTCCTGTTACTCCAATTTTCAATTTCCCTCTGTTGAATATTTTATATGGAACATACATGTTTCCCATGGGAGTGCCTTCGAAGCCATAGTTGGACATGATGATGGGGAATTTCCCATGTGTTGAAAGTTGATGAACAAAATTTTCCATCCCGGCATCAAAATCATGGTTGCCCATGATACCTGCATCGTATCCCATCATCTGCATGGCCTTCATTTCAGGCTCACCTTTAAAAATGTTGAAGTAGGGAGTTCCCTGAAAAATATCACCTGCATCCAAAAGCAAGACATGTTCAACTTCTGACCTGATTTTCTGAATCAACCTGGCCCTGGCAGCAACACCCCCTCTGCCTGCATTTTGGGAACCATCCAGGGGAAAAGCATCCAATCTGCTGTGCACATCATTGGTATGCAAAATGGTCAGTCTTGTTGTTTGCTCAAAAGCATATCCCTCTGTATGCAGCAGGGATGCTCCTGCAGCGAGAGAGCTGCTAAAAATGAAGGCTCTTCTATTCATTTTACAATTCGTTTTTGCGTTGCCTGATTGATTTTTTTACCCTCCATTTTCAGCCACTTGCAATAGTCAATGATGGCATCCCTTTGCAGATAGGCCGATCTGTTCTGTTTCAGGTTTTTGAATGCATTGAATCCGCCTCCACCATCCAGCTGATAATCTGAATTCACCATATAATAAGTGCGGTTCATGTCAAGTGGTGCCCCATTGATCAAAATATCAGTAGCCTGATTGTTTTCCAGTCGCATGGTTACACCTGATTGTCCACCACCTCCCCCTTCCTGTGCAATTCTGTTTAAGTAATTTTTCAAAATATTGCCCTTTACTTCTACAATACAAATCAGGTTGTCGAAAGGCATCACTTCATATATAGTACCCCGGTTGACCGGTCCCTTGGCGATTCTAAAGATCCTCACACCTCCGTGGTTCATGAAAGCGATTTCAGCCCTTGGGTCAATTTTTGATTTTGCAGCCCATAAATAGGCATCTGCCAGAAAATTACCCAGCGGACTATCCGGTGTTTCTTTCAGCAAATCTGCCTCATTTTCAACCAAATATTCTCCCATGGTCTTGTTCACACTGTCGGCATAAAAGGAAAGCATTTTAACATAGTTGGAATCCACCTGCTGATTGCGGCCCACTGCATACCCTGCATACTTGATCTTGCGAACCTCTTGGCTGGGAACGCAACCAATGAAAAAGAACAAAAAAGCAATAAAAAAGGATGGAAGACGCATCATTTCAAATATGTTCTCGCAAAGCTAATCAGTTTTGAGCTAGGACTGTTTCCAACTCCGTAGATAATATGATAACTTCGCAAAAATTAATTCAGTTATATGGGATTCGATCTATCAGGAAAAATCGTAAGCATTGGTGAAACAGTTCAAAGAAGTGCAACTTTCAAAACCAGAGAATTTGTTGTTGAAACAAACGAAGATATCAACGGAAGAACCATTACGAACTTTGTCAAGTTCCAAACCGTGCAAGACAGAACCACTATCCTGGATCGTTATAAAATCGGAGATGGTGTAAAAGTCATGTTCAACATCAAGGGATCCAAATGGGAAAAAAACGGCCAGACCAATTATATTACCAATCTGGATGCATGGAGAATCGAACAGGTGAGCATGGGAAGTTCAAGCGGACCCGTAGATGCACCTCCAGCATTTTCTCCCGATCCTGAAAGCCAACAGGGCATTGCCGACGATTTACCGTTCTAATCTTTCAGTTGACCATGCAGCAGGAAATTCAATTGCAACTTTCTCCGAAAGATGCAGCCGATGCTGCAACCATACAAACTGAACTGGCCAGGCATCTTGCGGTTCAACCAAAAAAAATCACTGGATTTCAGATTCTGAAAAAATCCATTGATGCAAGAAAGCAGGATGTAAAAATCAATCTGAAGCTCAAAGCCTTTGTGGATGAGCATTTTCATGAAATACATCCACCTGTTTTCCATTTTCCGGATGTCCATCAATCTGCTCATCGTACGATCATCATCGGGGCGGGTCCGGCAGGCCTCTTCGCAGCACTTGAACTGATCCTGCATGGCATCAAACCAATTATTCTGGAGAGAGGAAAGAATGTTCGTGAAAGAAGAAGAGACCTCGCTGTACTGAACCGTGAAGGAATTTTGAACGAAGAGAGCAATTATTGTTTTGGTGAAGGTGGTGCTGGCACTTACAGCGATGGAAAACTATACACCCGCAGCAACAAAAGAGGGAATGTCGATAAAATTCTGCAATTGTTGGTGCAATTCGGCGCCGATCCATCCATCCTTTACACTGCACATCCGCACATAGGAACCAATAAGCTTCCTGGCATCATTGCTTCCATGAGAGAACAAATCATTGGATCCGGTGGAGAAGTGCATTTCAATCAAAAGCTGATTGATTTTCATATTGAAAACAATTCGATTAAAAAGGTAAAGACGGCATCAGGCGATTCCTTCGAGGCGAATCAGGTCATTTTGGCAACCGGACATTCTGCAAAAGATGTCTTCTGCTTGCTGGATGAAAAAAATATACGCATCGAACCAAAACCATTCGCATTAGGTGTCAGAATTGAACACCCGCAAACATTGATCGATTCCATCCAATACCATTGTCCAGCTTGGAGGGGAAGAGACGTGGATCTCCCCCCTGCATCCTATCAGCTCGTTGACCAGGTTAACAACAGAGGTGTATTTTCATTTTGCATGTGTCCGGGCGGAATCATTGCCACCGCATCCACCTCAAAAGACTTACTGGTTGTGAACGGATGGAGTCCATCGAAAAGAAACAACCCATTTGCCAATTCAGGAATGGTCGTGCAAGTGGAGTTGGAGGATGTAATGAAAGGGATGAGGGACAAGGTCGAAGATCCGGACCTTAGTGTCCGGAGACGAGGAACAAGTGAGCGGTTGGTTTTACATGATTTTCAGGAAATGGTGGAAAGAAAAGCGTATGCTGCAGGAGGTGGTTCATTTATAGCACCCGCTCAAAGAATGACGGATTTCATCAGTGGAAAAATATCCAATAGCTTACCTCAAACTTCTTATGTGAGAGGTGTTCATTCGGTAGATATCAATGAATTGTTGCCTGAATTCATTGCAAAAACCTTGAGGGAGGGCTTCAAATCATTCGGAAAAAAAATGAGAGGTTATCTCACAGAGGAGGCCATCATTGTTGCGCCGGAGAGCAGGACTTCCTCACCGGTCAGAATTCCAAGGGATCAGGAACTACTTCACCATCCGGACATCACCAATCTTTATCCCTGTGGAGAAGGTGCAGGTTATGCCGGAGGCATTGTAAGTGCTGCCATGGATGGCATCAAAGTGGCCAACGCAATTTATGCCGCTCATCAATAAAAGGCGGAATGCATGCCATACTCCCGTAATTTTATACAATGAACACTGCTCTTGAAATTCAACACCTGAGAAAATATTTTTCAGGACAAAAAGCTGTCGATGATATCAGCTTTACCATCAACAAAGGATCCATATTCGGACTCCTAGGGCCAAACGGCGCGGGAAAAACAACCCTGCTCAGAATGATCACAGGTATTTTTTATCCCGATGAAGGTAATATCCTGCTGAACAATCAGCCGTTCAATCCACTTACCGATGTTGCCAACATAGGCTACATGCCTGAAGAAAGAGGTCTCTATAAAAAAATGAAAATCGGAGAGCAGGTACTTTACCTCGCACAGCTGAAAGGATTGGACAAGAAAGAAGCGAAAGAGCGAACCAAAGAATGGTTTGTAAAATTCAACATGGAATCATGGTGGAACAAAAAAGTGGAGGACCTCAGCAAGGGAATGAGTCAGAAGCTTCAGTTTGTTACAACTGTATTGCACCAGCCTGATTTGATCATATTGGATGAGCCTTTCAGCGGATTGGATCCTGTGAACGCCAACCTGATCAAAGACGAAATTTTTAATTTGGCACAACAAGGCGCTACGATCATATTTAGCACACACAGGATGGAACAGGTAGAGGAGATCTGCGATCATATTGTGCTGGTGAACAAAGGAAATAAAATTTTGGACGGTGGCGTAGGGGCCATCAAACAGCAATTCAAGAAAAATATTTTTGAAATCGAATTCGAACAATCCCTGTTGGCAGAACATACCGCTACCCATCTCTTCCATGTTGAATCCCTCAACGGAAAAAAGTTGAAAATCAGGATCAACAATGAACACAGCAATAACGAGATCCTTTCCTACTTCATCAATAAAAATGCCAACATCACTTCATTCAATGAGATACTTCCCTCATTGAACGATATATTCATTGAATTGGTGCAGGGAACACCTGAAACCAGACAATTTCAATCAGCTTAATACATTGCAGCATGAACAAAGTATCACTCATCATACAAAGAGAATACATCACCAGGGTCAGCAACAAAAGATTTTTACTGATGACCATTTTAATGCCCTTGGTTTTCATCATTTTTATTTTTGGATCGGCCTATTTTGCCGCCACCATCAAAGAAGAGACCAATATTGCTGTTGCTAACGACCCGGGATTTTTAAAGGGGAACCTGGTATCTGAAAAAGGCGACCTGAAATTTGAATTCACCCAAGAGGTGGATTCCAATAATTATGCAGAAAAAGGATTCGACGGGGTTTTGTATACATTTATAGAGAATGATAAACTGATTGGCAACATCCACTCCAAAAAACAATTGGGACTGGAAAAGTCCAACTACATCGATCGGCAACTGAACAAGGCAGTGGAAAACAATCTATTGCTTGAAAGAGGTATCCAAAAAACAACACTGGATTCCATCAAAAATGCATCCAAAGAAAATGTTTCGCTCAAGAACCTGGTGGAGGATGAAAAAGGAAAAAACAAAGAATCGAACGCGGGACTCGCATATGGTATTGGATTTGGAAGCGGTATTTTAATTTATATGACCATGTTCATCTTTGGATCAATGGTCATGCGTGGTGTAGCTGAAGAAAAAACCAATCGCATCGCAGAAGTAATTGTTTCTTCCTGCAAACCATTTGAACTGATGCTGGGCAAGATCATCGGTATTGCCGGCGTTGGACTCACACAGCTGTTATTATGGATTGCACTGATTGTCGCGCTCTCCACCTCCCTCACCATGTTTCTTCCCACCGAGACGATTCAACAGGCACAGCAAATGCAGCAATCACAGGTTCCTGGTGCTGCAATGGAAAATGCAGATATGGCATCCAAAATCATGGAAGCAAAAGCAACCCTCACTGAAGGGGTCAATTGGTTCCTGATCATCGGATGCTTTCTGTTTTATTTTCTGGGCGGTTATCTCTTCTATGCATCACTGTTTGCAGCTGTTGGAAGTGTCATCAATGAGGACCCGCAAGAAGCACAACAGTTGATGCTTCCCATCACCATGCCCATCATTTTCTCTTTTGTTGTATTGAATGGAGTGCTCGCCAATCCCAGCAGCAGCATGGCTGTATGGATGAGCATCATTCCTTTTACATCTCCCATCATCATGATGGGAAGAATTCCTTTTGGAGTCCCCAATACGGTACCATATTGGCAAATGGCAGCATCCATGTTGAGCCTGGTGGGTGGATTTATTTTCACTACCTGGTTTGCTGGAAAAATTTACAGAACAGGCATCCTGCTGTATGGGAAAAAAGTTACCTGGAAGGAAATGATCAAATGGACATTCAGAAAAAGCTAGGCTTCAACGTTTAAACATCGTTGCTTGAAATTGGCGTAGTTTTGCAGCATGAAATTACTGGCAACCTACCTCAAACCATATAAATGGCTGATTGCGCTTACCCTGTTGTTGGCCACCATCAACACGGTGTTCTCCTTGATTGACCCGATTATTTTCGGAAGAATCATCAAACTTTCTCAAGAAATCAATACCCGTCAGGAGGATGGAAATTCCATGACATGGGACCTGTTTTTTTCAACCACGCTCACGCTCCTGCTGATGTCCATGGGGACTGCCATGGTGAGCAGAATTGCTAAAAATTTTCAGGACTATTTTGCCAATGTTGTCATTCAAAAATTTGGTGCAAGGATTTTTACAGATGGACTCCAACATGCGATGAAACTTCCTTACCAGGAATTTGAAGACCAGCGCAGTGGAGAAACACTGAGCGTGCTGACCAAAGTGAGAACAGACACAGAAAAATTCATCAACTATTTTCTCAATGCGATGTTTGCCATTTTGGTTGGCATCACATTCGTATTTGTATATGCATCCATCTACATTCATTGGTCGGTACCGATTGCATACATTGCCGGCATCACACTCTTGAGTGTAGGAACCAATTTACTGAGCAAAAAAGTAAAGCAAATCCAGAAAAACATCGTCAGCAGCACCACTTCTCTTGCCGGAACAACAACCGAAAGTTTGAGAAATATTGAGCTGGTCAAAAGTCTCGGACTCACACAGCAGGAGGTCAAGCGCTTGAATGCGGATACGTATAAAATCCTTGGACTTGAACTGACAAAAGTCAAACGCATCAGAAGCATCAGTTTCCTGCAGGGAACTCTGGTAAATACACTCAGACAGGTTATTCTTTTTTTATTGATGTACCTCATTTTCAAAGATTCCATGCAGCCACATGAAATGGTTACCATGCAATTTTTTTCTTTCTTCATTTTTGGCCCGCTGCAGGAAATTGGAAACATTATTTTGTCTTACAGAGAAGCAGAAGCATCCATCGGCAATTACCATAAATTGATGGAAAAAGAACCGGAGAAAGTCCCGGAAGTCCCTATCCAACTGGGCGATATTGAATCACTTCAATTCAAGCAGGTAGGTTTTCAGCACATCACTGCCAAACAAAAAGCCATCGATGATATTTCATTCAGTGTTCATAGAGGTGAAACTGTTGCTTTTGTGGGTCCGTCTGGTTCTGGAAAAACAACATTGATGAAATTACTCGTAGGGCTCTACCGTCCTCAAGAAGGAAAAATTTTATACAATGGGTTGGATGAAAATGAGATCAATTTTGATGACCTCAGAAAACAAATAGGATTTGTCACACAGGATACGCAGTTGTTTTCAGGCACCATCAAAGAAAACCTGCTTTTCGTAAACCCGTCCGCCACAGAGGAGGAACTTCAACAGGCATTGGACAAAGCATCCTGTCACTCCCTCTTGAAAAGAGCAGACAATGGCATCAACAGTGTCATTGGTGAGGGAGGATTAAAATTATCAGGTGGTGAAAAACAAAGAATTTCGATAGCCAGGGCTTTGCTCAGAGATCCCCGCCTCCTGCTATTTGATGAAGCAACATCAGCGTTGGATTCCATCACAGAGGAAGAGATCACTGAAACCATCCGTTCAATATCTGCAAGAAAAGAACAGATCACATTGTTGATTGCACACCGTCTTTCAACGATCATGCATGCTGACAGAATCTACGTATTGGAAAAAGGTGAAATCGTTGAAACAGGATCCCACGATGAACTGATAGCGCTCAAGGGACTCTATTTCGCCATGTGGAGACAGCAGATCGGAGAAAGAAAGCGAATCTGATCAATCTTTTGATTCTTCCTTGCGGTGCAACATTTTGTCAAGCAGCGATGGATCCGTGAGTCCCTCCACTTCACTCAGTAAAAGTTCCAAGGCTGAAGTACTTTGAAGAATTTCGACCAATGAAAAGATCAGGGATATCATCAATGAAATCAAACTGATCGCAAAGGTTGCCTTTGCCATCGATGGCCACACATTGTAGACAAAATACATGGAACTCACGCACAGCAGAAAACTGAATACGCCAAACCCCTGCATGTAACGAATATAATTCAGGCGATTTCTCAAACTCTTGATTTGAGCAGCAAGATTTTGCTTGTCGCTCACCTTATTGTATTCATCAAATAATTTGCGAACCAAATTGGCAATCGCCAAAAATCGGTTGGTATATGCCAACAGCAATAAACTGATGGCAGGAAACAGCAATGCAGGGGTATTGATAGATAATTCCATGTATCAAAGTTACCGGCTCTGTATCAAAGAACCTTGACTTTGAAATCCAATGAAATATCGGTCTCGCCAACACTCACATTGTCATTGGCAGTCTTTGCACCTGGCTTGTGTTTCAAAGTGATGTTCAGCGTACCTGTTCCAGTATTGGACGATGCTGTCCAAATGGAGGAAGTCCCCAAAGGAAAACCTTTTCCATCCGCATTGAAATTGCTGAAAGCAACCAATCCATTGGTGGCAGAGAAGTAGAATTGATGGTCATTTGCTTCCTCAATAATTTCAGCAGTGATATTGTCGGCGGGACTCACACTCTCATTCAATACTTCCAGCACACAGTCATAGATCTTCCCTTTTTGCAGTGTAATCTCATCAAACTTGGAAGGTGCAGCTCCGCCCTCTCCATCCAGGTCTTTGAATTCAAAAACCGTCAAGGCACCTGTACCTCCAAGTACTTTCTCAGTTAATTTCACTCTTACAGTTGTAATCAATTCGCCTTCATTGGGATCAACCTTTTCTTTTTTACAACTTGTCAATCCGACGATAGCTGCCAGTAAAAAAGCATACAACATTTTAGTTTTCATGTGATTTGATGTTGGTTTTATAAAGAATATTTTAGTTTGATTGAAATGTTTCTGCCACGGTCTAAACTGAAATACCTGAAGGCATTCATGTAATCTCGATAGGCGACATTGAAGGTGTTGTATACATTGAACACCAAATCAAGTTTATGTGATTTGATATCAAGTCCGGTTCCTGCTTCCATATTCACCAAGCTGTAAGCGGCAGGCGGATCAATATAGTCAGACTTCATGGAAACGTTACCCCTTGCATCTTTGACCTCAATGTTTCCTGTTGGGGGAACACGTTGTTGTCTTGTTACATGCTGAAAAATTATTTTGATAAAAGGCTGCCTGGTTTTTTTGCCATCAGCAAAAATATATTCCAGATCAGATTCATAGCGATCTGCAGGCATCTGAATCAACCATGTTTTAGCTTGCAGATCAAAGGCCCTGAGCAAGGAGGCTTTTGCTCCTGCAGTCAAGTGATTGTTGATTTTGTAAAACAAATTCAAATCTGATCCTGACAGGTTTGCATTGGTCTGTGTATAATCAAAAACAGGAAAAGCACCTCGAATGGTCAGCAGAGGTGGAAATTCCGGTTTGAGATAAATGAAGTCATTGATCCACTTGTTGTAAATGCCCCAATCAATTTCCCATTTTTCTTTTTTCACGATCAATGAACCCATCGCACTGTACGCTCTCTCGGCTTTGAGTCCCATGAAACCCTTTTCAATTCTGGCAGCACCATGATGCAACCCATTGCTGAAGAGTTCATTGATTTGCGGAGCTCTCCAGGCAGTTGAAAGGGTGAAGGAGATCCTGACTGCATCATCTATTTTGTATGCCACCAATCCTGTGCCTGAAATTCCCTGAAACATTGTTGTTCCATATGGAGCACCTGGCAACAAAGCATTACCGGTAAGGCTATTAAATGGTTCCTTGTCATTGTCGGATATGTCAAATCGATTCCTGAAATCATAGCGAAGTCCCGCTTCAAGCTGCCATTTGTTTTTCTGGTATTTCTCAGCTGCCCAGACACCGATGTCAAATGACTGATAATTGGGAACAAAATACCGGTAGTTGATTGAATTCAATTGATGCATGATATTTACACCCATTGAACCTTTCACGAGAGGATGCTTAAAATGTTCCCAAACAATGTCTGCCATATTGGTAAGCAAACTCAATTCCAACTGTGGCAAAATTGATTCAGAGCGTATATTGTCAAATTCTCTTCGCTGGTTGTATTGCGATGAGATGACGAGATTGATTCGATGAGCATCTTTGTACTCTTTGTATGCTTTGATTTTCAACAATTGGTGCTGAACAGATTGATAGGGACGATCGATGACATAAGAGAAATCTGCGTACTTGATATATGCAGGAGGCTCCTGCAATGCAATCACGTTTTGCAGATCGGTCAGATTCCCGATATGTGATCCACTGAAAATACCGATGCGGGTGTTAAACAAGCTGTAGAATGCTTCCAGTCCCTTGCTTTTGTCTCTCCACCCAAATGCGGCTGACATGTTTGCTTCTTCCAATCCTGTATTCTTCAACCAGTAGTCTGGCGTTCTTGCATTTCCACCACGTTTGAACGTGCCTTGCAAACGCCAGGATGTTTTTTCTTTTTTATCGAATGAACTTTCCAGCATGGTGCTGATCACACCCTGTCTGTTGTTGGAGAAAGCAGCAAGATTGATCTCGCCACTCAACTCCCTTTTGAATTGCAGCAATCTCGGTTCAACCAATACCACACCACCGATTGCATCACCTCCATAGCGGACAGATGCAGCACCTTTGATAACAGTCAATCGATTGGCCACATATGGATCAATCTCAGGTGCATGCTCACTCCCCCACTGTTGTCCCTCTTGTCTGATGCCATTGTTCAAGATCAAGACCCTGCTGCTGTGCAATCCCTGTATGACAGGTTTGTATATATTATTACCTGTTTGGAGAACGGTTACACCGGCAATTCTTTGGAGCGATTCTCCCAAACTTGAACCTCTGGTAGCAAGCAATTGTCTTCCTTTCAATTCTCCTGTCATTCCTTCTGGACGAACGACGGAAGTCCCAACCACCACTACTTCCTTCAAGAGATTTTCTGTATGTGATAGCACAAAATCTTGTTGCAAATCATCTTTCAAATGAATGTGCATCTCTATGGTCTGGCAATCTGCATGGGTTATCTTAATGGTATAATCACCTTGACAAAGTCCATTGAACTGGTACCTGCCTGAAGCATTGGTCATGACCGATTTATTCAATTCGACAATGCTTAATGTTGCTTTTTCAAGCAGTATTTGCTGATCTTCATCCCTGATAATCCCACTGATGGAGTAGGTGCATTGAGCATGTGCATGCCATTGATGTAAAAGAACAATCAAAAAGATGAACGTAACTCTCATTGCTCCAGATGAGGAACAAAGCTAAGGAAGAAAAATCAAAATTTGCAACAGTATTGCAAAAATTAAAGGCGCTCAAATATACCCGCTATGCCTTGTCCGCCTCCGACACATGCTGAAACCATGCCGTATTTTTTGTTGGTCCTTTTCAGGTCATCCAACAATTGAACGGTCAGTTTTGCTCCTGTGCAACCCAGTGGATGTCCCAATGCGATGGCGCCACCATTGATATTGACCTTGGACGAATCCAATCCCAACGATTTGATCACTGCAAGCGATTGTGAAGCAAACGCTTCATTCAATTCAATCAGATCTATTTGCCCGATTGACATGTTAGCTCTTTTCAATGCTTTTGGAATGGCTTCAATGGGTCCGACTCCCATGATCCGTGGATGAATGCCAGCTACATCACAATGAACCAAGCGACCGATGGGTTTCAGATCATATTGTTTGAGTATTTTTTCACTGACCACCAGTACAAAAGCAGCCCCATCACTTGTTTGAGAGGCATTGCCAGCTGTTACAGTTCCGTTAACGGCAAATGCAGGTTTGAGTTTGGCGAGTCCATCCAAACTGGTATCTGCACGTACTCCCTCATCGGTATCCACCACAAAACTTCTTTGTTGTTTTTTTCCTTTTTCATCCAGATACACCTCTTGCACTTGAATGGGAAGAATGCCTGTTTTGAAATAACCCTGCTGAATCGCCTGCAATGCTTTTTGATGAGAAGAAAGCGCAAATGCATCTTGCTCATCTCTTGAAACATTGTATTCCTTTGCAACAGCTTCTGCTGTCAATCCCATGTTCAAGTAAAAATCAGGTTCATCTGAAACGATGTCATAAGATGGAACAGTTTTCCATCCGGATGCCGGTACAAAACTCATGCTCTCTACGCCCCCTGCAATGATGCAATCTGCCATACCTGATCTTATTTTGGCAGTTGCCATGGCAATGCTCTCCAATCCTGATGCACAATATCGGTTGATGGTGATACCCGGCGCATGATGTCCGAGTGCTCTTGCAGCAATGATTCTTCCAACCTGCAAACCTTGCTCGGCTTCGGGCACAGCATTTCCAACAATCACATCATCAATCAATGATGTTTCCACTTGTGGCACTGACTGCATGAGTCCCTTGATGACCTCAATGGCGAGATCATCCGGACGCATAAATCTGAATCCACCTCTCTTTGATTTTGTTACAGCGGTACGAAATCCGGCAACGATGTATGCTTCTTGCATGTTGGTTGATTTTGGGATTATCCCGAATTTACGAAATACAAAGATTAAATTTGCCAACATGTATCAGGTGATCAGAAATCTGCTTTTCTTACTCGATGCGGAAAGAGCACATTACTTTTCCATGAACCTGTTGAAGACCTGCTGTCAACTTCCCTTTTTGAGAAATGTATTGCGCAAGTGGTTCAGTCCGGCAAGTGAAAATGTATCAATAAAGCTGTTCGGACTTCATTTTAGAAACAGCGTGGGACTCGGAGCGGGATTTGATAAAAACGCTGCATACCTCAATGAATTGGAAGCACTGGGATTCGGTTTTGTTGAAATCGGAACCGTCACGCCAAAACCCCAGGCAGGAAATGAAAAACCCAGGCTGTTCAGACTGCCGCATGACAAAGCTCTGATCAACCGAATGGGGTTCAACAATGATGGAGTTGAGGTAGTTAAAGAGAGGTTGAGTGAGTATATAAAGAGACGAGGAACGAGGGACGAGGAAAAAGGTTACATGGTCATTGGTGGAAACATTGGTAAAAACAAAACAACCCCCAATGAGGAAGCATGGAAAGATTATTTGATCTGCTTCGATGAACTCTTTGATGTGGTTGATTATTTTGTTGTGAATGTGAGTTCACCCAATACACCCGGACTTCGTGCATTGCAGGAAAAAGATGCTTTGATGGAAATTTTGCAAAAATTGCAGGACAACAATCAGGCAAGGAAAAATTCCAAACCGCTTTTACTCAAAATTGCACCGGATCTAACGAGAGAACAATTGAAAGACATTGCTGATATCTGCCGGGAAGTAAAACTCGATGGACTGGTTTCCAGCAATACCACCATTGACAGAACAACACTGAGTGATCGAAGCAAGCAGCAATCGAATCTGATAGGAGCAGGCGGACTCAGCGGAGCTCCTTTGAAAAAAAGATCAGATGAGGTGTTGAAAGAATTGATCCATCTTACCGCAGGGGAAGTCCCCGTCATTGCAAGCGGAGGCGTTTTTTCAAAACAGGATTACCATGACAAGATGCATGCCGGTGCATCGCTGGTTCAGGTATGGACTGGATTCATCTATGAGGGTCCGGGAATTGTAAAAAAATTATTAGCCCCTTAACAGTACAACACCTGCAATGGCAGCAGTTTCTGTGCGCAGCCGGGTTTCACCAAGACCTACAGTTTTGCAATTGTTTGACATGGCAAGCTGCAATTCACCCGCAGTAAAATCACCTTCTGGTCCAATTAAAATAACCGTATGGTGATGAATCTTTGATACAGGAGATTTTTCCTGTTCATAACAATGTGCAATCAAACGTTGTTCAGGCAAATCATCACGATCAAACAATTGCTGCAATGTTAGAGGGTCATGCAATACCGGAAATATAAACTGCTCAGACTGTAAACAAGCACTTCGAATGATTTGCTCAAATCTTTCTTTTCGGAAATGTTGACGTTCGGTTCGATCCAATAAAAGCGGAAATATTTCAAAAACGCCCAACTCGGTTACCTTTTCGAGCATCCATTCAAATCGTGTATTATTCTTCAAAAGTGAAATACCCAATGAAATGGATGTTTCTTTTCGTGTATGCTCCTGGAATCTGTCTACTGCTACATGAACTTGTTTTTTATCCATGCGCTGAATGGTTGCATGTGCAGAGAGGCCTTTCCCATTGGTCAGCATCATCACATCTCCCTCCTTCATCCTCAAAACTGTCACGACATGTTTTCGGGTGTCCTCCTCCAGAGAAAGGATTGAAAGATCTGTGGAGAGGTTGGACTGATAAAAAAGTGGATACTCAATTTTCATGCAATCAATCGGTCAATTAGAAAGGCGTATCCATCGGATCTGCGTCAGCATCCCCATTCATTCTGCTGCCTTTTTGAATAAAGAGTTTTGCTCCTTCGTCATCCGATACAGGACGCCAGCTGCCTCCTTGAGGAAATCCTTTTCCAAAAGGTTCGATGCTTTCCTGTTCTTCAAATTTTTGGATATATAGTTTTGCCTTGAGTTTGATTGTTTCAAGCGAGCCGTTTCGGTGCTTAGCAATTTTTACATAAACATCTCCTTTGGTATCTTCTCCCATGTCGTTGGTGGTGATGTCGTAATAATCCGGACGATACAGGAACATAACCATGTCGGCATCTTGTTCAATCGCACCCGATTCACGCAAATCAGAAAGCTGTGGAATTTTATTGTTTTCTTTTCTTTTTTCCACCTCCCTGCTCAACTGACTCAGAGCAATGATAGGCACTTGCAATTCCTTTGCCAATTGTTTCAGATTTCTGGAAATGGTACTGATTTCCTGTTCTCTGTTGGAGTTTCTGTTCTCACTGGAACCGCTCATCAGCTGCAGATAGTCGATGATGATCAAGCCAACATCATGCAGACTTTTCAATCTGCGGCATTTTGCACGAAGTTCAAAAATGTTCAACGCAGCAGAATCATCGATGAAAATTTTTGAATTGGTCAGCGGCTCAATCCCTTTTTTATACAACTGTTGCATCTCATGGTCTTCCATTCTTCCCCGAGATATTTTCTCCAACCAAATTTCACTTTCTGCAGAAAGGATTCTTTGCACCAGCTGACTGGTACTCATCTCCAAGCTGAATACGGCAACGGGCGTGGGTTTGGTGGGATGCATGGCAGCATTGCGGGCAAGGTTCAATGCAAAGGCAGTTTTACCAACCGATGGCCTTGCTGCAAGAATGATCAAGTCAGATTTCTGCCAGCCGTACGTTGTTTTATCGAGTGTCGGGAATCCGGATGGAACCCCAGTGATATCCTCATTTCTTGCGCGCATTTCATCAATGCGGTTCAATGTATCCATTACACTGCGCCCCAGCGTATCAAATTCTTTTTTCAACTGATCATTTGCAATTTCAAAAAGTTTTTGCTCGGCACTGTCCAACAAATCAAATACATCCGTTGAATCATCGTATGCATCGGTGATGATTTCGCTGCTGATTCTGATCAGTTCACGTTGAATAAATTTTTCCTGAACAATTCTTGCGTGTGCTTCAATGTTGGCAGCAGACACCACCGCATTGGTAAGTTTTGAAATGTAATAGGGTCCGCCGACCTGCTCCAACGACTCCATGGCTTTCAACTCCTCAACGACTGTGAGCAAATCAATGGGCTTGCTGTCCCCGTTCAATCGAACAATGGCCCTGAAGATGGTTTGATGTGCTTCCACATAAAAACATTCAGGTTTGAGTATGTTGATGACAATGTCAAATGCCGCCCTCTCAAGCATGATGGCTCCCAAAACTGCTTCTTCCAACTCTCTGGATTGTGGGGGCACTTTACCGTATGCCAATCCGTTGAAATCACCTGTGGTTTTCCTTCTGTTCCTTCTGTCCCTGTTCAAATTAGTAGAATCCATGTTCGCTACTTCTCGGTTTTAAAAATTCACCCAATGGCGAATATAAGACGCAGGGGTTAAAGGGACTGAATTTTAAAAAAACATACTTGGTAACAGGGAATGCACATTCATTTTCACAGAAACCAAGGGGTTATTGACACAAAACATGCAGCTATTAACAATTCAGGCCTTGTCTTATCTTTGTTGAATGACAATTTCTTACAAATGGTTGATGGATTATTTTAATCAACCGATTCCACATGAAAAGTTGAATCTGATCCTGAATTCCATCGGACTGGAAGTGGAGGGCTATGAAACATACCAGGAGATCAGAGGAAACCTGGCAGGACTGATTACCGGAGAGGTGTTGACCGTGGGAAAGCATCCCAATGCAGACAGATTATCCGTTACAACAGTCAATATTGGCAACAGCGAGCCACTTCAAATTGTTTGTGGCGCACCCAATGTGGCAGCCGGACAAAAAGTGATCGTTGCCCCTGTTGGCGTTACCATTTATCCTACTGCAGGAGAACCGATCACCATGAAGGCAGCAAAAATCAGAGGCGTTGAAAGTGCAGGAATGATTTGTGCTGAAGATGAAATTGGATTGGGTACAGATCACAATGGAATTAAAATATTGCCTGCTGAAACTTCGGTAGGTATTGAGGTGTCTTCCTTGTTCAATACCTATGAAGACCATGTAATTTCCATCGGTCTCACGCCCAACAGAAGCGATGCGATGAGTCATTATGGTGTTGCGAGAGATATTTGTGCATGGCTGAATCATCATGAAGGAAGCAGTATAAAACCTGTTGTGTCGCTGAAATCAGCCACAGCAGAGGAAAACAATGCTTGTCCCATCAACGTCACCATCGAAAACACCGATGACTGCAGAAGATATGCAGGTGCATATATTTCAGGAGTCAACATTTCTTCCTCCCCTGTCTGGATGCAGCAGCGATTGAAGGCCATCGGTCAGAGATCGATCAATGCAATTGTTGACATCACCAATTATATTTTACATGATACCGGTCAGCCGCTGCATGCATTTGATGCGGATAAAATAAAAGGCCAGGAGATACGTATAAAAAATCTCCCTGCAGGCACCCTTTTTAAAAGCCTGGATGAGAAGGAGAGAAAATTACACGAAACAGACCTGATGATTTGTGATGGAAACAACCATCCACTTTGCATGGGTGGTGTATTTGGAGGGATTGACTCTGGTGTTGCTGCCACCACCAAAAATATCTTCCTGGAAAGTGCCTGGTTCCATCCGGTGAGTATTCGCAAAACATCATTCGGACATCAACTCAGAACAGATGCAGCCATGCATTTTGAAAAAAGTGTTGACATCGGTCAGACGCTGGAAGTATTGAAAAAAGCCACAGCACTGATAAATGAAATTGCAGGAGGAAAAATCATTGGCGCATTCATAGACAAATATCCCGTACCGCTTAATCAACCTGTTATCAAACTGAACCATGCCTATGTAAAAAAATTAAGTGGTAAATCATACGCACCGGCTACTGTCGAGCGGATTTTGGTGGACATGGGATTTGAATGCATCGAGGCATCAGCAGAGGCAATAACAGTAAAAGTTCCTTCACACAAAACCGATGTACATATACCAGCCGACTTGGTGGAGGAAATCATGAGGATAGATGGTTTCGATAATATTGAAATTCCCTCCAGCATCTCCATCACACCCGCAACATCCAATCCAAACAGTGATATTGCCTTGCGCGAAAAAATATCTTCATTGTTGAACGGCATGGGATTCAATGAGATGTTAAACAATTCAATCACCAACAGCAAATATTACGGCGAGCATGAATCATCCATGGCTGTGAAGATGTTGAACAACTTGAGTTCAGAACTTGACATGTTGCGTTTGACCATGTTGGAAACAGGCTTGGAAACGGTTTCCAAAAACCTCAACCACAGAAATGAGCACCTGAAATTATTTGAATTCGGCAAGACCTATTCTTGTTTGAATCAATCATATGTCGAAGAAGATCACCTGGCACTCTTCAGCACAGGTGTTGTTCAGCCAACATCCTGGAACAACAAAGAAGTGGAAGCTGATTTGTATTTTCTGAAAGGAGTTTTACATGCACTGCAACAGCAATCTGGAATAAAAGATTTGCAATATCAACTGAGCAAACACGAAAAATTTGATGTTGTACTGGAAGGAAAATCCGGTGATCACGTTGTTGTTTTTGTGGGTAAACCTACTGACCAAATCTTGCGAAAGTTTGATATAAAAGTCCCGGTTTGGTACGCCGACATCCATTGGAACAATTGGGTTGAATTGTCCAAAAAGCAATTGCTCAGGTACAAAGAAATTTCAAAATTCCCTGCAGTACAGCGCGATTTGTCTTTCCTAGCGAATACTGCACTCTCATATGGTGCAATAGAAAATGCATTATCTTCATTATCCATCCATCAGTTGAAGGGATTCAGGTTGTTTGACATCTTTAAAAGTGAAAAGCTCGGAAAAGACAAACAATCCATGGCGATGAATTTCACATTCATGGATGAAACAAAAACGATGAAGGACGAGGAAATTGAAAAGATGATGAAAAAAATCACCGGTCAACTGGAAAAAGAGTTTCAGATAGAGATCAGAAAATAATGGCGACTGCCCAGGAACATATCAACAACATTCAACAAAAACTTTCATCGCTGATCGAGAGATACAACGCGTTGATGAAAGAAAATGAGCGACTGAAAAAAAGCCTGCATGCGTCAAACGGAGAATTGGATGCAGTTAAAGAAACGAACGATCAGTTAACGCTTCAATTGAATATGCTAAAAGCAGGAGAGTCTGAAGCATCTAAAGAATCTAGAAATGCGTTGGAGAAAAAAATCAACGAATACGTCAAAGAGATAGACAAGTGCATTGCCCAACTGGGAGATCAGCATTAAATACGCTTCACTGCCTTGCATTCCACAATTTCATCACCCTGTATGCATTGCAATGTATACACACCATAAGGAAGTTCACTGAGTCCCTCTATGCAAAACGAGCTGCTTGCTGTGGAAATTATCTTTTGCTCTTTACAACAGATTTTACCATCTTCACTCAGCAACACCACATGCAACGGTGAAGGAACAATATCGTCTACTTCAACGGTGAGGTTGTCGATAAAAGTGGGCGTCTTGGTTTTGGCAAACATGTAATAAACAATCGTTCGGTTATAAAATGGCCGGCTTTGGAAGGATAGTGAATAAATTGTGTATAAACCTAAGCAAATATTGATAAAATGCAAAATTTGATCCCCATAAATATTGTCATAGGCGACCGGACCTACCGCATTAAAATCGAAGCTGCCGAGGAGGAAACTGTGCGCAGGATGGCCAAAAAATTGAACGATCAGATAGCAGATTACAAATCGCAATATGCAGGAAAAGACATGCAGGACTATCTGGCGATGGTCCTGCTCTCATTTGTTTCAGAGCAGCACCAAAACAGACCTTCACCCCAAGGCGAATCCGTAAATATTGATTTTCAATCACTTGAGCAGCTGCTTGACAAAGCCCTCCAGCTCAAATAGGGCCATTTTAACGCGGATTTTAGGGCTTTTTTCGCTAACTTCGTAGCTATTGCCCATATGAAATATTTTTCGAAGGGATTGATTATGAAACAGCAAAAAACAATTATTCATGGAATCGCAACTCATTATACCCATCATCACGGGAATCGTGTCCATTATTGCAGGACTCCTTTTGGGTAGAATTTTTGGTAAAAATTCAAAAGCAAAGATCGAAGAGGCAGAGGTTAAAGCGGCGCAGATACTGGAAGACGCCAACCTGAAATCAGAAAATTTAAAGAAGGAAAGATTACTGGAGGCCAAGGAAAAATTTGTTCAGCTCAAAGCGGAGCATGACAAAGAAATTTTAGAGAAAAACCGCAAAATCAATGATGCGGAAAACAGGGCCAAGCAAAAGGAGCAATCCATCAATCAGAAGACTGAACAACTTGACAAGCAGATCAAGGAAAACGAATCCATCAAAGATCATTTGAACCGTCAGATTGAGGTGATCAACCAAAAAAGGACCGAACTGGAAAAGCACCAGGAGGAGCATATCCGCAAACTGGAAAAAATTGCAGGCTTGAGTGCAGAGGATGCCAAAGCACAATTGATTGAAAGCCTCAAACAGGAGGCACAAACACGTGCCCTCTCCCTGCAGCAGGAGATCATTGAAGACGCCCGTCAAAAAGCCAACAAGGAAGCAAGAAAAATTGTGATTCAGAGTATTCAGAGAACTGCTGCTGAACAAACAATTGAAAATACCGTCACCGTATTCCAATTGGAAAGCGATGAGATCAAGGGACAAATCATTGGAAGAGAAGGCAGAAACATTCGTGCCATTGAAGCTGCTACAGGCGTGGATTTGGTCGTTGACGATACTCCGGAAGCCATCATCTTATCCTCTTTCGATCCGCTCAGAAGAGAGATCGCTCGACTCTCTTTGCAGCGATTGGTGAGTGACGGAAGAATACATCCTGCCCGTATTGAAGAGGTGGTTGAAAAAACCAGGAAGCAGCTGGAAGAGCAGGTAGTGGAAATTGGAGAAAGAACCATCATTGAGTTGGGTATACACGGCCTTCACAAAGAACTCGTTCGCATTGTTGGGAAAATGAGATTCAGGTCATCCTACGGACAGAACCTGCTCATGCACAGCCGTGAGGTAGCCAATCTCTGTGGAATCATGGCAGCTGAATTGGGCATGAATCCGAAACTTGCCAAAAGAGCCGGACTCCTGCATGATATTGGTAAAGTGCCTGACGAAGAAACCGAACTCAGCCATGCTTTGCTGGGAGGAAAACTGGCAGAAAAATATGGAGAGAACCCTGCTGTTGTGAATGCCATCGCAGCACACCACGATGAGACTGAAATGCAATATGTCATTTCACCCATCATCCAGGCCTGTGACGCCATCAGCGGTGCCCGTCCAGGTGCCCGCCGCGAGATCATGCAGCAGTACATCCAGCGCATCAAGGACCTGGAGAACCTGGCCATGACCTACAATGGCGTGGAGAAAGCCTATGCCATCCAAGCGGGAAGGGAATTGCGTGTGATCGTGGAGGCAGACAAGGTTACTGATGGAGAAAGCGAAAAACTCAGCTTCGAAATGGCTCAAAAGATACAGACAGAAATGACGTATCCGGGACAGATCAGGGTAACGGTGATCCGCGAGAAAAGAGCGGTCAACGTAGCCAGATAATCTGATTTTGCCATAAAACCCTATTTCCTTAACTTTGCCGTCCAAAATTTTTGGTTATGAATCAAGCTATCGCGTTTGTACATGAGCAGTTGACACCCAAAGCAAACCATCCTTCCTTCAAGGCAGGTGACAATATCACTGTTAACTACAAGATCATTGAGGGTAATAAAGAAAGGATCCAGAGCTTTAAGGGCGATGTAATCAAACGCCAGGGCCAAGGAAGTACTGCCACCTTTACCGTAAGAAAGATCTCTGACGGTGTGGGTGTTGAAAGAACTTTTCCAGTATCATCCCCCAACATTGAATCTATCGTTCTGAACAAAACCGGTAAGGTTCGCAGAGCGAAGTTGTACTTCCTGAGAAGCAGAAGCGGAAAGAGTGCAAGGATCAAGGAAAAAAGAGTCAAATAAGATACCCCAAAATATTCTGTTAATCCCGCCAATCGGCGGGATTTTTTATGCCCTTACCACAAGCGATTAGCATAAAAAAACATTACATTTGTTATTGATCAAAAACACAAGATTATGATGTTCCATAGCGATTTTTTGCTCGCAATGCCCGGAGGTTCTGAATGGATTTTTATCATATTGGCAGTACTGATCCTATTCGGTGGCCGTAAAATACCAGAATTCATGCGCGGACTTGGAAAAGGTATCAGAGAGTTCAACGATGCCAAATCAAACGTGAAGAAGGAAATCGAAGAAGGCATGAAAGAAAAGGAAAACCAGCAAGCGAATTAATATTTCCTGCAACAAGTTTGTATACGCACATATCTATATCGGATCTCCGAAACAAATTGTCATGCGGTGAACTCAATTGCACCGACATTGTATCGTCCTATCTAAAAGAAATTGAATCCAGGAAACATCTCAATGCCTTCATTGAGGTGTATGCCGATGAAGCCCTGGAAAGAGCAAAAGCACTTGACAAAAAATCAAGCAAGCCGGAGACTTGGGGAAAATTGTATGGCGTAGTCATCGGCATCAAAGATGTATTGTGCTACAAGGATCACCATGTAGGTGCTGCTTCCAAAATACTTGAACACTATACTGCTATATACAATGCCACTGCCGTTCAACAACTATTGGATGAAGATGCAATCATCATTGGTAATTTGAATTGTGACGAATTTGCAATGGGCTCCTCCAATGAACACTCTTCACATGGAAGGGTACTGAACGCCATAGATGAATCCCGTGTACCCGGTGGTTCATCGGGAGGCTCTGCAGTAGCAGTACAGGCCAATATGTGCATGGTGAGTCTTGGTTCCGATACTGGCGGATCTGTCAGGCAACCGGCTGACTTTTGTGGTATCGTGGGACTCAAACCCAGCTACGGAAGAATTTCCCGTTATGGTCTCTTGGCATATGCTTCCTCATTCGACCAGATCGGCATTTTTGCACAAAATATTGAAGACGCAGCAGCTGTGTTGGAAACCATTGCAGGTCCGGATGATTACGACAGCACATGCAGCACATCTCCAGTACCGAATTATTTTTCATTGCTGAAAGAAAAGAGGACTTTCAAGATTGCCTATTTTCCAGCTTGCTTGGAGCATCCATCTCTTGACAAGGAAATCAAATCAAACATCGAGCAATGCATGGAGGCACTCCGCAAGCAAGGACACACTGTGGAGCCAGTTCGTTTCGATTACCTGGATGTAATCGTACCGGCCTACTATATCCTGACCACTGCAGAAGCTTCTTCCAATTTATCCCGCTATGATGGAGTGAAATTCGGTTACCGAACCGATGCCAAGGTCAACAATCTTCAGGATCTGTATAAGAAAACAAGGTCTACCGCCTTTGGGAAAGAAGTCAAAAGACGCATCATGCTCGGCACCTTTGTTTTGAGCACCGGCTACTATGATGCATATTTTGCAAAAGCCCAACAAGTGAGAAAATTGATCTCTGATCAAACAAAAGAAATATTCAATACGTATGATTTGCTGCTCATGCCTACCACTCCCTCCACTGCATTTAAATTCGGAGAGAAAAGCAATGATGCGGTAGAAATGTTTCTGGGTGATCTTTACACGGTATATGCAAATTTAGCAGGCATTGCTGCCATCAGCTTGCCTTTGTTCAAACATTCCAATGGCATGCCATTCGGCGTACAGGTGCTTTCAGATAAGATGCAGGAATCCACCCTGCTGCAATTCTCCCAACAGACCATGAATGCATCACAACATGTTTGATAAAAAAATCTATATCATCATCATGATGCTATGTCTGCAGTCCAGCTCCTTTGCAGCAGTATACATCCATGCAGATACCATCATCAAAAAAGAAATAGCCTGGGATGAATTGAATCCAAGAGCAATTGGGTTTGTAAAAGATTATCTGGCCATTCACCAAGAGCGACTGACCAAAATGAAAACATGGGGTGCGCCTTATTTTGTATCTATTGAAAACATCCTGAAACGTTATCACCTTCCTCCCTCGCTTAAATACTTGGCTGTCATTGAATCTGACCTGAAAACAACCGCCCTCTCCTCTGCAGGAGCAGTCGGACCCTGGCAGCTGATGCCGGGAACGGCAAGAGATTTGGGATTGACTGTAACCAAAAGCAGGGATGACAGGACCGACCTGAGCAAAAGCACACATGCAGCTGCAAGGTTTTTATCCATTCTCTATGAACAATTGGGAGATTGGCTGTTGGTGGTTGCCGCATACAACGGAGGACCCTCAAGATTGGACAATATCATCAAACGAAATGACAACAAGAATTTCTGGGATATTCAACAGGACCTGCCTGCCGAGTCAAGGAACCATGTAAAAAAGTTTATTGCCACCCATTATATTTTTGAGGGAAAAGGAAGTGAAACAACTGGCAAACAGTCCAATGAAACAGCTGCAGTTATTTCAAAAGAAGAACTCAATGGTCTTGATAGTTTGACTATCCATGGAAGATATATCGGAGAAGTAGTTGCGGCACAACTTGAAATCGAATGGAAGCAATTTGAAAAATGGAATCCACTTTTCAACGAGAAAGTTTCAGTTGAACCCTATATACTCAAACTTCCAAAAGAGAAAAAAATGGCATTTGAGATCAACCATGATGCCATTTTGAAGAAATCAGTTCAATACCAATTGGAAGAAGGAACTAAAGCATTGAGCGGATTCCCTTTACCAACAGCATCTCCAAGGGCGGAGTCGTCTCCAAAAACAGAAAAGAAAAAGAAAGCAAAGAGGTGATTAGAAATCATCATCCTCATCAAAACCGCCTCCGCTTCCACTGAAATCATCGAATCCCAAATCTTTGAACTCATCGTCTATTCCCAGATCATCGTCGTCGGCCGACTTTTTACCACTCGATTTTTTGGTTTTTGATTTTGGAATATCAAATTCATCAAAATCAGGATCCCAATTTTCATCCTCGTCCACTTGTTCCCAATTATCATCCACATCCTCTGCATCATCTTCATCATCGTCGCGCGATCTTGCAGATTTTTTCAAAGGCTGTTCATCCTCCTCATCAAAATCATCATCGTCTTCTTGCTTTTTTGATTTTGCTGCAGGCTTCGCAGCTTTTGAAGAAGAAGTTTCAGCAGTGGATTTTTTGCTAACTTTTTTTTCTTTTTCGGACTTTGCCATAATCAACAGGAAATTTCAGTGTAAAATTTCTGAGACTTTTTTATATCACCAAATATTTTAAAAATATTTTTCCCAAAAATTACCAATGATTAAACAGTGATCAATTGGTCTCTTTCCGGACCATTTGATATATGCGACACAGGCACACCCAGGTATTGATTGATAAATGCGATGTAGGTTTTCATGGCCTCTGGCAAGTCAGCATATTTCTTCAATTTTGAAATATCTGTGATCCAACCGTTGAATTTCTTGTATACTGGGTCGATATGAACCTTGCTCAGTTGATAAGGGACTGCTTTTTCCTCTTTTCCGTCGATTCCATAACTGGTACAAACAGACAATTCCTCAAAAGCATCCAGCACATCCGATTTGGTCATCACAATTTTTGTTACACCGTTCACCATGCAGGCAAAATTCAATGCAACCAAATCAATCCATCCACATCTGCGAGGCCTGCCTGTGGTTGCTCCAAACTCATTTCCGATTTTCCGTAAACGCTCACCGGTTTCATCATGCAACTCTGTTGGGAAGGGTCCGCTTCCAACCCTTGTACAATATGCTTTTGATACCCCAATCACATCTTTGATTTTTTGAGGTGCAACACCCAAACCTGTACAGACCCCAGCTGAAATGGTGTTGGAGGAAGTTACAAAGGGGAACGTTCCAAAATCAACATCAAGCATGCTTCCCTGTGCACCTTCAGCGAGTACTTTTTTCCCGGATGCGATTTTTTCGTTGATGAAATATTCTCCGTTCACAATTTTCAATGTGCGCATGAATTCAATGGCTTCAAAAAATTCCTCTTCCCATGCACTGATGTCTTCATTGAATCCAAAAGAATCCAACAATCGCTGGTGTTTGAGACGCAGCTTGATGTATTGTGTGGTAAAATTTTTATCGAGCAAATCCCCCACCCTCAATCCGTTTCTACCCGTTTTGTCCATGTAAGCCGGACCGATGCCTTTCAGGGTTGAACCAATTTTTTCATTTCCTTTTGACAACTCTGATGCTTTGTCCAATGCCCTGTGCGTGGGCAAAATCAAATGGGTTCTTTCTGAAACGAATAAATTCTTTCTTCCATCTACTCCGAATGCAGCAACTTTGTCGTATTCCTTTTTCAGGGTAACGGCATCCAGCACCACACCATTGCCAATCAAATTGATGGTATTGTCATGAAATATTCCGGATGGAATCTGATGCAGTACTATTTTTTCTCCGTTCACATACAATGTATGCCCAGCGTTGGGTCCGCCTTGAAACCTGGCGATGATATCATATTGAGGAGCAAAAAAATCAACGATCTTCCCTTTTCCTTCATCACCCCATTGGAGTCCGAGCAGTACATCTACCATAACAAAACTTGAATTGAATGTTAAGTCGCGAATTTATGTCAATGGATCGTAAGGCAGAAATATAAATATCCTCATCAGGATTCCAGATCATACCTCCTTACATCCTGGATACCAGGCAGGAGTTTCAGTTCTGCAATCAGCTCATCCAATTCCTCTTTGTCATGTACGTAGAGTCGGATGTTCCCTTCAAAAATTCCCTCTTTGGCTTCTACTGTGATGGCACTGATGTTGATCTTTAACTCACCTGAAATCAGGTTGGTGATTTTATGGATAACCCCTACATCATCCAATCCGATGATGTTGAGCCCTGTCAGGAATGAAATTTCCTTGTTCTTTGCCCACTTGGTTTTTACCACGCGATGTCCATAACTGGAAAGCAATTGTGTGGCATTGGGACAATTGGTTCGGTGAATGATCAATCCCTTTCCGCTTGAAACAAATCCAAACACGTCATCACCGGGTATGGGCTTGCAACAGTTGGCCAATGTGTATGCAATCCGGTCGCTGCGTTCACCAAAAATAACCAGCTCAGTATCCTTTTTGACATCCTGCTTGACCACCATCTCTTCGACCAAATCTTCCTTCTTGGTTTTCCGCAATTCCAGTTTATCCCCTTTTACATCAAACTCCTTCAATTCCTTCAGATCGATTTGTTTGATGGCGATGCGATAAAACAAATCCAATGGAGATTGTACTTTATAGAAATCCACCAAAAGATCAATGTTGTAGGAGGAGACTTTCGCACCCATGTTCTGCAGTTTTTTTTCTGCTGCATACTTGCCGTCCTCTGCAATTTTTCTTTTCTCATCTCTCAACACATCTTTGATGGCATTTCTGGCTTTGGCGGTAACGACAAAACCAAGCCAATCCTCATTTGGTTTTTGTTTGTTGGATGTGATGATTTCTATTTGGTCTCCGCTTCTGAGTTTATGACTCAGCGGAACGAGCTTGTGGTTTACTTTAGCACCGATGCATTTTGATCCTATCGCACTGTGGATGGTAAATGCAAAATCCAGTGCACTTGAATTGACGGGCAACATTTTCACATCACCTTTGGGGGTGTACACATAGATTTCTTCTGCCAGGAAAGACGTTTTAAAATCCTGCAAGAAATCTATGGAACTGATATCATCTCCGCCC
>JBEGMC010000048.1:0-6919 GCA_041183265.1 Bacteroidota bacterium
ATATTTCAAGGTATCAGTAGCAACCGTAAACAACCACAGAACAAGGATGAAACGCGAGGGGATGAGCTTCCCATCAAAGAGGGGTAGAAGACCAAAAGAGCAATCGGGTAATGTTATTAAAGAAAAAGCCAAAGCAATTGAATCTCAAAAAATAACTACCAAGGTGAAAATGGAAAACTACAATTTCATTATCAATGGGGTAGTGGTTACTGTTTCTGGCATGGCTAAAAATGTGCATATTGGACAAGATTCAATGGAAGTGAATTTTTAACATTCCAATTGACATATATCATTTTATTTCTTGAATTTCCAAAATAAGAGATTGTCTATATTTGGACTCCCCAACATTTTCAAAAATTTTCTCAATATCGGGATATTCCAATTTGCGGGGATGTTGCTACAATTATTGGCAATACC
Source organism: Bacteroidota bacterium (assembly GCA_041183265.1). Taxonomy (GTDB): domain Bacteria; phylum Bacteroidota; class Bacteroidia; order Chitinophagales; family Chitinophagaceae; genus Pollutibacter. The sequence goes on from JBEGMC010000048.1 coordinate 418, forward strand.
TCTTATCACAAGAAAATATGGACTCGAAATATTTGGTGAAATTGCTCTGACCACGAGCGTGGCTTTTTTGCTGGGTAATTTTGTCAACTACGGCACCAATCAAACCGCTATCAAAGATGTTGCTATTGCCAAGAGTAACTCTCTTGAATTATCTAAAATCTTCTCAAAAGTTTTCTGGCTCCGAATTGTTGTTTTTTTGATCATAGTTGTAATGACAACAATGATAACAATGACAACTCAAGAAAAGAGTCTTTTATTGTGGTTGTCAATCACCCCACTCATTTTTTCTGAACTCATCAACCCCCTCTATTTCCTGATCGGCATTGAAAAAATTCACTGGATAAGCTGGGGAAATCTTTGCACGCGACTCATTAGTATCTTGCTTATTTTTTCGGTTGCCTTGGAAAACAGCATTTCCGTTTATTTAAATCTCTTTGTGGGAATACCCCTCTTGCTTTTTTATTTTATTGTGACCATCTTTATTATCCAAAAAAGCAAGATAAAATTATTTGCTCCAGTCTATCAGTCACTTAAATCAGATCTCAAAAATAATTTCTTTGTAACCTTCAACGGGAACAGTGCACTGATGCAGCAATCTATTTTTTTGTTTTTTGTAGCGGGACTCTCAAATCCCTTGCTACTGGGTGCGTATGGTATCATCGACAAACTGCTGAGCGCCACACGACAAATTGTTTCCTCCTTTTCTCTTTCCATTTATCCCCGGGCTGCTGAGCTATTCCACCAGGATAAAAATCAATGGCGATCGTTCAGAAGAAAAATCCAACAATCGTATGCCCTTGTATTCATGATCGCTGGGATGCTTATCTATCTATGCGCTCATGTAATTGTACGTACATTGACAAAAGAGCAGAATGAATACTCGATTGAATTCGTTAAACTTTTTGCTTTGGCACCTCTTTTTTTGGCCCTCAATGCCAACAATGTGATTGATCTGCTGCTGGCAAATAAATACAAGGAGATGTTCTATGTCTCTTTGATGGTGTTGTTTGCAACGCTGATGCTATCATATAGCTTGACGCGTTTCGATCATGCCATCTCAATTGGACTCTATCCGTTGCTTATTGAGGGAACATGCCTGCTGATCTATACTGTCTTCATCAGAAAACTCCACCTGCATGCAGCATAGAACAGCCATCATCTTGCTCAATTGGAACAGCTTTGAATATACCAATGACTGTCTGCTCTCTTTGCGGAAAACACAAGGTGAGGGATTTGATGTGATCGTGGTTGACAATGGATCGTCTGATGAGTCTGGCAAGAGATTGAAAGAAATTTTTCCTGAAATCATTTTGCTGCAACAGGATTCCAACCTGGGATTTGCAGAGGGGAATAACAAGGGATTCGAATATGCGATTCAGCATGGGTACGAATATGCAATGATGCTGAACAATGATGTGTTTGTTGAACCCAATTTTGTACAACACCTCATAAACTATATTGACGCGCACCCTGAGGCAGGAGCCATCCAACCGAAAATATTTTTCAACAATGACCGCACCAAAGTTTGGAACGGGGGGTCGAAATTTGCTTCCTTTTTTGGGTGGACCTATTCCAGGAATTACATGCGCAAGGAGGGGAGCTGGCAGCATAAAATACATGAGGTCGATTGGATAACGGGTTGTGCCTTTTTGGTCCGGACATCGGTCCTTAAAGAAGTGGGACTCCTCAATAAAAACTACTTTATTTATTTTGAAGATGTGGATCTGTCATTTCGGATTCGAGCGACAGGCTATCAGTTGGTATTTCATCCAGATGCTGTCATTTATCATATTGCAGGAATGGCCAATACGTCCAAGAAAAAGGGACCAGAAGGCTATACCAATCCCTTTGTTTATTACCTGAGTTTCAGGAATCATTTGTGGATGCTGAGAACCTGGACCAAATGGTTTCAATGGCCTTCCACCATCATCACATATTTCTCTTACAGTTTGGCTGTTATGGCTTATTTTGCAGCCCGGATGAGATGGAAAAAACTTGCTGCTGTTTGCAGGGGTATTTCCGACGGATTCTTTAAAAGCTATACCTGATGAAAGCAGTTTTAATCACCGGCGTTGCGGGATTGATTGGGTCCAGAATGGCCAAGTGGATTTTATCGAACAAACCCCAATACCAGGTCATCGGTATCGATAACCTGAGCGGAGGCTACGAAGACCATATCGACAACAAAGTAATCTTCTACAAAGCTGATCTTGCCTCGGATGACCTGAACAGGATCTTTTCCCTCCACGAAGTAGAATACGTATACCATTTTGCTGCCTACGCGGCAGAGGGCCTGAGTCCCTTTATCCGCAAATTCAATTATACCAACAATGTAGTGGCTACGGCCAATGTGATCAATGCCTGTATCGCACACAAAGTGAAGCGACTGGTATTTACCTCCAGCATGGCTGTTTACGGCAATGGCAATCCTCCTTTTGATGAAAATCATCAACCCAGTCCGATTGATCCATACGGCATCGCCAAATATGCCTGCGAGATGGATATCCAAGTAGCGGGGGAACAACATGGACTGGATTGGTGCATCATTCGTCCGCACAATGTTTATGGCGTCAATCAGAATATTTGGGACCGCTACCGGAACGTACTGGGTATTTGGATGTACCAAAAGCTGAACGACAAACCAATCACCATCTGCGGAGATGGATCTCAAAAACGTGCTTTCAGTTATATCGATGATTGTCTCCAGCCTCTTTGGCATGCGGCGAGCACAGGCGCTGCATCCAAACAAATCATCAATCTTGGCAGCAGTAAAGAGTATTCCATATTAGATGCTGCTAATATTTTGAAGTCTATTGTAGGTGATCTGCAAATCAAATTCACAGAGGGACGTCACGAAGTTCACCTGGCATATTCAACCCATGAAAAATCTGAAAAATTACTGGGTTTCAAAGAGTCCACCGATCTGTCAGAAGGACTGACCGTCATGTGGGAGTGGGCAAAAAAACAGCCTCAGCGGACGCAATTTGTTTGGCCCAAATATGAATTGGAACAGGGATTGTATCAGTTTTGGAAATGATTTCAATGGTATCTTTGATAAACCTACATGCTGAGTCGATTTCCTCAAATAACATTCATTCTATTAACTACCAGTTTTTTAATACATACATCCCAGGCACAAAACAATATCATCGTCGGTTCCGAAGATGAGTCCATCTATCGCGACAGGGTACTGAAAAATGATATAGCAGATAAATCATCCTTTGCTGTCAGGCCTCTGATGGCCTCTATACAAGATACCTCCTTGCAAACTGGGAGGTATTTTTATGTCATCCCAAGCCTGAAAAATATCCTCAAGCAGAAATATTTTACAATCAATGCATTGCCGCTTTCACTTGAAACACAATATCACCCTCAATCATACGGATTCAGAAACAATGGGGCATTTGTATCTGTAAAAGGGATGCAGCAACAGCTCACTACAGGAATTGAATTGAGCTCAAAAATATTGGATCTGCGATTGAATTCTGAAGTGCTGTGGATTTCCAACAGTAAAAATTATAATGCCCAAAGCATTCATGTATTGGGAGGCCAATCCATGCTTAGGCTTAAAGCAGGCAAAATGATGGCGATTTCTGCCGGCACTCAGCAGTTGTGGTGGGGACCGGCAGTGTTCAATTCACTCATGATGAGCAACAATGCACCGGGATTCCCGCATTTGTCCCTGCATTCTTACAAACCTGTTGAATTGCCGATAGGAACAATTGAGTTCAATATCGTGGGTGGACAATTGAAAAGCACCCGTGGATTCCCGATGGAAAATTTCAATCAAAGTCCTGTTGAATCAGTATTGCCTGGAAATGAAGATCACAAAAGATTTTTCAGCGGATTCAATTTTGCTTACCAGCCAGTGTTCATGCCTGGATTTTCCATTGGCATCAACCGCATGTTGCAATACTATACATTTGACAGAGCAAGTCAGGGTGATTTTGTCCAACAATTCCTGCCAGTGCTCACACCCATTTTCAAGAACAAGGCGGGTGGAAACAACGGACTCGATGAGGATGCACGAAACAGGGATCAGCTGATCAATATTTTCGCCCGTTACATGTTCAAAGAATATCAATTGGAAGTCTATGGTGAATTCGGATGGAATGACCACAAATACAATATACGTGACCTGGTTTCCAATCCTGATCATGCAGCTGCATACAATATTGGCATCCGGAAAATAATCACCTCAGGGAAGAACGAATTTTTCACCCTCGCTGCCGAGGTTACACAAATGGCTCCTACCAACAGTGAAATCGGCAGAGGCGCCGGCAACTGGTATGTGCATGGAGGCGTCAGAGAAGGGTATACCCACCAGGGACAAATTATTGGTGGAGGAGTGGCGCCGGGTGACAATACTGCTACCCTCAGTTTTTCCAGAACAGCCCAGTCCAGCAAGCAATCCATCACCATCGAGCGTTACCAACACGATCCACAGTTCAATGCGGTTAAGTGGACGGACTGGAGCATCGGATTCAAACACATGCAACATCTTGGATCATTCACCTTGATGGGGAATCTCAACTTGATCAAGAGCCGTCAATTCATGTTCAGCAATCAAAACATTTTTCACGTGCATCCTGCACTTAAAATTCTCTACCATTGGCATTGAGGCACTGGACGATATGGGTGTGTTTAATTGGCATGGGTTTATCAGAGCTCAAGGGGCAAGTGGTGTACAATTATTTTGGTCCCAATCAACTGCGTGATATCAATCCCGACTCGACTGAATCCTATGCGATCAATCCGATTGCAATTCATGCAGATTTATTGGACTCACTGACAAAATCAAAACGCCTGAAATTCACCTACAAAGATTTTAAGCTGTCATTCAATCCATTTACTTATCATGTACATACCAATTCTGTAATACCAACCAATCATACTTCAACTTTTCTCATGCCCAATGTGGGACTCCAACAGTTGATCAGTGGTGGGGTACATATTGCGTACAAGGATTTATTGGAGGGAAGTTTGCAACCTATTTACCAGACCATCGAAAACCTTCCTTTTGATCAATATCCGACCTACAGCAGGGAATGGATTTGGTATTATCATTATCTCAACAACATTGATCTTCCAACCAGGTTTTCTACAACACCGATCAAGAGAACATTGCTAGGTCCCAGTTATTTGAGGTTGAAATTCAAAGGAATGGCATTTTCACTGTCGAATGAAAGCAAATGGTGGGGACCCGCACATTTCAATCCGCTTGTCCTGGGAAGCAATGCACCTGGATTTTTGCATGCAAGCATCAATCCCCTAAAACCCATCAACACATCCATAGGTAAGTTTCAATTTGAGACGATATTTGGATTGTTGTACAAAAGCGGATTTTATCCCCCGGATACCAACCGCGTGAATGAACTGTCGGGAGCACGTTTGTACAAACCGAAAATCGATGAAGATCGATATGTAACAGGACTCGTCTACACATATCAGCCCAAATGGCTCACCAACTTTACAGTTGGGTTCACCAAATTATCCATGGCCTATAAGAACGAAGTGAAATCACCCTATGATGCACTGCCGTTAAGCGGATTTATTGGACAAAATGTTTCACAACTGGAAAAGCAGGGAAAGAAGGCTTCCATGGGTTCATGGTTCATGCGCTATATCATGCCCAAAGCAAATGCAGAAATTTATTTTGAATATGGAAGGGCTGATCAGTCGCTGCATGCTTGGAACGTACTTCAAAACAATGCTTATTCGAGAGGTTATACCGCAGGATTGAAAAAAGCGTATGAATTGAATAGGTTTCCAGGTCATTTTATTCAATTCGGGGCAGAAATCACCAACTTGAGCTTACCCACCCGTGAATTGGTAAAAAGTCAATCACCCAAGAGCTGGTATATCCATGATTATGTTCGACAAGGGTTCACCCACAAAGGAGTGGTGCTTGGTTCGCAACTGGGTCCTGGTGGCAACGGTCAACATGTATACCTACAGTATCTGAATAAATTGAATAAAATTGGCATACGGTTCTATAGAACCACCCATAACCTTGATTTCTATCATTACCAGGATTATTACAGAGAAAACCACTTTGCACAATATTGGACTTCTGTCGGAACCCTGCTATATGGCACCTGGCACCTGAAAAACTTTTCTTTACAAGCCACCTATGGCATGCAGCGTGATTTGAATTATCAGTGGGATTGGATACGTAACAGAGATGTGGGTGTGGAGAACATTGGCAACGACAAATACAATATCAGCCTGAATCTGATGCTGACCTACAGGCTTTGATTTTTCTTTGGATCAAAGAGGAAGAGCAATACCCCCATGCTACCGAAGAGGAAAACCAGCATGCCGTAGAATCCCCCTTTGTACCATTTGATTTTATTGTCCTTCAACGGATGATCAGGATTGTCAACCACCTGGATGGTAGGGGTTTCCTGCAACAAAGAAGCTTTGCTGAGTTCCAGGTTCCTCAGCACTTCGCTGTATACTGAATTAGAAAGATTTTCATTTCTGCTGTTGATGATCTTAC
>JBEGMC010000049.1:0-14634 GCA_041183265.1 Bacteroidota bacterium
GTTCCATACCCGGTTGCCAATTCACTCTTGTTGGATGTGTTCAATAAAACATATCCAAATTTATTTGCAATGGCCATCAAAAGATTTCCCCTTGTTCTGCTTTGGATATTTTCTTCTGCAATCCCAAATGGGGTACCAGAGAACAGTGGTTCAAGCGTTTGCATGAATTGATCATATACCGTTCCAATTGGAATGATATGATATGGATTTCCGAGGTGTTCACTGAGCAATTTGGCATCTTCTACTGAATGAGATGTTGAAAATTCAGATGGCATCAAAATAGCTGTCACATTTTCCTTACCCAAAGCCTCTACTGCCAGTGTCAACACCAGCGCAGAATCTATCCCGCCACTGCTGCCAAGAATGGCTTTTGAAAATCCCATTTTTTGAAAATAATCCCTGATGCCCAATATCAAAGCATGCTTGACCTGATCCATATTGTGTTGATTGGTCAAGTACTCAATAACCTGGTCGGGGTGATTGGCTTTTGCGACCCGCATGTCTTTGTCCATGGCAACGGGTTCCTGCAATGGCTCGCTGCTTTCAAGGTTAAACAATTCGTCTGTTTCGACCAGACAATGGTCCTCTTCAAAATATTTCAATGCATGTCGTATGGTTCCATTCTGATTGACAACGATGCTTCCTCCGTCAAAAACTATTTCTGTTTGTGCTCCCACTGCATTGCAATAGATCATGGGCATTTTGTACTTCAATACATTTTGCCGAATGACTTCAACCCTGTCGATATCGTGATCATAATCAAATGGAGATGCAGAGATATTGATCATCAAATCTGGATTCATTTTCATCAGCTCGTCCATGGGGCAAACACGGTAAAGTGGATTGTCGCCTATGTTCCATATATCCTCACAAATGGTTACGGCAAGGCGCTTGCCTTTGAATGTTATGATATTCCAATTGAAAGAAGGTTCAAAATACCTGTATTCGTCAAATACATCATAATTGGGAAGCAGTGTTTTATGAACTGTCCCCTGAACCTTTCCATCAGCAATCAGCAAAGCAGAATTGAACAGTGGTTTCCCCTTTGCAAATCCATTTTTGGTTGGTGCACCCAACAATACTCCAATGCCATTGGTATGGGTTGCAATCTGTGCTATTGTTTCATCAACCAATTTGATAAAATCATCGAATTCCAGAAAATCACGCGGAGGGTATCCGCAAACCGACAATTCGGAGAAAACAACCAAATCAACTTTATTCAATTTTGCCTCATTGATCACATCGATCATTTTGGAAGCATTCAAATTGAAATTGCCAATATGATAATTCTGTTGGGAAAGCAGCACTTTCATGGTGCAAAGTTGAGGAAATACCTTGAATAAAACAGAAAAACAAGCAATCCCCGAAAAAGGCCCATATTTACCTACTTTTGAAAAATTTTTGTCATGTACAAATACCTTTTCGTCTGTTTCTGTTGCAGCTGCCTCATATTAGCAGGGTGTATGAACAAGCAAGAAGCAAAAGTGGATGGCATCAATGTTGATGTTGCTAAACAGAGGTTTGAGAGAGATTTTTTCCAGATCGATACATTCAAGCTGGAAAGCTCGCTGGGTGTGCTACAAAAAAAATATCCTTCGTTTTATATTGATTTTCGTGATCGAATCCTTGGATTGGCAACGCTGGACAGTATGCAGAAAAATGAAGCAATCAAAAGATTTTACAAGGACTATAAAAGCATCTATGATTCATCCAAAAACATAGACAAAGGCATTGACGAAGCTCATCTGAACATCATCAAAGCACTCAAGTATGTCAAATATTATTTTCCTGCATATGGTATACCCAAACAATTCATCACATTCATTGGACCAATTGATGCTTTTGCATATGGTGAAACCGGCGGCTCAGGAGAAATCATTACCAATGAGGCATTGTGCAGCGGTATCCAACTTCACTTGGGAAGTGAGTTTTCGTTGTATAAAACGGATCTCGGTCAGCAACTCTACCCTGCATACATTTCAAGAAAATTTACCACTGATTATATCGCATCCAATTCTATCAAAAACATCATAGACGATATTTTTCCTCCCTCACCAGGAGAAAAAACATTGTTGGATATCCTGATTGACCATGGTAAAAGAATGTATGTATTGGATCTTCTGATGCCATTTGAAGCGGAGGAAATCAAATTGGGATATACCACACAGCAATTGAAGGGAGCGAGAGAAAACGAGGGTTACATTTGGAATTTCATCACCGAGCACAACTTGCTTTATGAAAAAGACGTGTTGAGAATCCGATCATTTGTAACAGACGGTCCCATGACCTCAGAATTGGGCATTGGCTCACCGAGCTTTATCTCACTCTTCGTTGGAAAAAAAATTGTTGCTGCATACATGGAAAAAAAACCGGAAACATCCATTCAGCAACTGCTTGAAACAGATGCAAAACAAATTTTAGCCGGATCTAAATACAGACCTAAATAGCAGCAGGTCTTTGTCCCATTTGATTCATGAACCGCACATGCGAAGCAACAGCTGCACGGGTTGTAGGGAAATAGATATAATTCAAATCAAACTGCTCGCAGGTTTCACGTACAATTTTGCTGATGGCCGGATAGTGTATGTGACTGATGCGCGGAAACAGATGATGCTCAATTTGATAGTTCAAACCACCAACAAACCATGTGATCAATTTATTGGAGAAGGCAAAATTCGCAGTTGTTTTCACCTGATGGATGGCCCACTCATTTTCAATCTTTACCGGATCTACGCCTGCAGATTCAAATTCAGCGTGCTCAACTACGTGCGCGAGTTGAAATACAATGGCGAGGGTTAGTCCAAGTGTGAACTGACTGATCAAGAACCCAATCAACCATGCTTTCCATCCTATCAACACTATAGGAATCACAATGTAGAAGAGGATAAAGAATATTTTCCCACCCCAAAAAATGATATGCTCTTTTGCATCCATTTTTTTCAAAGGCGTAGTATAAATCTTCTTTGAGAAATATTTTATATAATCCATGAAGAACATGAAGAGCGAAGTAAACCCATACAAAAAGAACATATAGATACTCTGAAATTGATGCATCGGTTTCCATGGTTGCGTGGAACACTGCCTCATAAAAGGCATGTTATTGATATCATCATCCACCCCGTCTACATTTGTATAGGTATGGTGTATGATGTTGTGTTTCAATTTCCACAGAAATGCATTGCCACCTAGGAAATTATTGGTGAGCCCGAAAAGTTCATTCACCCATCCCCTGGTGGAAAAACTTCCATGACATGCATCGTGCATAATATTGAAGCCAATGGCAGCCATGTTCAGTCCGAATGCAATCCACAGCAAGGATGACAAAGTCCAATGCATCGGCACGAACATCAGCAAGAGATACATACCGATGGCAGATGGAATCAAAATGGCGGTTTTTGCATACAACTTCCAATTGCCGGTTTTTTTGAGTGCATTCCTTTCGAAATATGCATCCACTTCCTGTTTAAGGGCATTGAAAAATTCCTTCTGCTTGTTGTTGAATGTAACCTTGTAGCCCAATACTGACATGCTTTAAATATTTAATTTGAACGAGATTATTTTCTGAAAATCAGATCTGATCAGTTTCTTTTAAAAGGTGCTTCCATTTGAAAAGCAGGAATGTTGACTTCAAATTTTTTCTTAGAAACCAAGTTTTCCATGGTATATGTACCTGACATGATTCCCATTTCAGACTTCAAATTGGAACCAGAGATGTATTGATATGTTTCACCGGGAGCAATGATGGGTTGCACTCCTATTACGCCATCTCCCTCTACTTCTCTTTTGTCAGCGTTGCTGTCAGCTATCCACCAATGCCTTTTGAGCAACTGAACAGGAAAAGAATTATTGTTCTCAATCGTTATGCGGTATGCGAACATGAATTCACTCATTACCGGATTGGAATATTCGGGTTGATAGAATTGCTCCACTGAAATTTTAACACCTTCTGTTACTTTCGAAACCATCAACAAATTTCTTTGATCAAATATAATCAGTATAACGCTTTAAAAAACAGTTCGCAATGATTTTGTGAGATTATTGTGTACATTCAATCATCAAAAATTGTCGTTATGAAAAAGATATGGATACTCATTTTCGGAACCATTGCCTCTCAGGTGCTGCTGGCTCAAGTAAGAATGGGGGGTGATCCTAAGTTATCTGAAATTTACGATCCTGCAACAGCAGTGATTTCTCCCGGTAAAACAAATGCTGAGCCACCATCGGATGCAATTGTTTTGTTCGACGGAAAAGATTTTTCCAATTGGGTAGGAACCAAAGGAAAGGATGTTGAATGGACTTTGGCTGATGGCGCCATGACAGTTAAACGAGGCGCTGGACTCATTACCACCAAACAGAGCTTTGGAGATTGCCAACTGCATATTGAATGGAGAACGCCTGCAGAAGTGAAAGGGGAAGGCCAAGGAAGAGGAAACAGTGGCATATTTTTAATGGGCAGATATGAGCTCCAAATACTGGACAGCTACAACAACAAAACATACTCCAATGGACAGGCAGGCAGTATTTACAAGCAACTGGTTCCCTTGGTGAATGCAAGCCGTGGACCCGGTGAATGGCAATCCTATGACGTTATTTTTACAGCACCCAGATTTTCAGAAAATGGTGTTCTGCAGTCACAAGCAAGAATCACCGTCCTGCACAACGGAGTACTTATTCAGAACAATGCTGCCATTTGGGGCGGAACAGAATACATTGGAATTGCCAATTACAAATCACATGGAGCCAAAGAACCCATCAGTCTTCAAGACCATGGTGATCCTGTGAGCTTTAGAAATATCTGGATCAGGCCCCTTTAAGTTCCAGATTTGTTTTCATGAACTGTTTTGGACATGGCTTCCAAAAACTCCTGTAAAAACTTCATGCTGTCAACATGCTCTGTGATCAGCATGAAGTTTTTTCCTACTTGTTTTAAATGACTCTTGTTGGTTTTGGTCTGAATATGCAATAAAATGGACTGAAACGTCTCAGAATGAAAATAGGGTGAATCCGGATTGTTTACAAAATAACACCTGAGTGTTTTGTTCTTGAGTGTCATTCTTTCAAATCCAAGTTCTACTGCCAACTTTCTGCAACGAACCGTTGTGAACAAGTCCTCCACACAATCAGGAACGGGACCGAAACGATCCTCCAATTCTGCATGAAATTTTTGAAGATCTTCCTCATCCTTGCAATGATCCAAGCGGGTATACAATACCAATCGCTCGGTTATCTGATCAACATACTGATCGGGGATATGAATTTCCAAATCTGTATCGATGGTACAATCATGAACAAAATCATCCTGTTTGCTGATTTCCTCTTTGAACACCTCCTTGAATGAAGTACGTTTAAGCTCTCTGATGGCCTCATCCAGGATTTTTTGATACATCTCAAAGCCTATCTCTAACATGAAGCCACTCTGCTCACCACCCAACATGTTTCCTGCACCTCTGATGTCCAAATCGCGCATGGCAATTTGGAAACCGCTCCCCAATTCTGCATGCTGTTCGAGTGTTTGCAATCTTTTTCTGGAATCGGCAGGCAAGGTGCTGATGGGAGGTGCCAGTAAATAACAAAATGCCTTTCGGTTGCTTCTACCGACCCTTCCTCTCAATTGGTGCAAATCACTTAAACCAAATTGATGGGCATTGTTGACGATGATGGTGTTCACATTTGGAATGTCCACCCCACTTTCAACAATATTTGTACAAACCAAAACATCGTACTTCTTATGTATAAAATCAAAAATGCGCTCTTCCAATTCATGTCCCTCTAACTGACCATGTGCAAATCCAACTTCAATATCCGGACACAAACGTTTGATGATTGCAGCCATTTCAGGTAAGCCATTTACACGGTTGTGAATGAAAAATACCTGCCCACCGCGCTCGATTTCAAAATAGATCGCATCACGGATGAGATCTTCGTTAAAAACCAAGACTTCGGTTTGAATGGGTTGCCTGTTGGGAGGAGGGGTATTGATGATGCTTAAATCTCTTGCTCCCATCAAACTGAATTGGAGGGTGCGTGGAATAGGTGTAGCTGTCAATGTGAGACAATCAACATTTGTTTTGAGTGTTTTAATTTTTTCTTTGTGTGCAACACCAAATTTTTGCTCTTCATCAATCACCAACAAACCAAGGTCTTTGAATACAACATCTTTGGCAATCAGGGAGTGTGTTCCAACAATGATATCGATCTTGCCCTCTTTGAGCTTTAGCAAGGTTTCTTTTTTTTCTTTGGTGGATTTAAACCTGTTAATAAAATCAATATTGACCGGAAAATCTTTCAACCGCTCACTGAATGTTTTATAATGCTGATAAGCCAGAATGGTTGTTGGAACCAATACAGCAGCCTGTCTCCCATCAATGCATGTTTTGAACGCTGCTCTGATGGCCACTTCAGTCTTGCCAAATCCCACATCACCACATACCAGTCGATCCATTGGCGAAGTGCGCTCCATATCCATTTTAACATCTGCTATGGCTTTGCTTTGATCTGGTGTATCCTCATACATGAAGGAAGCTTCCAATTCGGTTTGCAGATAGTTATCGGGACTGTGTGCGAATCCTTCTTGTGCCTTTCGCTCTGCGTATAATTTGATGAGATCAAAAGCAATCTCCTTTACTTTTCCCTTGGTTTTTTCCTTGAGTTTTACCCATGCGTCACTTCCCAACTTGTTGACACGCGGAACATGGCCCTCTTTTCCTGTGTACTTGGAAATTTTATGAAGTGAGTTGATGTTGACGTATAATATGTCGTTGTCGCGGTAAATGATTCTTACTGCTTCTTGAACCTGTCCATTGTTGGTTACTTTTTGGAGTCCGCTGAAAACCCCCACCCCATGATCGATGTGTACCACGAAATCACCTGGCTGCAACTCTTTCAAGGCCCTTATGGTGATGGCCTTGCTCTTGTTGTATGCCTGCTTGATCTTGTACTTATGATAACGTTGAAAAATTTGATGATCTGTATATACAACCACTCCTCCCTCCTTGTCAACAAATCCACCGTGCAGCGAGGCCGGAATGGGAATGAAGGAAATCTCAGCCTTTAGATCAGAAAAAATAGAATAAAGTCTCTCTAGCTGCTTGGGATTTTCTGCAAAAATATATATCGGATGTTTCGCTGATTGATGCGCTTGCAAATCCTTGATCAATAAATCAAATTGTCTGTTGAAAGCCGGTTGATCAGCAGTATCAAAAGCAAATGCTGTCAACGGATCCGGAATGGTCTTGTTCAGTCCGCATTCTACACAGGTAAATGCAGACAATGCTTTTTCAAAATCAGCCGAAGATGTAAAATCGGTCGCAACACTGGCATCGATGTGCTCATAAAAATCAGCATACCTATCCAGCATCAATTGCCAGTTGGATGTATAGATAATGGTGTTGGCGGGGATGAATGACAGGAGAGGATGCTTTGTGGTATCAACCGAATGTTGATCAAATTTCGGAATCAGGTTTACCTGCAAAAGTTTTCTCTCGCTTAATTGTGAAGCAGGATCAAAAATTCTAATTGAGTCCACTTCATCGCCAAATAATTCAATCCGATAGGGTTTTTCATTGCCGAAAGAATATATATCGAATATACCCCCACGCATGGCAAACTGTCCTGGTTCATACACAAAGTCTGTTCGCTCAAATCCATACGCAACCAATTTTTCCATCAACAGATCTGTCATCAACTTATCGTTGACTTTGATGGAGATGGTATGTGCATTCAATTCACCAGGCCCTACTACCTTCTCTACCAATGCCTCAGGATAGGTTACCAGAATTTTTTTGTTCCCAACGCCAGCCCAACGGGCGAGGGTTTCGGTGCGCAACATTACGTGACTGCTGCTCTCTTCACTGATGGTTTTGTTCGTTTTGAAAGAAGATGGAAAATAAAAAAGATCAATCGGATTGATGAGTTGTTCGATATCGTTGTGAAAATAAGCAGCCTCTTCAGCATCTTCCAATACGATCAGGTGATTGAAATCCTTCAGTGATGGATTGCGGTAGAGGGAAGAAAAAACAACAGAGGAAAAAGATCCAGTCAGCCTTGAGCAGGAAAGACGTTTCGGGTGAGGCAATAGAATCTTGTCCGCAATCTCCAAAATGCGGGGGGATTGTGTATAGCTTTCAATAAGAAACTCCAGGTTCATACCTCAACAGGGATGCAAAGATACACCAAAGAATTGTGGCAGTCATGAGACCTGTTTTTTTATGGCATTTATTTGACATTTTGGGTGGAATTTTTGGTTAACTTGCTGCATACCCAAAAATGTATATGCGTAAAAATCTTTTGATAGGAATAGGACTGATTGTGCTGATCGGAGGCGGAATGGCCTACTGGTTGACCTCTGAAAATAATTTGCAATGGCCTCAAAAAAGAATGGTCATTTTGAATGATGAAGACGAAGAATTGGAAACAGAAAATTCTTTTTTGAGAGCAAGGCATGAATGGCTTATTTCAAGAGACCTGAAAACTGGGACCATCCCTGAAGGAATTCATGCAAGAGAATTGGAGTGGTTGAAATCTCAGCCTGTCAATTCAAGTGGCATTTTTCAAAATGTGGTTGCCAATAATTATGATGCGGTGGGTCCCACTCAAAATGGAGGAAGAACCAGGACCGTAGTGCATGACAGAAGATACAACGGTACAACCAACAAAGTTGTATTGGCAGGTGGAATTTCAGGAGGTATTTTTAGAAGTGAGGATGGAGGTAAAAACTGGAAATTTGTTCATCCAGTCAATGAAGTGAGGAGTGTTTCAACCCTGGCGCAAGATCCCAGCAAACCTGATACCTGGTATGCAGGAACTGGTGAAGCAATAGGTGTTTCTGCAGCATACCCAAATGCATTTGTATATGGAAATGGAATTTTGAAGTCGACCGATAATGGTAAAACATGGACCACATTGACCATTACAGCTGACAACGTCATCCAAAATTTTGGATTCTTTGATATCATCCACAAAATCATTGTGCATCCAAAAAACAGTGATGTGTATGCCGCCATCCACAGAAAAATCATGCGTTCCAAAGATGGCGGATCCACATGGGAAACCGTGCTGTCTTGCAATGTGAATTTGCTTGCTACTGGCGCATGTGCATCTACCAGCAGTGCAGGAGTGGGTGATTTAGCGGTGAAGGCTGATGGATCAAAAATATTCGCTGCCATTACCGGGAGAAACAACGTTCGACACCTGGTTGGAATTTGGGAGTCAGCCACGGGTGACTCTGCCAGCTTTGTAAGAATCGCAGGTGGTGAAAAAGATGCGGCTGATTCTGTTGCCGGATGGAGAGCCTACAACAACAGTACAAACTCCTCGGGAGATTATGCAGCAGGATGGGGAAGAATTGTATTGGCTTTGTCTCCCAGCAACCAAAACATCATGTACACCATGGTTGAAAATGGTGAATCAGCTACTGCATCCAAATCAGAAGCAGACCTCTTCAAAGTTGATATGAGCAGCAAGCCCTATAAATGGAGCGGAAACCTCGACTCCAACCTGGTTGCCAAAAGAAGCAACAATGGCTCATCCTCCAACAAATACATGGAACTGCAAGGCGCCTACAACATGCTGCTTGCTGTTCACCCAACCAATCCCAACCTGGTGCTCGCTGGAGGTGTGAATCTTTTTCGATCCACCGACGGCTTTCAAACGAAGGAAAACGTAACATTCGTTGGCGGCATTTCATCTGATGATACATACACAGATGATGACGGAGCAAGCCACGCAGATAACCACAGTTTTTCATTTGATCCCACCAATCCCAACAGGGTGTTGATAGCCTCTGACGGAGGAATTGCATTGGTAGAAGATATCACACTGACTAAACCCGTCTGGTCGCTGAGTGCAAGTCAATATCAAACACTTCAATACTACCATGTGGGCATTGACCCAACCAATGGAAGCAAAACATTTGTTGGAGGTGCACAAGACAATTCAACAACGTTGAGAGACAGAACCAATATTCTCGGTGCAGCACTTCCTGACAGCAACGATCATTACATTCTTCTCGGAGGCGATGGATGTCAGGTTGGATTGACCAAAAAGAATGCATCCAATCAACAATACCTTTTTTGCGCTGCACAACTCGGACAATTTTACAGAATGAGGTTGTTTGATTTCAACAACTCAAACAGCATTTACACGAAAATAAAACCTGCCAATACGGGCGAGGGACTGTTTGTCACCTATTTCCACCTGGATCCGGACAATACGGATTATTTATACTACGCTACAGATGATTCAATATTCAGAACAAACAGTTCAACCACGGTAGCAGCGGATAACTGGACCCTGATGTCGGGAGTTGCTCCCTCTGTATCAGGTGATATTTATGCACTTGAAACAACCAGGGGACCCTATTCAACGAACAGCCATCTCTTCATTGGAACAAGTGCAGGTAAAATATACAGACTCAAAGATCCACAGGGACCAGAAAGCACAGCTCCCATCGACATATCACCCAACGGCATGTCGGCCTGCGTGAATGGTGTTTGTCCACTTGTCAGAGACATTGCTGTCAATCCAAGAAACCAGGATACAGCCATTGCCGTTGTCTCCAATTATGGTGCCCACAGTATTTTCTGGACTGGCAATGCAACTGCTCCCTCACCAACTTGGGAAATGATCGAAGGAAATCTCGATATTCCATCGGTAAGGGCCTGTGAAATCATTGTAAAAACAACCGGTGTCGAATACTATGTAGGAACATCCATTGGATTGTTCAGCACAAACAAGATCAACGGATCAGGAACTGTATGGAGCAGAGAAATAGGAACATCCGGAACACCATCAGAGATGCTGAATACGGCCGTTGTGAATTCAATTGCAAGCAGATGGTCTGACAATACCATGGTGATTGGCACACATGGAAACGGCATGTTCACAGCATCGCTTGGAAGTCCCATACCTGCATCCTCACTCAACAATGGCGGTGTCACGACTGCAGTATTCAACCCTATCAGAAACAATGCATCTTTCATCAACAATGTATATCCCACGATCACCAACAATACTGTCAATTACAAGGTTGGAAATGTTTTTGGAGTGAAGAAAATACTGATTCAGGTTTCCAACTTATCCGGTGCAACAGTCATGAGAAAAGAGACAGGATATGAAAATGGTTTGTTGAATCTCGGGAACCTGCCCCCAGGCACATATGTACTTACCATCACGAGTGCAGACAGAAAATATCAAACATCCAAGAAAATCATCAAGCAATAAATAAAAAGCCCGGCGATGGTCGGGCTTTTTTATTTAGATCATCTTTTGTTTGATGAATTGCGCCAAACCCGCAATGGGTATTCGTTCCTGTTGCATGGTATCTCTGTAACGGATGGTTACTGTTTGATCCTCTTTTGATTGGTGATCGATGGTTACACAAAATGGAGTACCCAAGGCATCCATTCGTCTGTATCGTTTGCCAATGGTGTCTTTCTCTTCATAGAAACAGTAGAACTCATCTCTGCAGGCAGCCATGATTTCTTTTGCAATTTCAGGGAGTCCTTCTTTTTTCAACAAAGGCAATACTGCCAATTTTATAGGAGCAAACTTTGCAGGTATTTTCAACACCACCCTGCTGTCTTCCGTACCATCTTCCTTCTTCCATTTTTCCTCCTGGTAGGCATGACAAAGGGTCAATAGAAACATGCGATCCAGTCCGATGGATGTTTCAATTACGTAGGGTATATAATGCTGATTGATTTCGGTATCGAAATATTGCAATTTTTTTCCGCTGAACTGCTGATGGCTTTTCAAATCAAAATCAGTCCTGCTGTGAATTCCCTCTACTTCTTTCCAGCCAATGGGGAATGCATATTCAATGTCAACAGCTGCGTCTGCATAGTGGGCAAGTTTTACATGGTCATGAAAACGATAGCTGGAGGCAGGAATACCAAAAGATGCATGCCATTTCATTCTCTCTTCTTTCCAATATGCATACCATTCTTGTTGGGTACCGGGACGAACAAAGAATTGCATTTCCATTTGTTCAAATTCCCTCATCCGAAAGATAAATTGCCTGGCTACAATTTCATTCCTGAACGCCTTACCAACCTGTGCAATTCCAAATGGAATCTTCATGCGTGCTGTCTTCTGCACGTTGAGGAAATTTACAAAAATACCTTGTGCTGTCTCAGGACGCAGGTAAATCTCACTCGCTTCATCGGATACTGATCCCAATTGGGTGGAGAACATGAGATTGAATTGTCTTACATCCGTCCAATTGTTTGTGCCACTGACACTGCATTTGATATTGTTCTTCTCAATGAGATCTTTGAGTCCCGCGAAGTCATTCGATGCAAGCAAGGCCTCCATACCAGACAACAATTGCGCTGCATCTTTTTCTTTTCCGGCTTTCACCCATTCATCCGCTGTTGCTTCCAACAAATGGTCAACCCTGTATCTTTTCTTAGAATCCTTGTTGTCGATCATCGGATCGCTGAAATTGTCAACGTGTCCGGATGCTTTCCAGGTGGTAGGATGCATGAAAATGGCAGCATCGATACCAACAATATTGTCATGCATACGAGTCATGGCATTCCACCATGCTTCGCGTATGTTTTTTTTCAGTTCACTTCCCCAGGGTCCATAATCATAGACCGCGCTTAAACCATCGTAAATTTCGCTTGATTGGAAAACAAAACCATACTCTTTGGCATGAGATATGATTGCCTGAAATTTGTTCTGATCATTGATTACCATAGGCCGCAAAGGTAAGCATTAGCCTTTTAGTTTTTCGTTTTGGAGATGCCGATCGGCATCGCGTGTATTTTTCTTTTGAAAATTTTTGTTCAGTGCATCTTCAAGATCAATGCCGGTTTGGTTGGCCAGACATATCAATACCCACAGAACATCCGCCATTTCATCGGCTAAGTGTTCTGCTGACTCATCTTTTTTGAAAGACTGATCACCATATTTTCTGGCCATGATGCGGGCAAGTTCACCAACTTCTTCTGTCAGGATTGCCATATTGGTCAATTCACTGAAATACCTGACACCCACTGTCTTTATCCATTCATCTACCTGCTGTTGTGCTTCCTGAATTGTCATTATTCTTTGTTTTTTGTATCCATGGTAATGGTAACTGGACCGTCATTCAACAAGCTCACTTTCATGTCTGCACCAAATATGCCTGCTTCCACTTTTTTGCCAAGTTCATCACCAAGTCTTTTTTTAAAGGCTTCATACAATGGTACAGCATGACCTGGCTTGGAGGCGCGCATATAAGATGGGCGATTCCCTTTTTTGGTAGAAGCATGCAGGGTAAACTGACTGATCACCAATATGGAACCGCCGATGTCTTTTACGGATAGATTCATCACACCCGAAGCATCATTGAAAATGCGAAGATTGATGATTTTACCGGTCAGCCATTCCACATCTTCCATCTGGTCGGCATCTTCTATTCCAACTAATACCAGCAGACCTGTTTCGATGGAGCCTGCCACCGACTGATCAACTTCCACCTTTGCGTGAGCAACACGCTGTAGGACTACCCGCATGAAAGGATTTTAACAATGAAGTTATCAAATTGCAGTGACACATAATGATATGTTCAAGTCCATGTTGATTCACTCAATGGTCTTACATTTGACAAAAGTTCACCCCTTTGTCTGGCATCAAACAACTAGCAAGTCAAACTGCCTGGTATGGCCTCAGCAATATCATTGGAAGGTTTATCAATTATCTGCTCACACCGCTGCTGACCAGCATCTATGCCCCTGCAGCCTTTGGCGACATTTCTCTACTGTTTGCGATTGCAGCATTTCTCAACATCATCTTTACCTATGGGATGGAAACATCATACTTCCGTTTCATCCAATTGGAAGATGAAAAAAAAGTATTCAACAATGCGTTTTCGAGTCTGTTGATCACAACCGTTCTTTTTTCAGCAATGCTGATCCTCCCCGCTCCTTCCATAGCAAAATATCTTCAGTTAGAGGGACATGAAGAATACATCCTGCTTGTTATTGGCATTGTAGCATTGGATACTTTTGCCGTTTTGCCTTTCTCCAAACTCAGACACGAAGGAAGGCCGAAAAAATTTGCATTGATCAAGATTTCCAATATTTTGATCAATGTATCACTGGTTATCTTTTTTCTCCATATATGCAAGCCCGCATTTGAAAACGGAGAAAATAATTTCTGGTCAGCCTTATACAGTCCCTCAATAGGAATTGGCTATGTATTCGTTGCGCAACTGATAGCAAGTGGAATCACGCTGTTGCTTTTATTCAAGGAATTCAAATCATATCAAATTGATATCAATCCAGATTTGATCAAAAACATTTTATTGTACTCCAGTCCACTGATCATTGTAGGCTTCGGCGGAATGATCAATGAAACGATCGACAGGTTGATGATCGTTCAAAGATTTGTTGGAACGGCAGAAGCCGCAAAGGCAGCCAATGGCATTTACAGCGCCAACAATAAATTGGCTATACTGATTGTGATTTTTATACAGACATTCAGAATGGGTGCTGAGCCTTTTTTCTTTAAAACCTCTTCTAATGAAGATGCAAAAATTACCTACGCCAGGATCATGAATTTTTTTGTGATTACTTGCTGCTGCTGCTTTCTGGCGGTAGTACTCTACCTGGACATATGGAAATATTTCATGGGAGTGCACAAAAATCC
>JBEGMC010000050.1:0-11721 GCA_041183265.1 Bacteroidota bacterium
CCTTCGTTGATTTCAACAGAAGTATTGTTTAAAACAGTTCCGTTTCCAACATGCACTGTTCCATTGGCAATGAAAATTGCTTTTTCTTGCTTCTTTGCGGGATACACATTTTCTTGTGCAAATCCTGCTGCAGCGGTTGCGAAAGCAATGAATATCAATATATACTTTTTCATATCTAGTATTTTATTCGGATTAGTCTTTTTCAATTGTTAACAATCCATGTGAGTGGTCGTGGTCGCCGCAGTTCAGCAAGGTGACATAACTGGGAGTGGCTGGAGCCATTGGATTGCCGGCTCTTTTTTCTCCCATCATTTTTTGGATCAGGCGGTTTCTTTCTGCAGTCAGTTCTTTTCTCAGTTGTGCATCTTTCTCTCTGTCGAAATAAACAATACCATCCACAATGGTCTTTTCCGATTTTGCATAAATGCTCAGCGGATGATCACTCCAAACCACAAGGTCAGCGTCTTTGCCGACTTTGATGCTTCCTACACGACTGTCGACATGCAGCATTTTTGCTGGATTCAAGGTGACCATTTTCAACGCATCTTCTTCAGACATGCCTCCGAATTTGATGCTCTTCGCTGCTTCCTGGTTCAGTCTGCGTGCCATCTCTGCATCATCTGAGTTGATGGCAACATTGAGTCCCACTTTGCTCATGATGGTAGCGTTGTAAGGGATGGCATCCACCACTTCCATTTTATAATTCCACCAGTCAGAGAAGGTTGAAGCAGCAGCTCCGTGTGCCTTCATTTTGTCAGCGACTTTGTATCCTTCCAATATATGTGTGAAGGTGTTGAACTTGAATCCAAGTGTTTCTCCCACTTTCATGGCAGCGTTGATTTCACTTTGTACATAGGAGTGGCAAGTGATGAATCTTTTGTTGTTGAGAATTTCAACCAATGCATCCAGTTCAAGGTCTCTTCTAACCACCAGGGTTGGATCTGCGCCCACCATTGGGGTTTTGGATTTTGGATTGGGCTTGGAACCAACGGATGCAGCCCACATGGCTTTCTGATAATCTTTTGCTCTTGTAAATGCATCGGTTAGCACCTGCTCCACACCCATGCGGGTATCGGGGAATCTTGTATTGGCCATGGGGAAAGATGATCTCTTTACATTTTCACCCAATGCAAACTTGATGAAAGGATCGGATCCTTCAAATTTCAATTTATCGTCGTTGGCACCCCAACGCAATTTGATCAATTGAGTTTGTCCACCAATTGTGTTGGCACTTCCATGGAGAATGTGAGAAGAGGTTACACCACCACTGAGTTGGCGGTAAATGTTGATGTCATCCGGATTGAGGTTGTCTGCAATGCGTACTTCAGAGGTAACAGATTGTCCGCCTTCATTGATGGAAGCAGCAGCAATATGTGAGTGCTCATCAATGATGCCTGCTGTGATGTGTTTACCGGAAGCATCCACCACTTTTGCATTGGCATCCTGCAATCCTTTTCCAACTGCAGCAATTTTTCCGTCTTTGATCAATACATCTGCATTTTCCATTTTGCCCTCGGCTTCATTGGTCCAGACTGTTGCATTCTTGAATAAAATATTTTCCTGCTTCGGCGCTTGCGACCATCCATAAGGGGTGAATGGATAGGTGACAGCTCCCAATTTAGGACCAGCTTTCTTTTTTGCAGTATCGATCACAGCAGCTGTCAAATTATTCAACGTGGCAGTCCAGGTAAATTTATTTCCCTCCCCGTCTTCGCCATATCCGTTCCATGTATTGCCGTTGCTCATGCCGCTGAGTTTGATGGTATTGCTGGATTTTTTCTCAGTAGGAAAACTGATTTTCACCAACTTTCCGTCAAATGAAAATTTCGATGCAATCGTATCGTTGCTGATGACATTGGCAGCAGTAGAAGATTTCACTTGGAGCGCATAGTTCTTAGATCCTTTTTCTCCGTTCACAACCAATGCATACGATCCTGCAACATCCATCCATTTGTCAGTCTTGACTCCATATCTATTGCCTTGAACCCAGTTTTCGATGATGCTGGATTTTTCACTGAATACATTGCCGGTTGTAATGATAAAGTTGGCAAGCTTGCCTTGCTCAAGGCTTCCCACCACATCAGCCACGCCAATCATTTTGGCGGGTGCAGATGTCAGTGCTTCCAATGCTTTTGATTCACTCAGTCCATACTCAATGGCTTTTCTGAGATTGCCCATGAATGCATTGGGAGATCTCAAATCCGCCGTGGTCAAGCTGAATGCGATGCCTGCTTTTTCGAGAGAAGCGGGATTGGTCGGAGCGAGTTCCCAATGTTTCATATCTGACAATGAAACAAATCTTGCATCATTGGGATCTTCAACGTCCATGGCCATGGGATAATTCACAGGTACAATCAAAGATGCACCGGTGGATGCAATCTCAGATACACGCTGGTATTCATTCCCATTGGTCTTGATGATGTATTGCACGCCAAATTCATCCCCGATTCTGTCTGCACGCATAACATTCCATTTATCATTTGCCTCGAAAATTTGCGGGAGTGATTGAATGTTGTTCCATGCATTCAAACTCAGGTTCACACCTTCTTTGGCAGCATTGTTCTTGTACCATTTTGCATCATAGTATGTTTGTCTCAACAATGAGATGCTTCCCATCATGGATGAGGGATAAGACTGTTGAGAAGTTCCTTTATTGAATGAGTAATGTGCAGAAGCTTTTTCTTTGATGATGGCGTGATTTTCTTTGATGCTTGCGAGTGAAACAAATGTTCCGGTTCCTCTGGCAATGCCATCGCGTTGATGGGTAAGCACTGCCCCAAACCCGGCTTCTCTCAATGCTTTTGCTTTAGCATCATCAACCACAAACAGGGAACCGGCTTGGACGTCTGCCTTGATGGCCTGGTTCCATCCGAATGCGCCTTTGGTATTGGAAGTCAGCTGGACATTCAGAAATGAATTTCTTCCGCCAAAACCTTGGCCTTGTGGAGTAGCTACTCCATAGTCTGCATAGAGATCAATGAAAGAGGGGTAAATGAATTTTCCACTGCAATCAATTACAATTGCATCAGATGGAATCGAAATATTCGTTCCAACAGCTACAATTCTATCCTGACGAATCAATAGGGTTGCATTGTTCAACACATGTTGTGCATCTTGCACAATTGTTGCGTTTTTAAATGCAAACATTGTTTCTCTTTGGTCTGCAACCCCGTTCACCGGGAAGCTGGGTTGGGCAAAGAGAGAAATACTGAAGCATCCCAGGAGGATGGCCATGCATAATTTTCTCATAGCGGTTTAATTTCGATTTTTGAAGTTGGACAAGATAATGAAAAAAGCGATGCTTATGCACCGAAATATTGGATGCCAAATTGATCAATGGTCTTTCTGTACGCGTCAAAATTGAGTGCCGGAATTTTGTATTGAGAATCAATGCATTGCTGGATGGCATTGCTCAAATCGAGGTTTTGTTGAGCCTGAACGGTGAACCAACCCAATTTGCTTAATCGTTTTCCCAAATACTCCTGTTCTGTTTGACCGGGTGTAGGAATCATGACCGCTTTTTTTCTCAACTTGATCAGATCCATCACAGAGGAATATCCTGTTCTGCACACTACAACGCCCGATTTTTCAATCATCTCTCCCAATTCAATGGATGGAAGATGATGGATGAATTGGATATTGTTTGAATCGGGCAGCGTGGTATGATCAGCAGGCAGACCGCGGACACATATAAATCTCTTTTGCATTGTACTGGCTTGTTCAATCAACTTCTTTTCCAGGATGCTTCTTTGCGGCTCTGGTCCGGATAACAGCAGTAACACAATATCCTCTTCAGGAAGATGCTTTGCGGTCATTCTTGAAAGGGGACCAATATATTGTATGTTTCGCGGAACGCTCTTCGGATGCGAAAGAATACCTGAAATATTTTCGTTATCAGCTGTATCAGGCACCCAACAGGCATTGAAGCGTTCTATGAAATGAATAGAAATCATTCCCAACCATTTATCAGCAAAGCTTCCCAGTCCACTGATGGGTCCCACCTGATGGGTGATGAAGATGGTTTTAGCATGCTGGTGAAACAATCCATATCTGTTGTCGCTTACAATGATATCCCATGCCTGTGATTTCATTTTTTTTCTGAGCCAGCGGTGTTCACGGATGATGGAGACCAATATTTTGGGGACCTGCATCAGTATGGATGGGATGAAGAATATTCCTTTTTTGGGATAGCTGATATTGTACCCCCTGAGCGGCATCATTTCAAGGTCAGGGAATTCCTGTTTCAGCAAGTGGCTTGTTTTGCCTTCTCCCGCAAGTGTGATCTTCCAACCTTTGGAGCGCATATAGTGGATGATCGGAACACACCTGGTGGCATGTCCGAGTCCCCAGTCTAAAGGGATTATTAAAACTTTCAGGTCTCTGTCCATTGATCGGAGAAAGGAGTATTTTTATCGAGATGAAATTACAGCGGATTAGAACAATAATGGGTGTTTTATTGTTTTTTACTATGTTGTTGGCTTCTTTTTCCTGTAATATCACAAGAAAAAGCAGCTGCAATTGTCCAAGTAAAAAAGGTTTAATACTTTAGATCTATGCAAGCCTTGAGAAGAGATTTATTGTTGATGCGCAAGGAGATCAATCCCGATCCCAAGATGATCGAGCGGGAAGTTACCTCATTAGATCAGCTGTTGAAATCTGCAGAATCCTCCAATCAATTTTTTCTTTGTTTTGAGTTGCTTGATTTGAACAAGTTCAAAATATTTCGAGATCAATTATCCATTGCAAAGGCGATGAAACCAAAGGGGCTGAAACCTTTTCAGTTTTTGGTGAACAGAAATTGATTGAATCCATTGAATAAAAAAAGGGGATGTATGTTTTACATCCCCTTTTTCATTTATTTATCGAATGGACTCATCTTGGTCGCAGAAACCTGTTCCTGGTATCCCTTCCAGATGCCCTCCTTGAAGGCATTTACTCTTTTGACTGCATCCTCAATCAGTCTTGCTGCATTTTCAACCAGCTGTTTTTCCTGTGCACCTGGTGCAATGGGTTTTGAAGCGATTGACATACTTGCTTGTTGATAGGTATTCATGACTGTTATGGTAGGCACTTGTCCGTATCCCTGTTTGGTTTGAGGTTTTCCAGTGATGGATTCACGAAGCTTTTTCACTTCATCCTGAATTTTCTTGGTTGATTTTTTCAGCGAATCCACTTCTTTCCCTGTCATGTCCTTTATATAGGTCTCCACTTTTTTACTTGCATTGTCTGCCTCTGTAAGGAGATCCATTGCTTCCACCAGTTTATCTCCACTATTTTTCAAATCAGCTCTCAAAGAAGCCTGCGCCTCTTTGATCATATTCTTATTGCCCAGGCGGGGATCATCCAACAGTGTAACGTAAGTTGAATCGCTGTTCTTTTGGTAAGTCAAAACAACCTTGTAGGTTCCAGGCAATGCCTGCTGACCTGCAGGTTCGTCTGCGCCTGCTCCACCACCACCTCTTCTGCCTCTGCCGCCTCCGCCAGGAGTTCTGAAACCTTTTTCTTCCATTCCCCAATACTTTCTGTTGAATCCTGAATCTGCAGCCCATTTCAGATTACGAACGATTTCATTTTTGGCGTTGTAAATTTTCACCATCACCGAATCTTTTTTCTTTGTTGAATCGTTGATCGGTTTGATGTAATAAGAAATTGCAGCTCCGGATGGTCTGTTGGGTGCATCCCAAATTCCCCAAGTGCTCCACTCATATCCGGGGGCATTTTTGAAGGATGCTTGAATGGTATTTCCATTGGGGAAACTTCCAAATGGTTTGTTCCAATCGCCTTTTGCAGATGCCAATTTGCGCAGTGGACGAATATCGTCCAATACCCAAAGTGCTCTGCCGAATGTTGCGATGACCAGATCAGCTTCACGCTCCTGGATGGTCAGGTCGTAGGTAGAAACACTTGGATAACCATTTTTCCATTGCTGGAAACTTGCTCCGTTGTCCAGACTCACCCACAATCCTTGTTCTGTTCCGGCAAAAATCAAGTTGGGTTCAGTTGGATCTTGCAATACACAGAGTGCATATCCAATGGCTTTTTTCTCATCCAACAAACGTGTCCATGTTTTACCATAGTCGTTAGTTCTGAAAATATATGGTTTGAAATCACCTCTTCTGTAATCGTTGGCAACAACAAAAGCTTCACCTGCATTGTAACGTGATGCCTGGATTTGTGGAATCCATGCTCCAACGGGCAGGCCGGGAATTTTACCTCTGAAGTTGGTCCAGGTTTTACCTCCATCTCTTGTAAGTTGTACGTTGCCGTCATCTGTTCCTACCCAAACAACATTGTTGTCTTTTGCAGATGGTGCAATGGTAAGAATGGTGCAATAATTTTCTGCACCGGTGATGTCAATAGAAATGCCTCCGTTGTTGGTTTGATCAATTTTAGCGCTGTCATTGGTGGTAAGATCTGGAGAGATGGTCTCCCAAGACGCGCCCTTGTTGGTTGATTTATGTAAAAACTGACTGCCGTAGTAGATCGTTGCATTGTTGGTTGGATCCTGCGCCATTGCAGCATTCCAGTTGAAGCGCAGCATGGTTTTTTGATCAATTTGAGGTGGCTTCATGTACCAGCTTTCACCGGTCTTAATGTTGTATTTGCCTACAGAACCGCCTTGGCTCATAGCATAAATCCAAGATGCATCATCGGGATCCGCCATGGCGTCGAAACCATCTCCGCCCCAAATATTTTCCCAATAATAATTTTTAATGCCACCGCTCATCCATGTATATGCAGGGCCATGCCATGTGCCGTTGTCTTGCATGCCGCCCATCACATGGTAAGGAGTTTCGTTGTCAACGTTGATATGATAAAATTGTCCCACGGGCAACTTCTCATCAAATATCCATGTCTTTCCTTTGTCGCGCGTGATGCCAATTCCTCCATCGTTTCCATCGATGATGAAATTTGGATTGTTTGGGTGAATCCAAAATGCATGGTGATCGGGGTGGATGCCGTTGTATGGAATTACTACTTCAAAATTCTTTCCTGCATCTTCACTTTTTGAAATCATCTGATAAATCAGCCAAAGTCTGTTTTCGTTTTGGGGATCGCAAGCGATTTCCTGAAAATAAAATGGACGTGTAGAGACAAATTCAGGATTGCTGTTCATCAATGTCCAGCTCAATCCGCCATCATCCGATTTATACAAACCATTTTTGGTTGCTTCCACCAATGCGTACACACGATTGGGATTGCTTCTTGAAATAGCCAATCCGATTCTGCCGAGGTTTCCTTCCGGCAAACCCTCTTTGGCACCGAGTTTCTTCCAGCTCTTTCCTCCATCAAATGTCATGTACAATCCGCTGCCTGGTCCTCCGCTGCTCAAACTCCAGGGCGTTCTGCGGTGCTGCCACATCGCAACAAACAATTTGTTGGGATTGGATGGATCCATGATCATGTCTGCCACACCTGATGTATCATTCGTGAACAGAATTTTATTCCAGGTATCGCCGCCATCAGTTGTTTTGAAAACACCTCTCTCTGGATGTTCTGCATATGGATTACCGATGGCACCTGCGTATACGGTATTTGGATTGGTTGGATCGATGATGATGCGATGGATGTTTCTCGTTTTTTCTAGTCCCACACGCTTCCAGGTTTTTCCTCCATCGATGGTTTTGTACATGCCTTCACCCAAACTCACAGAGTTTCTTGGATTTCCTTCGCCTGTTCCCACCCATACTGTGGAGGGATTCGATTGTTGGATGGCAATGGAACCGATGTTCAAGATGGGTTGTTCTTCAAAAACAGCCTCCCAGCTCGCACCTGCATTGTTGGTTTTCCATACTCCACCGGATGCTGCACCGATCCAAATATGA
This sequence comes from Bacteroidota bacterium, assembly GCA_041183265.1. GTDB lineage: Bacteria > Bacteroidota > Bacteroidia > Chitinophagales > Chitinophagaceae > Pollutibacter. Next base: position 7,827 of record JBEGMC010000050.1, read on the forward strand.
TTGGGGTCAGCAACCACTGCATCGATCGTGGTAATGCGTCCGCTCATTCCAGCGGGACCAATATTCCTGGGTTTCCAGTTTTTGAACTGGTCCAGATTGAATTTCTGGGCAAAAACACCCATTGAAATAAGTGATAATACCAGGACAAAAGAGAACTTTTTCAGCACTGACATGTTTAAAAATTTTCCGGAAATTATGGATTAATACCCTCCAAGGAAAATTTCTTTTATGGGCGGCATTGATCCTGATTTGCCAGTTCATTTAAAGGAAAATTTGGCTGAAATCCGGAACTTTCCTAATTTAGTGTTTAAACATCAATTATTGAAATCATGAAAAAATCAATTCTCGGTCTCGTTGCGCTGGTGTCATGCATGGCAGCAGGTGCACAAACAACATGGAATGTTGACAAAGTTCACTCCAATGTAAAATTCGCTGTATCACACATGGTGGTATCAGAAGTGGAAGGCAGCTTCAAAATGTTTGATGGCAACCTGGTTGCATCAAAGGCAGACCTTTCCGATGCAAAAGTTAGTTTTTCTGTGGATGTTGCTTCAGTCAATACCGACAACGACCGCAGAGACGGACATTTGAAGAGCGATGATTTCTTCAATGCAGAGAAGTTTCCTAAAATGTCATTTGTGAGCAAGTCAATGAAGCCATTGGGAAACAACAAATACAAATTATCTGGTGATCTTACCATCCGCGATGTTACCAAGACAGTTGAATTTGATGTAACCTACGGTGGTCAAATCAATACTGGTCGTGGTGTCAAGGCTGGTTTCAAGGCAAAAGCTACCATCGATCGTTTGCAATTCGGATTGAAATATGCTCCAGCTTTGGAAGCAGGTGGATTGGCAGTAGGAAAGGATGTAGATATTACTGTGTTGGTTGAAATGGATCAAGCAAAATAAATACGGTTAACAGTTAACGGTTAACTGTTAACCGTTAACTGTTTTATTCTCCCTTCTTTTCAAACCCCAAACTCACCCCATTGATGCAATACCTCAAACCTGTAGGAGGGGGGCCATCATTGAATACGTGTCCTAAGTGTGCCTTGCATCTTCCACACTGTACTTCTGTTCTTCTCATGCCCAGTGTGTTATCAGCTGTATAAATAATGCTCTTCTTTGAAACTGGCTCAAAAAAACTTGGCCAACCACATCCGCTGTCAAATTTGGTATTGCTCTTGAAAAGGGTGTATCCGCATGCTACACAGTAATAGGTGCCTACTTCCGTTGAAGTTTCAAAATGGCTGGTCCAGGGACGCTCAGTTCCTTTCTGTCTTGCGATATAGAATTGTTCGGGCGACAATAACTTTTTCCATTCTTCCTCGCTGATTTCCACTTTGTCGCTGCTTGTTCTCGAGAAGACAGGATTGTTTTTTTTCTCTTCCATATGATTGGTTTTTGAAGGCTTTTGTTGTGCTGTGCAACTGCATATCAACAGCAGTCCGGCAATGGCAAATGTCATGTATTTCATCTCCAAAATTTATGCGTAAAACTAACTATATTTACCCTCCTTTTTCAGGGAGCTTATCAACTAATAAACCCAAAACTGACTGAAATGTTCAATTTGATTTTATTCGGTCCCCCCGGAAGCGGCAAAGGGACACAATCAGAGAAATTGATCTTAACATACGGACTCAAACATTTGTCAACCGGTGATTTGTTGCGATCGGAAATTGCCTCAAAGACAGAATTGGGATTGAAAGCCAAATCATTCATGGACGCCGGACAATTGGTGCCCGATGCGGTGGTGATTGGTATGGTCGATGCTGCCATCAGTGCCAACAAGGGTGTGAATGGATTTTTATTTGACGGTTTTCCCAGAACAAAAGCACAGGCAGAAGCATTGGATGCATTGATGCAATCACATGCAACTGAAATACATGTTGTATTGGCATTGGATGTACCGGAGGATGAGCTTATTCAGCGCATGATTGGCAGAGCAAAAACCTCAGGCCGATCAGATGATGCGGATCCTGAGGTTCAGAAAAAAAGAATTGCAGTATATCGGAATGAAACACTTGCCGTAGCTGATCACTACAAGATGTTCAATAAGGTGGTTCACCTCAATGGACTCGGAACGATCGATGAAATATTTTCATCCCTGTGCAAGGAGATCGATGCCAGAAAGTAGCATTACAGGTTGTCAAATTCATAGATGGGATCGATGTGGGTCCCGGCTTCCATCTCAAAAATCGGCTTGATCAGTCCGTCTTCCAATCCATACACCCACCCATGCAGGTGCGGAGCATTGCTTTCCTTCCATGCTTTCTGGATGATGGATGTTTTGGCAAGATTCATTACCTGTTCTTGAACGTTCAACTCGATCAATCTGTTTACCCGCTCACCTTCTGTAGGCAGGAAATTGATTTCATCGAAATGAATGCGGTACACATCTTTGATGTTGCGCAACCATTTGTTGATGATGCCGAGTGACTGATGTGTCATGGCTGCTTTCACCCCTCCGCAGTTGTAGTGTCCACATACAATGACGTGCTTCACTTTTAAAACTTCTACAGCGTATTGTAATACTGACAGCATGTTAAAATCCGTATGCACCACCATGTTGGCAATATTTCTGTGGATGAATATTTCTCCAGGCGCGGTTCCTGTGATAGAGTCTGGGGGTACCCTGCTATCGCTGCAGCCAATCCAAAGGTATTCTGGTGTTTGGGTATTTTTCAATCTGGTAAAGAATTCAGGGTCTTTCTCAATCGATTGGGTCGCCCACTGCCTATTGTTCTCCAGTAATTTTTCGTATGATTTCATTTGAATAATTTTTATGTTGTTCAATTTTTTTCAGAATGCACATGTTGCGCATCTTTCATGTTGTAGGATGATTTGAAGTTTACAAGTTTCACATCTATGTTTCTTTCTTTGGCTCCGAACTGCAGAAAATCCCTGAACAGTTCAAGCACATCAAAATCGACATACACTGTATTGCCTGCGTCGATCACCACTTTGCTGTTGTTGGGTAAATCATTAAGTGTTTGTTTGATAGCGGCTTTGTTGAGGAAAGACACTTCTTGTGCAAGATCAATGTGAATGGTTTCTCCCTCTTGGTGTTGCTCTTTTCTGAAGTTGTATGCAAGTTTCATGTTCCCTTTCAGGATATAGAATATACTTACAATCAAACCAACCCCAACACCTTTCAATAAATCAGTGAATACAACTGCTATGACGGTGATGATGAACGGGATGAATTGTTGCAAACCTGAGCCCCACATGTGTTTAAACACCTTCGGACTGGCCAATTTCAATCCAATCATGATGAGGATGGCTGCGAGACTTGCCATGGGGATTTTGTTCAGAATTCCGGGTATCAATACAACAGCAATCAGCAGGAATCCACCATGGTAGATGGCTGCCATTTTTGTTTTTGCACCTGCATTGATATTGGCAGTTGTCCGTACAATTACTGAGGTCATGGGAAGTCCGCCAATGAGTCCGGATAACATATTCCCAATTCCCTGCGCCCTCAATTCTGCATTGGCACTGGAATATCTTTTCATCGGATCCATTTTATCTCCCGCTTCCAAACAGAGCAGTGTTTCGATGCTTGCAACAATTGCAATGGTTACGCCTACGACCCATACCTGTGGATTGGCAAATGCCGAGAAATCAGGTGTTTGAAATTGTCCGATGAAAGATGAAAACGAATCTGCTGTTGGAAGCACAACCAGGTGTTCATTGGCAATTTCCCAAGCAGGCATGAATGCCTTGTATGCCTCGTTCAACAGAATGCCTGCTACGACCGCGACCAATGCACCTGGAATGGCTTTTATTTTTTTGAGTGCCGGTACCTTATTGAAAGCAACGATGATGGCAATGGATACGATGGTGACAATGATGGCGCCAGTATGTGCAAAATTGAATGAGTGCAGAATTTC
>JBEGMC010000051.1:0-4948 GCA_041183265.1 Bacteroidota bacterium
AGCAAGAGGCATTTCAGAAAAAAATGCAAAGGCACTGTTGCTGCATGCATTTGCCAGTGATATCATCGGACAAATCGAGAACGAAGCCATCAAAACCCATGTAGAGTCAATTATTTCACAAAGATTATCTTTCGAGGCTTAATCAATGGCTGCTACCCAACCATATGATGTGCAGGCCATAAGAGCCGAGTTTCCCATCCTCCAAAGAAAGGTGAAAGGCAAGTCACTTGTATATTTCGACAATGCCGCAACCGCACAGAAACCACAACAGGTAATCGATGCCATCACCCACTACTATACCCACTACAATGCAAATATTCACCGTGGACTCCATACGTTAGCAGATGAGGCCACTGCTGCTTTTGAAGCTTCCCGCGTTGCTGTGCAGGCATTCATCGGGGCAAAACAGCACGAAGAAATTATTTTCACAAAAGGAACTACTGAGAGCATCAACCTGGTTGCCAATGCCTGGGGGAATGTCTTTCTGGAGGCTGGAGATGAAATCATCATCAGCACCTTGGAACACCATGCAAACATTGTTCCTTGGCAAATGATTGCTGAAAAGAAGGGGGCTGTCATCCGCGTTATTCCCATTGATGCAGACGGAAGACTGGACATGGAAGCGTTTAAAAAAATGCTTTCTGTCAAAACCAAAATGGTTTCGGTTGTTCATGCATCCAATGCATTGGGCGTCATCAATCCGGTTGAAGAAATCATTCAACTTGCTCACCAACAGGGTGCCCTGGCGATGCTTGATGGAGCCCAATCAGCAGTCCATCTTGACATCGATGTGCAGGCATTGGACTGTGATTTTTTTGTTTTCTCCGGTCATAAAACGTACGGACCAACAGGTGTGGGAATATTGTATGGAAAGAGACATTTGCTTGAATCGATGGAGCCTTATCAGGGAGGTGGGGAGATGATCAAAGAGGTAAGATTTGAGAAGTCGACGTACAACGAACTTCCTTTCAAGTTTGAAGCAGGCACCCCCAATATTGCTGATGCCATTGCGTTGAAATTTGGAATTGATTTCATCGGCAGGATCGGAAAAGCAGCCATACGCAAACATGAGACTGAATTGCTTGCATATGCGAGTGCAAAACTTAGATCGATAGAGGGACTGCAAATCAGAGGAGATGTTGAAGAGAAAGTCAGTGTCGTATCTTTCACGATCGACGGTGTTCATCCGCAAGATCTTGCCATTCTACTCGACAACCAAGGCATTGCAGTCAGGACAGGCCATCACTGTGCACAACCATTGATGAGCTGCCTGGGAATTGTTGGTACCACAAGGGCATCCTTCGCAGCATACAATACCATCGAAGAAATTGATGTACTCATTGAAGCATTGAACAAGTCAATCAGGATGTTGAAATAAATGGAATCCTATCCATCCATATCAGCCATTGAAAAAGAAATCATAGAGGATTTTTCCATGTTCGAAACATGGGAAGAGAAGTACGAATACATCATTGACATGGGGAAAAAACTCGCACCCCTCGATGAATCTTTTAAAACAGATGATTATAAAATCAAAGGATGTCAATCAAGCGTATGGATCCATTCTTTTGAAAAAGATGGACGTGTGTTTTTCGAGGGAGACAGCGATGCGGTGATTGTAAAAGGACTTGTCAGTTTGATGATCCATGTACTCAGTGGGCATACTCCTCAAGCAATCATTGATGCTCCGCTTGGATTCATTGATGAAGTTGGATTGAGTTCACACCTTGCACAAACAAGATCAAATGGCTTGCGCGCGATGATCAAACAGATGAAGTTGGATGCTACAGCATTCAAGCTGAAGGGATAAATCAAGTAATTTAGCGGTTGGCCGTTGACAGTTAACTGTTAACCGTCAACTGTCAACAGAATAAATGAAGACCGAAGAACAACTGAAAGAAGAAGTAATCGAAAAGATCAAAACCGTTTTTGATCCTGAACTTCCTGTAAACATATGGGAGCTTGGTTTGATCTATGAAGTAAATGTTGTTCCCATCAACAATGTTCAGATCATCATGACCTTGACTGCTCCAAGTTGTCCCGCAGCACAAACCTTGCCACATGACGTGGATCAAAAAATCAGAGAAATTGAAGGCGTCAATGATGTATTTGTTGAAATTACCTGGACACCCGCCTGGAACAAGGATATGATGAGTGAGGAGGCCAAGTTAGAACTGGGATTCATGTAGATCTCCCATCAGATTGCAATAACTGCTTAACCAAAGACTTATTGTGGAGAATAGCGGGTTCGAACCGCTGACCTCTTGCATGCCATGCAAGCGCTCTACCAACTGAGCTAATTCCCCTGGGGTGGCAAATGTAGGCATTCTATCAATTGGACGCAAGTCCAACAAATGATTATTATTTGTACATTCATCAAACAAAATTTCCAACATGAACAACGAATCAGGTGCACCCAACTTGAATATCAAATCGATCAAAACCAACTCATTTGATGCCATCGTCATCGGCTCAGGAATGAGTGGTGGATGGGCTGCCAAGGAGTTGTGTGAAAAGGGACTGAAAACATTGGTAATCGAAAGGGGAAAGGATGTCGTTCACCTGAAAGACTATCCCACCGCTACCAAGCATCCATGGGAATTTCCACATCACCTCAAAATGCCCCGGAAAGTATTGGATGAAAATCCCGTTGTTTCCAGATGCTATGCTTTCAATGAGGCTACAGAACATTTTTTTGTAAAAGATACTGATCACCCATATGTACAGGAGAAGCCATATGACTGGATTCGCGGTTACCAGGTGGGAGGCAAATCCCTTTTATGGGCCAGACAAACCCAGCGTTGGAGTAAATATGATTTTGAGGGACCTGCCAGGGATGGATTTGCCATTGACTGGCCTATCCGTTATGATGATTTGGCACCATGGTATGCACATGTAGAGCGTTTTGCAGGTATCAGTGGAAATTACGATGGACTGGATACCCTGCCTGATGGAGAATTTTTGCCGGCATGGGAAATGACCTGTGTTGAATCTGAGATCCAGCAAAAAATCAACAGCCATTATAAAGACCGAAAAGTTGTACAAGGCAGATGTGCACATCTTACAAAACCCAATCCCATTCACATAGAGCAAGGGAGATCGCAATGTCAGGCCAGAAGTCTGTGCGAGAGAGGTTGTCCATTTGGCGGGTATTACAGCTCCAATTCATCTACCATTCCATGGGCTGCAAAAACCGGCAACCTCAGCATGAGGACAGATGCAGTGGTGCACTCCATCATCTATGATGAAAAATTGGGCAAAGCCAAAGGCGTTAAAATCATTGATGCACATACAGGCAAAGAAGAAGAATATTATGCAAAAATCATTTTTGTAAATGCTGCCTGTCTCAATACCAATTTGATTTTATTGAATTCAACATCCAACAGATTCTCCAATGGACTTGGAAATGACAATGGATTGCTTGGAAAATATATTGCCTTCCATAATTACAGAGGCACGGTCAGTGCAGCCTATGATGGTCCGGATGACAAATATTATTATGGCAGAAGGCCAACCCAACCGATGATGCCAAATTTCAGAAATGTGCACAAACAGGAGATGGACTTCCTAAGAGGCTATATGGTATTTTATGGATCCAGCAGAGGAAGAGGTATAAGCGAAAACATTGGAGAAGAGCTGAAGAACAGTTATTCGGAAGCAGGCGAATGGCGCGTGAGCATGATGATGCAGGGAGAAACCATTCCGAAAGAGAGCAACCATGTGAGACTTAGCAAAGATCAAAAAGACAAATGGGGAATGCCGCTCCTGATCACATCCATCGATTACGACGACAATGACATCAAACTGAAGGATGATTTCTTGCAGGTTGCATCAGAGATGCTGGAAGTGGCAGGTTGCACCGACATCAAACAACGCGACAGCAAACAAGCACCCGGATTGGATATACATGAAATGGGCGGTGTGCGAATGGGACATGATCCAAAAACATCTTTGCTCGACAAATGGAATGCCATGCATCATTGCAAAAATGTATTTGTAACAGATGGCGCGAGCATGGTTTCTACCAGCACACAAAATCCATCACTGACATTCATGGCATTGACTGCGAGAGCAGCAAACCATGCAGTCGAGGAATTGAAAAAGGGAAATCTTTAGTATCGTCTTGGTCCGCGGTCCTGCTGAAATCCACCTGGACGTCTGTTGAAGTTCGAGCTGCCCGCACCTGGTTGCCGCTCTTCAGCAGCCTTCACCACAAGTGGCTTTTTACCCAGCGAAATATCATTGAGGTTTTCAATGGCATCTTTGGCTTCTTCTTCGATTGGCATTTCTACAAAGCCAAATCCCCTGCTTTTACCAGTCATTTTATCCATTGCAACTTTTGCAGAGTCAACTTTTCCAAACTTTTCAAATATTTCTTCCAACTCTGCGTCATCCAGATCATAGGGCAAACCAGCAACGAAAATTTTCATGAGGGACTGTTTATTCAAAGGTACTAAGAATTGAAACTCCGAATTGTAATACAATTGTAAAATGCCAAATAATAAATACCTAACTTAGAAGAACAAGCATTCCATGATACACAACATCATAAAAGACAAGGGCACCAGGCTTTTTCTCATACTAGGTGGATTTTTTGTAGCCAATACATTGATGGCAGAAGTGATTGGGGTTAAACTTTTTTCCCTTGAAAAAACACTTCACCTCGATCCGGCAAATATGACATTATTAGGTGAAAGCGGACTGGGATTTACCCTTACTGTGGGTGTACTGATTTGGCCAGTGGTATTCATCATGACAGATTTGATCAATGAATATTATGGCGTAAAGGGAGTTAGGTTTCTATCCATTCTTACTAGCATCATCATCATCTTTGCCTTTCTGGTATTTTACGGTGCGATACATCTCGCACCCGATAATTACTGGATCGGATCACAAAAAGAAAATGGTGTGCCAGACATGCAAGCAGCTTTTGCACAGGTATTGGGCC
>JBEGMC010000052.1:0-54176 GCA_041183265.1 Bacteroidota bacterium
CCATGAGCCTTTTTTTTGAACGGGCATCCATACAATGTATCCCATCTTCTTCAGCTGCTCATTGGTATATCCATCCATTCCAAAATAATCAAAAATATCTCCTTCTACCATGTGCTTGCCGTCGCCCCAAACGCGATAAATGGCTCCCAATGGACCCCTTGATAAAATATTTTCTTTCATCCACTCGGTTGTAAGCAATGCCGCATTTACAGGAGATGCAACCAATTGTGCTCCATACCCATAGTTTGGACCTTTCCTGTATTGCCTGGTCTCAATACCCGGCCAATGAATTTTTATATAAGAAGCAACGGTTCCATCCTGATCCCCTGAAGGAAGGAGCACAACTTTATCAGAAATTTTTTGCTTGATCGAATTCCAGGCAGCTGTATACTGATATTGATCCTCAATCGATTTTAAAGCACGTGAAACAGTGCTTGCTCCTCCCCAGGCAGTTATAAACAGTTTCCCAGGTTCATTGTCCATTATCACAGATTTTATCAAATCTGACCCCTCTGTATCTTTGGTAAAATCACCCTCAAACTCGATATTCCCATATTTAACTTTCGATTTTAAATAAGCAGGTGTTGGATATGAGGGATTGTGAATTTTTAAATTGCTGTATACTTTTTCATAGGCTTCAACTGCTTCATGAATAAAGCGTTCATCTTTTTTCCAACGATATGACTCACAGGGACAAAGATTCAATCCATATCTGGTATATTCTCGTCCCTGCACCATAAATTTTGTACCCTTCCCATCACCTTTCCAGTGAAATTGACTACTTGCATATATGAGACCTTCTATATCAAACTCAGCACTGTACATCAAAAATCGTATCAAGGAATTATTGTCATCCAGCTCAGGATCAGCGGTGATGATGATACGGGGCTTATATGGCTTTTCTTTTGCAAATACCCCTTGCATTGGAAATGACAAAATAAGAAAAAGAAAATACAGACTGGACTTGAAGATACTTTTCATATAAATTTAATTTGGATACACGATCGTATAAAGTATTAGATAACATATCAAGATCAATCCTGCATTCCTTTGCCGGCAAGGATTGCAGGAGTATATTTCTCGATTCTGGAAGTTCTGGTTGCTGATTGTTTTGCTTGGGAAAAAAAGATATGATACCCACGTTGTCTTCCTGGAGTCAATCCATCAAAAGCTTTTTTCAACGATGGATTTTTTTTAAAAGCATCTTTCAACTCTGGTATGATATCAATGGTGGAGGTCACCTTCTCCAATTTCATTCCATCTCTTTCAATTTGTATCGCTTCATTGATGACTGATGTTAAAAAAGGCAATATTTTTTTTACCTGATCAATATGGGTGAATCGAATCTGCCTGGCATTGTTTGAATTTTCACCTGCTTTTATAAGTAACCCCTTTGGATCTTTTACCAAACTTCCTTTGAAAAACATCAAAGCACAATATGCTTTGAACGATTGCAGCATGATAACATTATTGCCATTGTATGTATAACAGGGAGACCCCCATTTTGATTCTTCCTTTAACTCGGTTTTGATGAGAACAGATCTCAACAATTGAAGTTCTTTCTCCCATGACAACACCTTGCACTTGGGCGTATCATACAAACTGCATCTTCCGCAACCCTTTGTAAAATATGTATTGACATCCCTGTTCATGAAGATCCGGATCAGCTTCGATTGATTTGACTGGTAAATGTACTTTCAAATATTTTATCTGCATTGTTGGCCTCAAATCCCTCTCTTCTATGTTCTCTTTTCAAATCTTGTTTCTGCAGATGGGCAAATTGGGGCAGCACCCTTCTTTCGGCAAATTCAACATAACTGCCGGCAATCATGTGTTTTTCGTCGCCCGCAAAACAAGCTTCCAATACCTGCGCTACAGTTGAACTTTGGAGCAATAAACCATCCGGACTCGTTTTTATCTTACCTCCAGCATCATTCAATTTAATACCGTTTCTCTCCAGAAAATCGTTGAATTGTGTCAGTTGATTATACCCTTCTTTCAAATAATGTACACTGATGGTATAATGATTCAAATAGTAACGGTTGTAAATAACCCATGCAGCATATTCAGATTCTTCCAACAATGCAAGATAATCTGCCTTGGTAGGTATTCTCCATAACGGTTTGTGCAGAAAGTTTCCTACAGAGACCGGATCTTTCAGATGCAGTTGATCAACAGGATCTGATTTGACTTCATCTGTATATGAATAAATGATTTTACGGGCATTTTCAGATAAATCACCTACCCTCAGTTCGCTGATAAATATCCGGGGGAACTTTTCATCGGGTGGTGCATACCAATATGCATCCAATTTTTTTGATTCAAATACATAATGATCGCGTTTGGTATATCCAAAATGAAGAAATATTTTTTCAAGAGACGCGATACCCAAATGAGGCACTCCCATCGTTCGGAAAGCGATGTGATCATTGCTGATATCTGATGCTTCCTGAATCACTCCTTCCTTGATGAGATCATTCAATATCTTTTTTACATCCGGTACCCTTTCAGCATACCTTGACATAAGGGCGTCCATCACGACAGCTAAGTCATTGAATTGATTCATTGGCAGGAGTTTGATTGAAATAAAAACCGATTCAAGTTACTCCATTCAGCTGTTTTTACAAAAGCTGAAAGACCTGTATACTGCATAAATATTTTGATCACCCAAAAAGGTTTGGCGTATTTTTACTGCAACCCGAAAGAGGCTTCAATCAAGCATTATCATGAACAATAAATATTTGAAAGCATTTGAATTTCGATGGAGTGATGTAGACGCGAATCAACATGTGATGCACTCCAAATATTACGAGGCTGCTGCTCATTGCAGAATGGGCTTCCTGAAAGAGAAGGGGATTACCATGGAACTGCTGAAATCGCTTTCCATTGGACCGATTCTTTTCCGTGAAGAATGTTCATTCAGAAGAGAATTATATGGCGGAGAAATCATTCAAGTCAGCTTTGAATTGATTAAAGCAAAGCGTGATGGAAGCAGATTCAGCTCCATCCATGAGTTCATAAAACAAGATGGAACCCTGGCGGCGACCCTCCATGCTGATTTGGCTTGGATAGATACCGTCAAAAGAAAACTTACCGCACCTCCAGCAGAAGTAATGAATATGATGGAAGACGCTCCAAAACATACAGATTTTATTTTCCTCGACTAAAAAATATATCCATATGAATATTGCGAAATTTTTGATTGCATTGCTATTTTTTACACCATTGATTGCAGATGCACAATTGAATTCCGTAGAGAAAAAAGTAGTGGCATATATAGATGAACACCTTCCAGAGGCAATAGAATTATTGAAAAAAGCAACCGATGTCAACAGCGGTACATTGAATGTTGAAGGGGTGAAAAAAGTGGGTGATATTTTTGGGAAGGAATTGGAAAAAGCCGGATTCAAAACAACATGGGTCACGCTGCCCGACTCCCTCCGCAGAGCAGGACATCTCGTGGCAACAAGAACAGGAAACAAGGGAAAGAAAATTTTTATCATCGGCCACCTGGACACTGTATTTGAACCCGATATGCCTGCAAACCCTTTTCGGATGCTGAATGATTCTACCGCAACCGGACAAGGAGTAACTGATATGAAAGGAGGAGATGTGATTGCAATTCTTGCATTGCAGGCATTGAATCAATTTGGCCTGCTGGAAGGCTCCGACATCACTGTATATTTTACGGGAGATGAAGAAAGGGCTGGACACCCTGTAGAGGTGAGCAGAGCAGATTTTATTGAAAGAGCAAAACGCTGTGATGTTGCACTGGGATTTGAAGGTGCCTCCGGAACCAATATAGTCGCAACAGCAAGAAGAGGTGCCAGCAGTTGGCTGTTGGAAGTATTTGGCAAACAGGCCCACTCATCCGGCATATTCAGTGAAAGCGGCGGATACGGCGCTATATATGAAGCAGCAAGGATCATCAATGAATTCAGGACCTCCCTCAGTACAGAAAAATACCTCACATTCAATCCAGGTATGATCGCCGGAGGTGCTGAAGTAAATTATTATGAGGACAAGGCTTCAGCAGATATCATTGGAAAAGACAATATCATCACACCAACTGCCATTGTGCACGGAGACCTGCGTTTCTTGACTGCTGCCCAAAAAGAGAATGCAAGAACAAAAATGAAATCAATTGTTGCCAATCATTTACCAGGCACCAAAGCAAAAATAACTTTCTATGACGGCATACCTTCCATGGCTCCTACCGAAGGCAACAACCGATTGCTCTCTTTGATCAACCAGATTTCTACGGACCTTGGTATGGGACAAACAAAAGCAGGTGACCCTGGTGCTCGTGGTGCCGGTGATATCTCTTACGTCGCTGAATTCCTGGATTGCATTGATGGATTGGGATCGATCGGAGGAGGTGCTCATGCTCCTGGAGAAACCATTCATCTTAAAACCATTCCCTTCCTGAGCAAGAGAGCTGCAATGATCATCAACAGACTCGTTCAGCATCAATAATTAAAAATGTTTCATGTCGATCTTGATAGTAGTGTCCCGCCTAAAGTAGAATGAAGCGTCTTTGAATCCGGGCACTCCTAAAAAACTGGAGGCATTGTTTGAAAAAGCATAGCCCTCCTTGGGCATCCCCAAGATATTGGTTGAAAGTTTTCCATTTCCATCTGCGTCATGAAACAAAGCCACCGCATATTGTCCGGTTGGCAAATCTTTCGCCGTTACCTCAATGCTGCCTTGTACTGATTTCACTGAAAACGTCTTGATGCTGCTGGTTGACTGATAAGGAAACCCCTTATCACCATTGTAAATAGACACAAGAATGCTTCCTCGATTGTTTTTGATTTTATTGATTTGAATATTCAGTGTCTGTGCGTATATATTGGTGCAGACAAAACACATCAACAAAGTAGATATTTTCTTAATACAATCTTTCATATTCTGCATCATAGAGATTGTAAAAGTATAGGAAAAGATTTCAGTGCGATAATAAATTTATTGCTACATTTAGTTAAATTAATCGAACAATGAAGCATAAAATATTGAACATCCTTTCCATCGTCTTTGGTCTGCTGCTGCTTAACGGTGGACTGGCAAAATTTTTTCAATACATGCCTGCACCAACAAATTTGCCGGCAGAAGTGGTGAAAGACAATGCTGCATTGGTGGAAATTGCATGGCTGATGCCGTTGATTGCAGTTGCTGAATTGATTGGTGGACTGCTCATCATTTACCCTAGAACAAGGGCACTGGGCGCATTGGTTGTTTTTCCGGTAATGGTTGGCGTACTACTGGTTCATATTTTTGTTGACACCAGCAATCTTCCTATAGCACTCGTCATTTGGGCAATTTTGTTGTGGATCTTATTCGATAATCGTGAAAAATACTTGGGATTGTTAAAGTAGTCAATTCTTCGAAACAACTTGATCCATCTTCAACTTGGTGAAAACCTGCAAATGAGGCAAGGTGAGTACAGACAATGTGATGAACAACAGTGAGACAAGACTGGTTGCATTTTGACTGTTGTAAAATGTAAACATTACAAACAGCATTCCAACCCAAGCCATCAATGAAAACGGCAATGCCTGTTTGAGCAAATGCCCCCAACTGCTGATGGTATCAGGCATGTTGAAACTTGAACGGATTTTGTCAAATGAAAGCAATGAATGCCAGAGTCCAAAGTAGAACCCAAATCCAATCCAAAGTGAACTGGAGTGACATATAAACAATAGAACCAGAAATTGCAATACAGCCATCCAGGCATGTGATGGTTGATGGAAGAAATAGTTGCGTTTAAAGATAAAAATAACATGCAGGAGGATCAACATGGCAAGTGCAAATGGTGAAACGTCTGCTGCCAAATCAATCCATTGTTGCGCTGAAACATTGCTGCTTCCGAGGTAAACAAATATCTTCAATGCACTCTGTACGTTGACTGACAAGAAGTAAACGATCCAAGAGAGTCCCATGAAAAAATAAGCTCCTTTGTGCATCCATGAATCTGATTTACCCATCCAGTCAATTTCTCCAAAATGAAAAGCGGTAATGATGATAAAAAAACAAAGTGCTATCAATGGAGAAATGTACCAAAGTAATGCATAGGCAAGGATATTAAGGAGATATTTCAATAGAATGCTGCGGTCCTTCTGTTCGGTTGAATAGATGTTTTTACCCTCAATGTAAAGATCAAGTGCACCATGGGGTACACCAAAAAGAATCATGGTACAAATAAGCCATTTGAATTGATCAGCATCAGCAACAATGAAATAACTGCTCAATGTTGTAAGAAGCAATCCGAGAAGAAGCAGTATGAATCTGAGTTTAAGTTGCATATATAAAAAAGGGGCGAATTGCTTCGCCCCGCCATTAACCAAAATCAACACGATGTGAGATCTGTTATGCTGCTTTGCGACTCAATGAATAAATCACAAGTCCAAATCCAATTTTGTTTACAGCATCACCGATGTTGTAAATAATATTCATATCCAGACCGATGTTCTTAAAGCTCTCATACCACTGACCGTCAGCTGTACCAATCAAATATCCCAAAGGATAGATTGCCCAACCAACCAGTACAAACCAAGCAAGAGCAGAGTTGGCAGCTGCTACAGCTGGACCAGCACTGGTAGCGAGTTTCTTAACATCTCCCATCCATACTTCGTATACGATGTAGAAGTAAGCAATCGCACTGACAGTACCCCAAATGGTTGCATTGCCCAATCCAGCTTCACCCATGTAACCTGTAACCAGCATTACAACAGAAGCAAGGATCATTTTCCAAAGCAAACCGGTGGTTCCACCAGATTTTTTGGTGATCAAATAGAACTCAACGCACATCAAAGGCACAGTCAACAACCAGTCAACGTAACGGAAGAAGGTTGGAGAATCCTGTGTCTCAGCATAGTAACCGCGCATGTAGTAGTAGTGCACGGCTGCAATGAACGTGATCAATCCTGAAACCAGGACAGACGTACGCCATTCTTTGCTGGTGTTGCTGAGTTCGAAAAAGAAGAAAACGGAAGCGGCCATCATGGCCATGGTTCCAACGAAAAACGTAAACGAAACGTAATCGTTTTTCGCGATTGCCGTAGTGGCATCAAGCAAAAGTGAATGGATCATATATGGAGTTTTAGTGAAAAAATCTATTTCACAACACTCACATTTCATTTAAGGCTGTCGGTCTATACATAGACCGCAAAGCACACGCGTAATCAATCGTTGTCTCTTACACAACATGAATTTAACAAAAATGTTCAATAGTTAATACACTGAGATTCAACAAAAAATCGCTGCCAGACTGCAATTGATTGATTTATAGCAGAGTAGGAATCAAAATATTTTTTATTTAGAAAATATGTCTAATAATAATTTTTACAGTGTTCCGACATCAAGTGTTATAATTCATTACATTACAAGGGATTGCAAAAAATATAATGTAATACCACATAAATGAGTTTTTTATGAAAATGCCTCTGAAAATTTTTCTTGTTGGACTGATCATACTGATTGCTGTACTTATGTTCAACACTTTTTCATTGAAGTCAACTGCATCTGCTGTCTCAAATACGATTGATATCCCAAGGGATGATACTGCTGCTCTTCACCTGAGCGAGGCCATCCAAATAAAAACTGTATCGTTCGGTGATACCCTGCCTATCGATACATCCGAATTTGTCAAGTTCAGGATGTTCATGGAAAAGACATACCCTTTGATGCACACAAAACTTGAAAAACAAACATTCAATCAGTTCAGCTATGTTTTCAAGTGGACAGGAAAGGACAGTACAAAAGCCCCTTTTGTGTTAATGGCTCATATGGATGTTGTGCCTGTGGAAGCCATCGCAGAGAGCAAATGGACCTACCCTTCTTTCAGTGGTAAAATTGAAAAGGATACCATTTGGGGAAGAGGGGCAGTAGATGATAAATCATCTGCCATTGCCATCATGGAAGCGACTGAACGAATGCTCAGCAATAATTTTACCCCTGAAAGAACTTTTTATCTCTGCTTTGGACATGATGAAGAAATCGCTGGTAAAAGAGGCGCCAACATCATTTCACAATGGTTCAAGGAAAAAGATATCAAACCTGCATTTGTATTGGATGAAGGTGGAATGATTGATACTGAAAGATTCAAAGACGTTCAGCGTCCGGTTGCTGTGATTGCAACTGGCGAAAAGGGATTTGTCAATGTAGACATCAGCGTTACCATTCCAGGCGGACATTCATCACAACCTGAAAGGGAAACAGCTATCGATGTATTGAATAAAGCCATTGTGAATGTGAGACAAAAACAAATGCCTTCCATCATCACTGCTCCTGTTCAATCTCTCCTGGAAAAAACTGCTGCAGAACAATCATTTTTCAAACGCATGGCCATTGCAAACATGTGGTTGTTTGGAGATATGATTGTTGGAAGCATGGAAGAGAACAAACAAACCAATGCAATGATTCATACCACATTGGTTCCAACAATCGTGAAGGCCGGCATCAAAGACAATGTAATTCCTTCGATTGCAAGTGCAACATTCAACAGCAGAATTCTACCCGGACAAACAAGTGATGATGTGGTGAATTTTGTGAAATCTGCCATCAATGATGAAAGGGTGACCGTAAAAAAACAAACCATATCCCTGATGGAGGCATCTTCATCTACCCCATCCGATCACCCCAGTTTTCAAATGCTGGAATCCATCACCCAAAAAATTGTACCCAATGTGCTGGTATCCCCCTACTTGCTGATTGGTGCTACCGACTCAAGGTATTTCAGACCCTTCAGCAATGCAGTCTTAAATTTCACACCTATGCAAAATCCGAAGGGATTTCATGGTATAGACGAACGCATTGGAGTGACCGATTTGAGCCGGATGATCAGCTTTTACAAGCTGGTTTTATCAGAAAAATAAACAAACTGATTTTTACTGCCCAAGCCAAAAGAATTGGATGAAAACAGCATCCAATCCATCTGTATATTCACCAAAACAAAGCTGTAGTATGAAAAATAGTCATCCTCAAAAATCTTTACAAGCAAGTCTGCATACCAAGCTTCTGGGAACTGTGCTTGCAGCCATGATCATCAACCTGTTTTCTGCTTTTACAACAGCCTCCGATCCGGGTCCCGCTCCAGATCCAAGCCGCTTCAAAAAAGTGGTCATCACAGAGCCCGGGAAATTGGACGAGCCCATGGAAATGACATTCTTGCCAGGAAACAGAATATTGATTGTGGAACGCAAAGGTGGAGTAAAGGTGGTGGATGGAAAGACGGGTGCAGTGAAACTTATCACAACCATTCCTGTAAATACAAAGTATAAAAACAAACAGGGACAAGTAAGAGAGGCGGAAGAGGGATTGATGGGTGTGATTGCAGATCCAAATTTTGCTCAAAATCATTGGGTATATCTCTACTATGCTGATCCCAATGAAACAAAACATGTACTGACAAGATGGGAGTTGATTGGTGATGAATTGAAAGCCGACTCCAAAAAAGTAATGCTGGAAGTCCCTACCCAAAGAGAGGAATGTTGTCATACAGGTGGTGGAATGACTTTTGATAAGACTGGAAATCTTTTTTTAACGGTTGGAAATAATACAGTGAATCCAAGATCAGGTACATCCAATCTCGATGATCGTCCGGGTTTTGAAAACAACGATGACCAGCGTGCTCCGGGCAATACCAATGACCTGAGAGGAAAAATATTGAGAATACATCCCGAGAAAGATGGCACCTACACGATCCCGGATGGCAACCTCTTCCCAAAGGGTACACCAAAGACACGTCCTGAAATTTATACCATGGGTCACAGAAATCCCTGGAGAGTATCGATTGACAGCAAAACAGGATTTATTTACTGGGGCGAAGTTGGTCCGGATGCTTCTGCCGAAAGTGCAAGAGGTCCTCGCGGATACGATGAATTCAATCAGGCAAAAGGTCCCGGTTTTTTCGGTTGGCCTTACTTCATTGGAAACAACATTCCATATGTTGAATTCCATCATCAGGACAGCACGTATGGGAAGCCGTTTGATCCCCTTCAACCGGTGAACAATTCGCGCAACAATACCGGACTCACATCATTGCCTCCAGCTCAGCCTGCCATGATTTGGTATCCATATAACATGTCGGATGATTTCCCTTTGTTGGGTGCTGCGGGAAGAAGTGCAACAGGCGGACCCGTTTATCACAGATCGGATTTTACAAATGCTGCGCGACCGTTTCCTTCTTACTACGAAGGCAAATGGCTGATAGTAGAATTCATGCGTGGATGGATCATGTCTGTTACAATGGATGAAAAAGGCAATTACAAGAGCATGGAGCGGTTTGCACCTGACTTGAATTTCAGTTCTGCGATTGATATGCAGTTTGGTCCTGATGGAGATATGTACGTACTTGAATATGGATCAGCATGGTTCAAGGGCAATGAGAACGCACATCTTACTAAAATAGAATACAACGATGGAAACAGATCTCCTGTTGTAAACGCAAGTGCAAGCAAAACAAGTGGATCCAGTCCGCTGAAGACCCAATTGACATCTGCAGGCACAAAAGATTTCGACGGAGATGCGCTCAAGTATGAGTGGAAAATTGTCGGTGGAGGTGCTACGAAAATTTTAAAAGAAGAAAATCCAACCATCACCCTGATCAAGCCAGGAAGCTACAAAGCCACGCTTACCGTAACCGATGCACAAGGTGCAAAATCAAATAAAACCATAGAGTTGAAAGTGGGCAACGAACCCCCCATGGTCTCTTTTGATTTGGCCAATGCAAATAAAACTTTTTACTTCCCCGGAACAACACTTAATTATCAGGTGAAAGTACAAGACAAAGAAGATGGATCTGTTGCAAACGGTAAAATTCAACCTTCTCAAATAGCAGTGAGCATGGATTACATGGCACTTGGATATGACCAGATTGATATTGCCAGCACACAAAGAGGTGCAGACATGAGTGCATTCTCCAATACCGGTCAATTGCTGATGAATAAAAGCGATTGTAAAAGTTGTCACGTGGTGAACAAGCGTTCGATTGGTCCGAGTTACCTTGAAATCGCGAATCGCTACAAAGGCAAACCCGGAGCTGTTGAAATGCTTGCCCAAAAAGTAATCAAAGGAGGCGTTGGTGTTTGGGGAGATCATGCCATGAGCGCACATCCCAATTTGAGTGTTGCAGATGCAAGGGCAATTGTGGAATACATCTTAACCACCGGTGACAAGAAGAGCAATGTACAATCTGCTCCTATCAAAGGTGCATATGCCATCAAAGCGGCTGCAGATCAAAAGGAGAAAGGTACTTATGTATTCAGAGCTGCATACCGTGACAAAGGAACTGCTTCCATGAGTCCACTGGTTGGCGAGGAAATCGTGATGCTTCGTCACCCTTCATTGAATCCTGAACTGGCAGATTTCAACAAGGGTTTCAATAAATTCATCACTCCCATGAAAACATTGAACATGGATGGCGATGGATCATTCCTCGCATACAGGGATATCGACCTGACTGGAATTGACTCGGTGGCAATCAAAGTAAATGGCAATATGAGGGGCTCATCTGCAGGTGGTGTCATTGAAATGAGATTGGACAACGAAAATGGTACCCTCATCGGCAAAACACCTTTCATCAATTTTGCACAAAGAGGACAAAACAGGGTTTCAGCGGACCTTGCAGATACAGCAGGAAAACATACCCTGTATTTTGTATTCAGGAATCCAAATGCAAAACCCGGACAAACACTGCTTCAACCCATCGAGATGGAGATAGTACCTAAAAAGTGATTTTACGAATTCATATTTAAAAAGGCTGTATGTCATATACAGCCTTTTTGTTTACCGAACCTTTGACTAGAAGAATTAAATTTATGGCAATTTAATTCCCATGTTCAAAAATAAAAAGGTAATAGTTGTGTTGCCTGCTTACAATGCAGCAAAAACCCTGGAAAAAACCTATGCTGAAATTCCTTTTGATATAGTAGATGATGTGGTACTTGTTGATGACAACAGTGCCGACGATACCATTGAGCGAGCTAAAAGGCTTGGAATCAAAAATATCATCGAACATGAAAAAAACAAAGGATATGGAGGAAATCAAAAATCATGTTACAAAAAAGCATTGGATTTAGGCAGTGATATCATCATCATGCTGCATCCCGATTATCAGTACACTCCACAACTGATACATGCCATGGTAAGTATTATTGGAAACAATGTATATCCGGTAGTTTTTGGAAGCAGGATACTTGGAAACGGTGCATTAAAAGGCGGTATGCCACTTTATAAATTTATTGCCAATCGTTTTCTCACGCTGATTCAAAATATTTTGCTCAACGAAAAACTATCTGAATACCATACTGGTTACAGGTCATTTAGCAAGGAAGTACTTGAATCTGTAAACTTTGAAGCATGTGACGATGACTTTATTTTTGACAACGAAATGGTATCACAAATATTTTTCAAAGGCTTCCAGATAGCTGAAATCACCTGCCCTACCAAATACTTTGAAGAAGCCAGCAGCATCAATTTTCAAAGAAGTATGAAATACGGACTCGGGTGTCTCAGGGTCTCTCTTGTATACCGACTGGCAAAATGGAAATTGGTAAAAAGTAAACTGTATCACTAACGATTGCGCTCAAAGAATAGAAATCCATTTTTTTCATAGAGCAGTTTCAATTGACTTCCATATTTCTCCATGACCAGTTGCTTACGGTCAAGTCTGGTTACAAAATATACAGGTTTATCAACTTTGCCATACATCAGCCAATCAAGGTTGTACGCTTGTGATTGTGATGGCTGTTTTACAGAAGCATAAAAATAATGCGCATAACTTTTATAGCCGATTACCCTGATATAAACATCTTTGTCTTGCAGGTTTTTATAAAATTCAATGGCGGCATCCTGTGTGTATTTTTCAATTCTTGGTACAAAAAGTGTAAGTACCAACTGAATTGTTATTATAGATGCAAAACTTAAAATCAAAAATGCCTGTTTTAGTTTTTTAGCTCGCAGATAGATTAAAAATGTTAAATAACCAATCAATAAAATAACCCCCGGTAAAACCAACCAATAGTTCCATTCAACAATTGCACCCAAATTTGCAGTTGCAAAATGATCAGCAGCAAAGAGTTTTTTTAACCAGCTGATGTTAACAAACATGACTGGAATGGCTATAAGCAGGACTGTCCATACTGAGATTAAAAACAGCATTGCATATTTACTGACCCGGCTCCACTTTGATTTTCCATTTATAATATTATATACCTGAAGTGCAGCAAGGTATACCAATGGGAAATATGCAAAAGATGAATAATGTACAATCTTTGTTTTGACCAATGAAAAGACAACCAGAATTACAACCAAAGACGCCCACATCATTTTTTTAAAAATGATTCCTTTAGTACATGCGTCGCTGTTTATTTTTTTATGGAATATGAAAATCGAAAGAGGAAAGCAACCAAAAAGAAGTACTACAAAATGATAAAATGGGAAACCCCCGTGCCCCGCATCTTCTGTTTTAGCAAGCCTGACTTGATAGGTAAAAAATTCATTGATAAACCACCAACCATGTTGCAGCACCTCCAGTCCAAACCAGATCAATGTGACAGCCAATACAGTACCCAGCCATTTGAGATAATAGGAAAATTTGACAAACCCTTTTCCGCCGTTCAGCACAATAAATACTGTATACGACAAAAGCACAATCAATAATCCAACAGGACCCTTTGTCAGAATGGATAAGCCCGTAAAGAGTCCTGATAAAATGAGTGCCCGGCGTCGCTCTTCACCATATTGCATCCTCTCCAGAAAAATACTCAGGTGGTAAATACCGAGAAATATATAAAGATTGAACCAAGGATCAATAATGCCACTTTTAAAATAGACATGAGGAAGGAAAGTAGCCAGATAGGCGATGGTCCAAATAATTCCAAACTGCTTGCTGTGCAATCGTTTCCCCACATTGTACAATACGAGCAGCGTGGCAATACCACAGACTGCATTTGGAAATCGTGCTGCAAACTCATTGATACCAAATATTTTCATTGAAGCCACCTGCAACCAAAAAAACAACGGAGGTTTTTCCCAAAAAGGCTGAAAATTGATTTGTACCCTCAAATAATCTCCCGATACAATCATCTCTCTTGCACTCTCAGCAAAATTGATCTCATCCCAATCGAACAAAGGAGATGACCCCAGTGAATGGAAGAAAAGAAATGATCCGCCCAGAATGATTACAATATATGGAAGGTACCTTTTCATCGATTCAGTGCAAGTTCCGAATAATTTTTATTAATACACATGCGTCATGTGAATTTGCTTTAATAGATTTGGAAAGTGAAAAATGATTTAAAATATATCATTGCATCTACAGAAGCTGAATTCAACGATGCAATAAATCTTTTTCAGGAATATGCCGCTTCGCTGAAAATCAGTCTCGATTTTCAACACTTCAATGAAGAATTAAACATAATAGGTAAAATGTATGGGAGTCCTGATGGATTGCTCATTGTGGCATATGCGTCGGGCGAGCCAGTTGCATGTGCTGCATACAGGAAAATTGATTTGGGCATATGTGAAGTAAAAAGAATGTATGTCAAACCAGCGTTCCGCCGTTTCCATATTGGGGATACATTGCTCAAAATATTAATTGAGCATGCAGCATCATCAGGTTATATGAGAATGAGGCTTGATACGTTAGACAATATGGTTCCAGCTATTGCGCTGTATAAAAAATATGGATTCATTGAAATAAATGCATACTACTTTAATCCAAATGAGAACACTGTATACATGGAGAAGCTGCTCACAGTTTAACGAAGCAACATCAATAATGACCCAATTAATGTCAATATAATAATTACCTTTCTGAACTGTGTGTCATTGAAACGGCTCACAATTTTCAAACCCAGCCAAAAACCTGCAGCCAAAGCTGGAATCAAAACAAGATCAATTTTCAATGTGCTTATTGTAATATTTTTCCAATAAAATATCTGAAATGGCAATTTGAACAAATTCATGAAAAGAAAAATCCAAGCCCCGGTTCCGATAAAATCATTTTTCCCCAACCGCATGGCCAGAAAATAAAGATTGGCAAAAGCTCCAGCCAAGTTTCCCATCATGGTAGTAAACCCAGCTGCCAATCCGGTTGGTATGATAAAAAATAAATGATCCGGTACTTCGGCTGACTTTCTGTACTCCATCACAAATACAATTACGATGGATACCAGCACAATGCCTGCTATGATTTTTTTGAACAATTGCTCATCCATATCCCTGCCAATGAGGACTCCCAGCAAAATGCCGATCATCATCCAGGGGACTAGCTTCCAAAAGTATTTCCACTTGGCATGTCGGTTATAGTAGGAAACAGCAGCAATATCTGCCACACACAACAAGGGCAATACAATACCAGTTGATGACTTTCCTCCAAAAACAATGGCCATCAATGTGACATTGAGCATGTCAATCCCTTTCAATCCCGCTTTGCCCATGCCAATTAAAAATGCGGCCAGCATGACCAGCAACCACTGCATCAAATCATATCCTAGTATGACAACATCCATAAAACTTTTTTACACTTAATTTGTTGTATATTCAAAGTAGTCAAATTCAAACAATGAAAAAAGTTTTTTCAATCATTGCCGTTCTTGCCATCTGTAGTTCATGGATCAGCTGGAATAAAAAAATGTCTATCAGAGAAAGAATTTCCAAAGAAGATATCATCGCCTGTTACAATATGGAGACGCTGAATGCATACCAGCAAGAGGCTTCCAATACTGATTTCGCTTCTTTACACATCGCTCCAAAAAAGGCAGCCGATAAAGAACAATTGGGGAAAATGATCAGCTTTCAGGCCACTGACGGCAAAAATGCAAGCGGATATTTTATTCCTGCCAAAAAGAAATCAAACCGCTGGTTGATTGTCATCCAAGAATGGTGGGGATTGAACGACAATATCAAGAACGAGGCTGATAAATATTATTCAGATTTGGGGAACATGAATGTACTGGCAGTTGATATGTATGATGGAAAAGTTGCTGCAACACCGGACAGTGCGATGAAATTAATGAGAGGGGCAGATATGACTAGGATGGTTGCCATTGTCAAGGGAGCCATTGAGCATGCAGGCAAAGATGCAAGCATCTACAGCGTTGGCTGGTGTTTCGGTGGAATGTGGAGTTTACAAACTGCCATTCTTGCTGAATCGAAAGCCAAAGGATCTGTAATGTTTTACGGACGACCAGAAAGCAACATTGAAAAATTAAAAACATTGAACTGTGACATCATTGGATTCTTTGGCAACAAAGACCAATCTCCATCACCTGGTGTTGTAAATGATTTTGAAAAAAACATGCAGGCGGCCGGCAAAAAATTAGAAACACATAGATACGAGGCAGGACACGGATTTGCCAATCCCAGCAACCCTGCATTCAATGAAGCAGCTGCTGCAGATGCCTATCAAAAAGCAATTGCGTTTTTAAAAGCACACAGTTAACTAAGCCTTTGCAGCTAAGATTTTTTCTTTTGTGATGGGCAGATCTCTTACCCTCTTGCCGGTTGCATTGAATATTGCATTGCTGACTGCTGCTGCAAATCCAATGATGGCAATTTCACCCAATCCCTTTGCACCAATGGCATTGATATATGGATCAGGTTTATCCGTGAACCAAACATCGATATGCGGAATATTGGTATGTCGGGGTACCATATAAGACCCCAATGTGGCATTGGATATCTTGCCGGTTGTTTGATCAATTTTTACCTCCTCGGTCAATGCCATGCCGATTCCACCTACAGCGCCTCCGAGCATCTGACTTCTTGCAGTCTGTGGACTGATAATCTTTCCTGCATCTCCTGTTGTAACAACATGCTTGAGCTGAATTTCACCTGTTTTAGCATGCACATAAACTTTTACAAAATGAACCGAAAAAGAATTGGTTGCCTTTTGAATTTCCCTTGTATTGAGTCCGGGTGATGTTTTCACCATTTCAACGGCAGGCAGTTTTTTCTTCGCAAGCAACTCTTTTACAGTAACGGTTGTACTATTGTTGTCAGCATTGAATATTTTGTTGTTCTCTACACTGATTTTTTCTTTTGGAACTGACTTGAATGCATCAATCAATTCAATGGCAAGGTCCTTCAATAAATCTTTCAGACTTTCACAAACAAGGTGAACACCAGATCCAAGGGTTGAGGTCGTGGTTGATCCACCTTGCATGGGACCAGGAGGCAAATCAGAATCGCCCATGACAAATTTGATTTTCTCCTCAGGTAATTTCATGGCATTGGATGCAACCTTGACCATGGCAGTTGCCGTTCCGGAACCCATATCACTTACCGCACTTTCCAACAACAATGTACCATCTGCATGCATGACCGCACGAACAGTGGATGTGCCTCTTCCGGCACCAAATACTCCAACACCCATTCCATATCCCACATACCAATCCTTGTCCTTCAGTGACATGGGCATGGATTTCCTATTTTTCCAACCAATCAATTCTGCACCCTTCTGATAACAATCCTTCAAATGGATGGCAGACCAGGGAAGTTTTGTTTCTTGCTGGATTTCTGTAAAATTTTTGATCCTGAAATCAATGGGATCCATTTTCAATTTAAATGCCAAATCATCCAATGCACATTCCAACGCAAAACAACCAGTGGCTTCACCCGGACCTCGCATCCAAGTGGGTGTACTCAAATCCAACGGGAGTAATTTATAATCAGTATCGACATTGTCACACTTGTACAAAAACTTGGAGGCATCCACAATACCTTCTCTGAAATCCTCGTATCTGGATGTATTGCTGACGGCATAATGAGAAATACCCAATAAATTTCCGTTGGCATCGGCACCGACTCCCACCTTTTGCCATGCCTGTGGTCGATAGCCCACCAGTGTAAACATTTGGGGACGTGTCAATACGAGCTTAACCGGACGATTGATTTTTTTGGCTGCAATGACAGCTGCAGGAACATTGGGCCAACTGCGAAGCGCACTCCCAAATGCACCTCCTACATTTTCTGCGATGATCCTTACATTTTTATCCGGTAGTCCGAACAATCGTGCAACGGCCGACTGTGTTGCTTTGGGACCCTGTGTTTTATCATACAATAAAAGTGTATCGGCTGTTTCCCAATGTGCAATGGTTGCATGCATTTCCATTGGATTGTGGACTTCTATGGGAACATTGTACTCAGCTTCCACATAAAAAGGAGCTTCCTTGTATGCCTGGCTTTTACCGCGTGTATAATTGGACCCATTTTTCAACTTGGAAGGATCTTTTCGCAATGCATGGAAATCTGTTTCATGCGGCTCGATTTCATATTCGATCTCCACCATTTGTGCAACCTCATTGGCACTTTCAATGGTTTCTGCTATTGCCAATGCAACAGGCTGTCCATTGAACCTGACTTTGTTGTCAGCAAATACTTTCATCCCACGCCATTCACCCACGTTTTTTAAATCGGGAAAAGCAGATGGCTTGTAACCGGGAACAGCCGGACAATTCTCATGATGCAAAACATCCAATGCTCCAGGAACATTGAGCGCATTTGTACTGTCAATGTTTTTCACAGACCCTTTGGTAATGGTACTGCATATAAACACAGCATATGCCATGTTGGGAATCTGATGTTCCGCAGTGTAACGCGCTTTTCCAGTTACTTTATCCAATCCATCCACGCGTTCATCGGGAAGCTGAAAATTGTATAATGATGTGTTCATGATCTTGTTTTTAAATGGCTGCTCCTGATTTTTTTACTTCTTCAATTGCATCAACAATGTTTTGATATGACCCACATCTGCAGATATTTTTTTTCATGTAATCCTTGATCTGATCTCTGTTGTTGGCCTTCCCTTCTTTCAGGCATGCAACAGCAGACATGATTTGTCCGGATGTACAATAACCACATTGGAATGAATCGTGTTTCAAAAATGCTGCCTGCATGGGATGCAATTGATCCCCCTTTGAGAGTCCCTCGATGGTTGTTATCTTATTTCCTTCGTTGTACACTGCCAACGTGAGGCATGCATTGGTTCGATTGCCATTGACATGGATCATGCATGCGCCGCAATCGCCCATGGCACAACCTTTTTTGGTTCCAGTCATCCCGAGTTGTTCACGCAGCAAATCAAGCATGGTAGCTCTGACATCAACCATCAGTTCCATTTGTTTTCCATTGATGGTCAGCAAAACCTTTTGCTTGGGTATGGGCGCTGGAATGAATGCATCAATTGGATGTGCATCTGCTAACATAGAAGCTCCCACACTCATTGCTGTAAACCCAATTGCTTTGCGAATAAAATTCCTTCGCGAACTCACCTGATAACAATACATCATGAATGACTATTTTCCCTAAGTTAAAAAATTACTCAGACAGATTGACCATTGGTTTGACCCTTGTTGCGATCAGATGAATGGCTTGTAGTAGTTTTTCGTGCGTCAACTCTGCCGTATCCATTTGGAAAGTCAGCCTGGAAATGCCCCCCAATGCTTGGGAATGACGAATGATTTTTTGTGCAACTTCCTCAGGATCACCCACCAGCAATGCTCCCCTGGGACCCATCTGTGCCTCAAATCTGCTCCTGGTCATGGGCGACCAACCGCGTTCTCTTCCAATTTTGTTCATCGCCTCGGCGTACCCTGGATAAAATTCCTCTATGGCCTGTTCTCTTGTTTCAGCAACATATCCCAGTGAATGCATTCCAATTTTTAATTTTTCAGGTGCATGCCCAGCTCTTTTGCCGGCCTCTCTGTACAAATCAACCAATGGTTTGAAATGATGTGTCTCACCTCCGATGATGGCGACCATTAATGGCAGTCCAAGTGAACCGGCACGCACGAATGATTCTGGCGTACCGCCCACACCAATCCAAACAGGAGCGGGACTTTGCACAGGTCTGGGATATATCGCTTGTTGTTGCAATGCAGGTCTGAACTTTCCCCTCCAGGTAATTTCTTCAGACTGCATGATTTTCATCAGTAAATCCAATTTCTCCACGAACAAATCATCATAGTCCTCCAGATGCAAGCCAAACAATGGATATGCATCAATGAATGATCCTCTTCCCACAACCATCTCAGCCCGGCCTTTCGAAATCAAATCCAACGTTGCATAACTCTGGAATACCCTGACCGGATCAGCTGCACTCAACACAGTAACGGCAGTGGTCAATCGCATGCGTTGGGTTATGGCTGCAGCAGCAGACAACAATTCAAATGGAGCCGAATCCAAAAATCCTTTTCGGTGATGCTCACCAATACCAAATACATCAATGCCTACCTCATCTGCAAATTTCATCCTGGCCAATAATTGCTCCACTGCATCCTGATCACTCAAAAGCTGTTGAGGCCTGCTGCTGAACATGGCAGCAAAACTGTCGATCCCTATTTCCATGAAAATAATTTAGAACAACTGCAAGTTAGCAATGATTCGCTTGCAGATCAATAATTCAATACCAATCCAACACCGTATCCCATATCACTATCATAGTGGAAACCTAGACCAGTATTTCTTGTAAGAATATATCTGATACCAGCCATGTATTCTTTATCAGAGTTAATCATGAAAGAACCACGGAGTCTTTTTGCCAGAGGAATATCTTCACGCATGAGCTGCAATCTTACATAACCGGTTCCAAATATTTCTGCCTGAAATGTGGTGAGCATAGGCAATACATAGTTAAAACCTAAACTCATCTGTACACGGTTGTCTTTTGTATTGTACTGTTTGAAGATATTGCGTTCTATATAGTTCATGGGACCCGCATGCCGATGACGCCAGTCAAATCCAACAAAAGGCATGAACCATTGCATCCTTCCAATGAATCTCCCTATGTGCGTTTCGGTTTCGTATCCATGCATTTTATTGTATCCAAGTCTCCATTCAGTACCAATGCTCCATCTCGTATTTTGCACCATCAACATACCATCATTGCCATTGGTGGCGAAATCATTTTCCGCCATGAGATGAGGCATCCTGTCATCAGCATAAAGTTTCCGCCTTGCATATGCAGGATTGGTGATCAGTGGATTGGGGGACTGGTTCTGGTATGAAAATATTCTTCCCATGCCGCTCATCATGTGATAAAGGATATGACAATGGAAGTACCAATCACCTTCGTAGTTCGCATTGAATTCCAACGTATCGGTTTCCATTGGCATGATGTCAATGATGTTTTTCATTGGAGCATGATCACCTTGTCCGTTCAATACCCTGAAATCATGCCCATGCAAATGCATGGGATGACGCATCATCGATCCATTGTAAATGATCATGCGTACATTTTCCCCTTTTTTGATCAGGATTCGATCGGTTTCAGAAACAACCCTGTTGTCCATGCTCCAGACATAACGATTCATGTTTCCAGTCAATTCAAACCTCAGCTCTTTCACAGGCGCATCCTTTGGAAGTGTTGTTACCTCTGGCGAACGCAACATGGCATAATTCAGTGTTTTTATTTTTGATCTTTGACCAGCGCTGTATTTCTGCATCCCTTTTTCAACTGTTGGAGAAATTTCCCTGTACATCACAACATTCATGTCCATCTTGTTCAGACTCATGTTCATATCCATGTCATCCAAACGCCCATTCATTTTCATCATCTCATTCATCATCTTCATGCCCTCGAAATAATTCAATCTTGGGAGACGATTGGCAAGAACTTTGTCTCCTTCGCCCAAAAACAATGATGCAAATCCAATTCGATCTTCAGACGTTGCGGTAAATTCAAATGATTTATTATCCTCGGGAATGGTTAGAACAACATCATATGTTTCTGAAACAGCAATGATCAGTCGGTCTACCTCACGCGGTTCAACATCATTCCCATCATTGGCTACAACTGTAATTTTCCCTCCGCCATAATTCAACCAGAAATAAGTAGATGCCCCTGCATTGGATATACGAAGTCTTACTTTATCACCTGCCTTGAATTTGCCAAAATAACTGACAGGTGCACCATTGATAAGAAATTTATCATAATACACATCACTTACATCCATGGCAAGCATGCGCTTGAATTCATTGACAACCTTGGTTGTAAAATGTCCTTCTTTGATTGCTTCTGCATAACTCTGGGTAGATCCTTTTCGAATCGCAAACCAATCGGTTGCATTGTGCAACATGCGATGAATATTTTCCGGCTTGTAGTCTGTCCACTCACTGATGATGACAGGCAAGGTGGGCAAATCATCGATTCCCTTTCGAAATGTTGGATCGTTTTCTTTTTTCAATAGTATCATCGACCCATACATTCCTATCTGCTCCTGGAGTCCGGTATGACTGTGATACCAATGCGTACCATGTTGAATGATAGGAAAACGATAGGTATATACTGAGTGCGGAGGAATCGGCATCTGTGTCAGGTACGGCACCCCATCTTCTTTATTGGGCAGCATCAGTCCATGCCAATGCAATGATGTTTCTTCATCCATTTCATTGAACACCACAATCTCTGCAGTATCACCTTGGGTAAAGGTGATGGTGGGCATCGGAATTTGTCCATTGGCAGCTATAGCTCTTTTTGATTTCCCGGTGAAATTGACGGTTGTATCTTTTAAATGAATATTATATCTCACCACTTTTTGTGCCAGCGTTTGCATTGAAACAGCCAACACCATAAAGATGATTCCTATCCTGCTTTTATACATAGGTGCAAAATTAGGATATTGAACAGATCCCTCTTGAAATATCAGAAACAATGTTCAATCATACAGGATGCCTTCATCTGTTCCTTTGAACAGGTTTTGTGCTGATTGCAAAAGGCGGATGATTTTATTTTTTTATTAACAATTGATAGCTGGATTTGATTTGATCAAATTTGTTTGAAAACAAAGCGTAAGCTTCCAACTGTTGAGAGGTCGGAGGATAATCCGCACCATAGGTCTGGCTTTCTTTTGCCAATGCCAGAAAATTTTCCAAGAGCTGAGAAGGATTTCTGAACCCATCCCATCTTGATCCAGTTTGATGGATGTCAAATAGTTTGCTTTCAAGATCAAATATTCTTTTTTCAAGCTCAAGCGATGCTGAACTGTTTTCTTTTAACAAGGCAGCGCGTTTCAATTCCATCGCTTCGATGAACATCATGCAGTCTTTGATTTGCTTGTATAAATTTCTACCAAATGCATACTGCAACTTTATATCCTCCAAAGCAGCATGTGTATTGGGATCTTTCAATACATTCAGGGACTGCTTGTATGTTTGGTTCCCTATTTGCAACACAACTGTATATACTCCAGGCACAACGCGTGGTGGTTCTAGGCCGGGACCAATATCCAGATCAACAATGTATATGTTACGGCTTCCGGTGGAATCAAGAGGCACAAAATCTTTGCCTGGAGGTCTTGTCTTCAACTTCGCCAACTTGATATCATCATGCGCGAGATTCCACCAAACACGATTGAATCCCTTCTTGTTGGTTCCTTTGATGGTCTGAATCTTATCGCCTGCAGGAGAAAGAATATAAACAGAGGGTTTTTCAGCGGTAGTATCGCTCAAGTAGTAATGGATAGATGCCCCGTAAGGAGGATTGAATCCTGTGACATAGGATTTCCCATCGCTGTGAAATGCATTTTGCATATTGAATCGGTATGCATGTCGCAAAGGCAACAGGCCGGTTTTCAACTGACCAATATTTTTACTCCACTCTCTAAGCGGTGTGATATCATCGAGAATATAAAATCCTCTTCCATATGTGGCAATCGCCAAGTCGCGGAAATTTTTCTGAATGGCAAGATGATAAACAGGCGCAGGAGGAAGATTGTTTTTCAAATGAACCCACTTGTTTCCATCATCCGGACTCACATATAAACCATTGTCGGTTCCTGCAAAGAGCAAACCCCTTTGAGCAGGATCCTCTTTAACAAAATGAACAAATGAACTGTTGGTAGTTGGAATACCCGTCGAAATCAAACTCCATTTTTTACCATACTCACTGACTTTAAAAATATAGGGCTTGAAATCACCCAATTGCTGAAAATGCATGCTGACATAAGCTACACCTGGATCAAAATTGGAGGCATCAATGTTGCTGATGGTTCCCCACTTGGCCAACCCGCTATTTTTAGGTGAAACATTCTCCCAATGCAACCCATCATCCTTTGTGATGTAAACCATTCCATCATTGCTGCCGGTCCACAACAAACCTTTTTTCAAAGGTGATTCAGCAATGGCAAAAAGAGTTGATCCATCAAAAGTCATGAGGTTATCAGCATTGATCCCCCCAGAGCTCTGCTGATGCGATTTGTCGTTGGTGGTTAGATCAGGACTGATGATTTTCCAACTCATGCCCTTGTTGGTTGTCTTGTGTACAAACTGACTGCCTACGTAAACTGCTCCACGTTCGTGAACGGAGAGGGTCATGGGAAAATTCCAGTGCCATCTGTACTTCACATCTGCTGGAGCCCAACCATAGGCCGTTTCAGGCCACACACGAACATCGTGACTCAATCCGGTTTTGGTATCTGTCACATCCAATCCCCCGTCATAGCAACCAGACCAGATGATCGTATTGTCAAATGGATCAGGTTGTGCAAATCCACTCTCACATCCTCCCACCTGACGCCATTGTCCAATAGGAATATATCCTTGCATGCTGATGGCAGCAGTATGATATGAACTCCCATCCTGTCTGTTCCCCATGATGTGATACGGCACCGCATTGTCTACTGCAACATGATACATCTGCGCGATGGGCAAGTTGATGTTTCTCCAAGTTTTGCCTCCATTGAACGTCAT
This sequence comes from Bacteroidota bacterium, assembly GCA_041183265.1. Taxonomy (GTDB): domain Bacteria; phylum Bacteroidota; class Bacteroidia; order Chitinophagales; family Chitinophagaceae; genus Pollutibacter. The sequence continues at coordinate 24,691 of JBEGMC010000052.1, forward strand.
GTTCATACATCCATCATGTGCAACCATGATTCTGTTTGCATCCTTCGGATCAAACCAGATGTCATGGTTATCGCCACCTGGATTGTAGTTGCCATGCCCGTTGAATGTTTTCCCCCCATCCTTCGATTCCATGATCGTTACACTGATGGTGTACAATTTATTTTCATCTTGAGATGATACCCTCAATCGTGTATAGTAAGGACCGCGTTGCGCAAGTGAGTGAGATTGAAACATCATTTTCCACGATTCACCTCCGTCGGTTGATTTATAAAGTGACGGAGTTTTGTCTTCTACCAAAGCATATACAGTGGAAGGATTGCTTTGCGCAATATCAATGGATGTTTTTCCTATGCTATGTGAAGCCCCACCAGGCAAGCCGTTCTCCAATTTCTTCCAAGTCTTTCCACCGTCGCTTGTTTTGTAAAACCCACTTCCAGGTCCGCCGCTTTTCAAATTCCAAGTCTTCATCTCCACCTGCCACATGGCAGCATACACCTCATCAGGATTGGCAAAATTCAAAACAAGATCGCTGCAACCTGTGTTTTCATCGACAAACAAAATTCGCTTCCATGTCACCCCCCCATCAATGGTTTTGAATACCCCTCTCTCCTGTTGGGGTCCGCCTGTATGTCCCAACGCTGCCACATAGACAATATTGGGATTGCTGGGATGGATGAGCACGCGCGAAATTCTCACGGTCTCTTTCAGTCCCATGTTTTTCCATGTTTTGCCTCCATCGGTTGATTTATATACACCATTACCATTTGCATGAGCAGGACGAATGATGAAGGTCTCCCCAGTTCCAGCCCAAACCTGTTTGGGATCTGACATGGAAACTGCCAGTGCGCCAATGGAAGCATTGTCCTGATCATCAAAGATGGACTTCCAGTTGATGCCACCATCTTCTGTTTTAAAGATCCCACCTGAAGCTGCTCCCACGTATGATACCATTGGATTGCCTGTTTCGCCTGCAACAGCAATGGCGCGGTTGCCATCCGGACCAACAAACCTGAACGTCAATGCAGAGAAATCCTGCGCATAAAGCAGATGCTGAAACAATATGGTGGCAAACAATAAAAACCCTGGTTTGACTATTCGATTCATAATTGAAAATATGAGTGAAGAAAGTTAATGAAATATTTTAAGCCCTTACAAGATGCAATTGAATAACTTTATTGCACAATGTAAGATATGAAAGTGATCATTACGGGATCTACGGGCATGGTTGGAGAAGGAGTTTTGCTGGAATGCATCAACAATGTGCATGTCACCGACATTCTTTTGTTAAACAGGAAACACTATCCAATCACAGATCCAAAAGTCAAAGAAATCATTCTAGAAGATTTCATGCACGTAGAAAGTATTCAAGACGCTCTTCAAGGTTTTGACGCCTGCTTCTTTTGTGCAGGCATCAGTTCAGTTGGATTAAAGGAAGATGTATACAGGCATATTACTTATGATATCACCATGCATGTAGCAAAAACACTTTCCGCTGTCAATCCGTCCATGACCTTTATCTATGTTTCTGGTTCGGGTACAGACAGCACTGAAAAAGGAAAGTTGATGTGGGCAAGGGTGAAAGGGAAGACGGAAAATGATTTGTTGAAATTACCCTTCAAAGCGGCGTACAATTTTAGACCTGGAATGATGAAATCAACACCAGGACAAAAAAATATACACTGGGGATTCAAGGTCATGGATGCCTTGTACCCATTGCTGAACCTGCTCTTTCCTGCCTTTGTAAGCACATTGCAGGAAGTAGCATTGGCAATGATAGCAGTCGTGGTAAATCCTTATCAATCAACCACTTTGGAGGTAAAAGATATTAAAAAAATAACTATGCGAAAATAACTGACTGCTAAGTTCTTATACATTTTTCTGTAATTTCAATCATTGCTATTGTGATTGAATCAATACAGTACAAAAATTTGTGCCAAGCTTAAAAACATACAGTGGTTCATGGGATTATTCTTCGGTAAGACATTTATTGAGGAGGACAACTTTTGGAGCATCCAGAAAGGATATCCAATATTTTCAATCCATCGGATTTGCAGCTGCCATCGATGAATTATTTTCAGCACAATTTATTGAACCAACTCCCCCACTGAAAGATTATAATCCAACCGCCTCTGTTGCTCCGGATAATTCGATTTCAATCGGACAAACGTGGGTGAATGATATGTCAATCGATGGCACCTTGTCATCCTTGAGAAGATCTTCATTTAAAAAATGGTGGATCGGTTTGATGATCAATCAAGGCAGATCCATCAGAGAAAAAATGACCTTGTTCTGGCACAATCATTTTGCAACCGAAAGTGCTGATGTTTCTATTGCACAATATGTTTACAAACACCACAGACTTTTAAGATCTGGTGCGCTGGGAAATTTTCGTGAGCTGGTGAAAAAAGTCACGATGGATCCTGCAATGCTGATTTATTTGAATGGCCAAAACAACAACAAAACAGCACCAGATGAGAACTATGCAAGAGAATTGCAGGAACTGTTTGTGATTGGAAAAGGTCCCCATGCAGGATTTACTGAAGAGGATGTGAAAGCTGCTGCAAAAATATTGACCGGCTGGAGAAACAACAATACCAAGCTGGAATCGTATTTTGATCTCACAAGACACGATGTAACGAGTAAAACCTTTTCCTCTTTTTATGGAGGTAGAGTTATTGGTGGTATAAACAACGCCAATGGCGGAGAAACCGAACTGGATCAATTGATCGATATGCTTCTTTCACAAAAAGAGGCTGCACTTTTCATCTGCCGCCGCTTGTATACATGGTTTGTATACTACAACATAACACCTGAAATCGAACGAGAGATCATAGAACCGCTTGCAGACATTTTTCGAAAAAACAATTATGAAATACTGCCTGTGCTCAAAACATTGATCAGTAGTGAGCACTTCTTTGACAACACAAACAGAGGATGTCAGATAAAAAGTCCGGTTGATTTGATGATCGGACTCTCCAGAGAACTGGAAATCAAATTCCCACCTTCTGATCAAGTCACCCTCAACTATACATTGTGGAACCAATTTGTTGCATACCTGTCCTCATCACAACAGGATATCGGAGATACACCAGACGTGAGTGGCTGGAAAGCTTATTACCAAGCTCCTCTTTTCTATGGAAATTGGATCAATACTGATACCATGCCCAAAAGACTTCAGTACTCACAAAACTTGATCACCCCTGGATATACAGCAAGTGGATTTAAAATGATTGTTCCAGCCATAGATTATGTAAAAGGATTTCAATACCCATCCGATCCGAATAAACTACTCGATGAAATTTGCAATCACTTGCTTGGAATCGACATATCAGCATCGCATAAAAATCAAATCAAAAAAGATATTTTATTGTCGGGTCAAATAGATGATCATTACTGGACGAATGCATGGGATACATATATGAATGCCCCAGGCATGACATCCAATACAAACTATGTAAACAACACACTGATCAATCTCTTGAAATACATCATCAACTTACCAGAATACCAGCTCTGCTAAAAATGAACAGAAGAAAATTCATACAAAATTATTTGCCTGCTGGATTCATGGTGCCTTCCTTCATGAATGGTATTGGCATCAAAGCGTTTGATGCCGGACATACCATGTTGAACAACTTGCTGTTGCCGGGAGCTGAAAATGACAGGGTATTGGTATTGGTGCAACTTACAGGCGGAAACGATGGTTTGAATACAGTAATTCCTATCGAGTATTACAGCAACTACGCCAATGCAAGAAAAAATATCAAAATAGCAGAATCAGCTGCATTGCGCATTGGCAATATCCAACACGTTGGACTGCATCCGGCAATGACCGGCATGCAACAACTTTTCAATGATCATAAATTGACCATCGTCCAATCTGTAGGATACCCACAACCCAATTTTTCTCACTTCAGAGCAACTGATATTTGGATGAGCGCATCATCCAGCAATGAATTTTTGAATACAGGATGGCTTGGCAGATTGTTGGATGAAACTTATCCCGGCTTTCCAACCGGTTACCCCAATAACAGCATGCCTGATCCATTGGCCATTCAAATTGGATCGATCACATCCTTGTCGTTGCAAGGACCCAGCCAGCCAATGGGCATGAGTATTTCAAATACAACCAACTACTATAGCTTTTTCAACAATCAAATTGATCCTGCTCCAGCCAGCAACGCAGGAAAGGAATTGACATATGTAAGAGAAATTGCGAAACAAACTCAGAAATATGGAGATGTCATCAAAAATGCCAGCTCAAAGGTCACACAGCAATCTCCTTACCCCACAAGCAACAGCTTGGCAGATCAATTAAAAATTGTAGCAAGACTGATCAAAGGTGGACTCAAAACAAAAATATATCTGGTAAGTTTTGGAGGATTCGATACGCATTCAGCACAAGCGGTTACAACTGATACCGCAACTGGTACACATGCACGATTGTTAAAATCTGTCAGTGATGCCATCAAGGCATTTCAAGATGATTTAAAATTTCTGGGAGTTGAAGACAGGGTCATGGGAATGACATTCTCTGAATTTGGCCGAAGAATCCTCAGCAACGGTTCAAATGGAACCGACCATGGTGCTGCAGCACCGCTGTTTATTTTTGGCAGCAAGGTAAATCACGGTGTATTGGGTAAAACACCGCTGATACCAACTACGGCTGCTGTAGGAGACAATATTCCTTATCAATACGATTTCAGAAGTATTTACGCTAGCCTGCTCTCCAACTGGCTTTGTGTAAATGCAAATACTTTGAATAAAGTAATGTTGAAAAATTTTCAGGATTTGCCATTGACAAAAGTTGGTACATGTTCTGTCTTGAATCCTGTCGGGAATACCGAGAGTTATTTAAATATATATCCCAATCCCTTTCACGGGAAAATTTCACTGCAGTTCAAAACAGAAGGTGGACATACATTGCTGCAAATATTGGACGGTTCCGGCAGATTGATCAAGGTCATCACAGAGGGTATGTTTGACAAAGGAACATTCAAGGCAGAAATGGATGGACATTTTTTGAGTCCGGGTATCTACTACATAAGATTGCAAAATGAGCTGATCCAGGAAGTAAAATCGGCAATGAAATATTGATCAAATGCCATTTACAAGAGTGCATCATACAGTATCTCAACCGTATGCAATGCCTTTACACCGGTTCCATCTTTGATCTGATGTCTGCAGCTTGTACCGGGTGCTGCGATGGTGCAATGAGGATGATTTTTTCTCACAGCGGGGAACAATACCAACTCACCGATTTTCATGGATACATCATAATGTTCTTTTTCATATCCAAACGATCCTGCCATACCGCAACAACCGGAGGGGATGGCAGCAACTTTGTAGTTAATAGGAAGAGAGAGTATTTTTAAAGAGTCAGCCATTGATCCTACTGCTTTCTGCTGACAATGTCCATGCAACATGACAGATTTCTCTATTGTCGTAAAGCTGGAAGAACTGATCCGCCCCCGATCCATTTCTCTCGCAATGAACTCGTCTATGAAAAAAACATTCGCTGAGAGCTTTTTGGCATCTTCCAGATTTTCATCGGTAGCAAGATCCGGATATTCATCACGAAATGTCAATACAGCTGAAGGCTCGATTCCAATGAGCGGTGTTTGAGCATCAATGATAGCAGAGAAAAGCTCAATATTTTTATTTGCAATGGTCTTTGCCTTTCGCACCAAACCTTTAGAAAGCCATGTTCGTCCGCTTTCCTCATGATCAATCATTTTTACTGCATATCCCAGCTGCGTGAGCAATTTAATGGCCTTGATGCCAATCTCCGCATCGTTGTAATTGGTGAATTCATCACAAAAAAGATACACTGATTGATCACTGTCTGTAAGAAGAGCATTTTTATTTTGCCGATACCAATTTTTCAAAGTCTGATTTGAAAGCAACGGCATGGATCTTTTAGCGGCAAATCCGGAAATTCGTTTGACTGCGGAGGATGTAAATCCATTTTTAACAATGGCATTGTATACAGATGGCAAAATGGATGCAGCTTTTGATACGTTTGTAAAATTGGCAATCAATCGTGACCGGAATGGCACTCCATTTGCATCATAGTAATGCTGCAAAAACTCAGCCTTGAGTTTTGCCATGTCCACATTGGAAGGACACTCGCTTTTACATGCTTTGCAACTCAGACAGAGTCCCATCACATCATATATCTCCTGATGATCAAACCTGTTTTCCTTGTTTGAATTTGTGAGATATTCCCGTAAAATATTTGCACGCGCTCTGGTGGTATCCTTTTCATCTCGCGTTGCCATATACGATGGACACATGGTGCCTCCAGACAAATGGGTCTTCCTGCAATCGCCTGATCCATTGCACTGTTCAGCATGCTGCAAAATATTTTGCTGGTGGAAACGAAAGATGGTTTTAAACTCAGGAGTAAAATGTCCTGGCACATACCTCAACATGGAATTCATGGAGGGGGTGTCCACAATTTTGTTGGGATTGAAAATATGTTGCGGATCCCAAATATTTTTGACATCCTTGAGCAACTGATAATTTTTTTCTCCAACCATTTGTCGAATGAATTCTCCCCTCAACCTTCCATCACCATGTTCACCACTGAGTGAACCTCTGTATTTTTTTACCAACGCTGCTACTTCCTCTGCAATAACTCTGAAGAGTTTATTCCCCTCTACTGTCTTCAAATTGATAATGGGTCGAAGATGGAGCTCTCCTGAACCTGCATGCGCGTAATGTACAGAATACAATCCATGCTTCTTGAGTATTTCATTGAACTCGGCAATATATGCAGGCAGATCTTCTACGTCCACTGCTGTATCCTCAATGACCGGAACTGCTTTTTCATCTCCAGGAAGATTGCTGAGCAAACCGAGTCCCGCTTTTCTCAATGCCCAAATCTTTTTGCTGTCGGCACCAAATAAAACAGGAAAATGATAACCCAATCCCTCTGTACGCATCTCTGCTTCAACCTGCTCTGTAATGGCCAATATTTCTTCACGTGTTTCTTTGCAAAATTCAATCACCAATATGGCTCCTGGATCTCCCTGAACAAAAAATCTATTCTTTCTCTGTTCAATATTTTCTTTTGTACAATCCAAAATATAATGATCAATCAATTCACTGGCACTCGGCATGTACTTTAATCCAATCAGATTTGCACGAAGTGCTTCATCAATGCTGTTGAAATGCACACATAACAATCCTGTTTCTTTCGGTGGAAGATCAACCACATTTAATTTGATTTCAGTAATCAATGCAAGCGTACCTTCAGAACCGGCAATCAATGAACAGAAATTAAAATCAGGTCCCCCTGCCTTGAAAGGGGCCATTTCAATGAGCAGGTCCACCGCATAGCCTGTGTTTCTTCTTTCTACTGAAGGCTTGGGAAATTCTCTCCTGATCTCTTCCTGGTGGTCGTAATTCCCCAACAAAGAGCGCAATGACTTATAAATGGACCCCTCCAGGTTATTCATTTCGCATTTTGCATGAAACTCTTCTAAAGAGACCGTTGAGAATACTGCTTCTGAACCATCACTTAAAATTGTTTTCACTTCCAGCAAATGTTCCCTTGTACTTCTGTAGACAACAGAATTTGAACCACACGAGTTATTGCCTACCATCCCACCAATCATGGCACGGTTGGCAGTAGAAGTTTCCGGACCAAAAAAAAGTCCATGGGGCTTCAAAAATAAATTCAGTTCATCTCTGATCACACCGGGCTGAACCCGTACCCATTTCTCCTCCTTGTTGAGTTCCAAGATGGATGTAAAATGTTTTGAGACATCAACGATGATCCCATTTCCAACTACTTGTCCGGCCAACGATGTACCTGCTGTCCGTGGAATAAGTGAAGTATGCTCTCTGTTTGCAAATGCAATCAACTTCTTAAGATCATCGGTATTGGCAGGAATGGCAACAGCAAGTGGCATCTCTCTGTACGCAGAAGCATCTGTGGCGTACAAAGTTCGGATGGTATCATCAAGGTATAAATCCCCATCCAAATCCCTGGAAAGTAATTGCAGCTGCTCTTTCATTGCTGAATTTGAAGCTGCAATTTACCAATAAAATAGAGCAAACGGGGTTGAACTTATTTGACTTCCAGAATCCCGCGTTTCAAGGGAGAATTTTCCCCCGCCAGGATGTTTTGGAGTCCGGTACCAAGACTGCTGATCAATACTTCCTGTTGGAATGTTTTAACGCTCTGGGGTTCTACTTTGTTGCCTTCGCGGATTGCTTCCTGTTCTTTCTCTGTGAATTCGGCTACAGCTGACTTAACAATCAATTTGAATGGGACAGCAGCTGCAATCTTTGAATGAAGGATCAAATGGGAAGCGGGACCTTTTTGTTCAGGATCTGAAGCATATAAAGTTGATAATACATTTCCTGAAGTATCTGCAATTTCTACAGTAAGTTGGCCGTTCATGGCTTCCTCTGTTTTCTGAAGAATCAATGTAACCGATTGCCCGGAGATGGAATCCAATGTGGTGGCTTCCTTGAAGCTGATGGCAGCTGGAGGCTTGGGACCCTGAGGCTTTGCAAATCTTCTTCCAAATTCAGCAACGGGTTCCAAAACTTCCGTATAGGCCAGGACAAGAATGGTCAAGACCAATATAGAAGAGTACAGCAACTCTTTTTTGATAGAGCCAGTGGTTTTATCTTTTGAATATACTTTGAGTGACCCCCAATTATTCACAATATGAAATACTGCAATGGAAAGAAACAATAGTCCAAATATGGTATGTGTCATCTCAATTTCATGTGATTTCTGTTTCAACCACATCAATATTCCAGAAATGGAAAGAAAGAAAAATGCTCCCGCAACAATAAGACTGATTAAATTTTTATTCTTTTTCATGTACTTGATTGATTTTTAAAAATAAGGAAATTATATATTGAATGGACTCAGTTCCATTGGATAGCGAAATATGTTGCAGGGCGTTTACCGATGTTGGTGATATTATGAGGGATGAGCGATTCCACCCATGCAGCACCACCATTGGTGATTTTTTCTTTTTTATTTCCGAGCTGCATTTCACCCATACCATCCATCATCAAAATAATTTCTTCATTGACATGGGTATGTGGGTCATGACTTTTTAGTCCTGGGTTCAATGTAGTGATATGTATATCAAACCTATTCAGCATTACAGTCTTTCGATCAAACAATTGTCTGACTCCTCCTTTGTCATGAGGTTTAAAAACCATCTCATTCCAGTCCATCGCAAAGGATGCTCCAGCTTCTTTTCCTCTTTGAATATTTTTCCCCGTTGCATGCATCTGCATCTGATAAATGGACGCAGGATCTTTGCGGCGATTGACAAATACCACTTTATCTCCAGGCAATACAAATACCACAGAGCCCTTATCGAGTGAGTATTGCCGATCGTTCAATTGCACCTCAACCGGACCATCCTGTATGATAAAAAAAAGTTCATCACCGGTTGTATCTGTTTGAAATCTAAATTTTTTACCATGTTTCAATGCATGCAGGGTGAGTGACTGCTTGGATAATATTGATCCAGCGCCACTGAACATAGGAATCACCTTTTGCACATGATCAGATGAAATGGCATATACCGCTGTCTCAATACGACTATTTTGGGCCATGGCAGTTCCCATATGAATGATCATGGAGCATACAACAAAAAAATGTTTCATACAGATGTTTTACGGATGACAATATCCCATTTTTTACCGCCATAGATCAAGGAGTCAATCACGTGAAAACCGGATTTGGCATGTGCTTTCAGTGAACGGTGGTTGTCGCAATCAACATCTGTAACCATAAAGGCGTATTCAGTTTTGACAGCATCAGCAAAAAAATCATACATCCGCTTCACCAGGTTCAATCCCCTGTATGCTTTGGCAACGCAGAGCTGTCCCACTACAACATAATGCACATCTCTCAATTGCTTTCCCTCGTAATGACAACGATCAATATTATCGAAAAGATCTTTTATCAAGTCATGTCCATTGCGCATCTCCTTTGTAGTAATCATCGCATAACCTACAACGGCTTCATTATCTTTTGCAATGACAGAAGGGAAAGCGGCGTTCATTTCTATTAAATAGTCTAATGTGTAAGAGGCGGTCAGAAAGCCCTGGCTGGAGGCTTCCTCATCTGTTAGATGCTGACGAAGGTTTTTTTCTTGCAGGGACTTGATTTGCAAAATCTCATCCTCGGCACTCACCAACTTGACTTCAATCATATGGTACTAAAATTAAGGTTTCCATCCGAAATCGTTTTAGCATTTAGCGATATAAATAACGGACGATTGAATACTTTTATGCATCAATTTTTGCTCATGAAATCAATATCAGCAGCCGTTTTCATAACATACGCATTGCTATGCACATCTTCTTATGCCCAAGCGCCCAAAACAACTCCTCAGCCAATACTGGGCTACAGATCTGTTCAGATTTTGCAGAAAGGAAACCAGCAATTCAAAGACCTGAATAAAAACGGTCAACTGGATGCATACGAAGATTGGCGCCTGCCACATGAACAAAGAGCGAAGGACCTCTTGTCAAAAATGTCGGTTGAGCAAAAAGTAGGCTTTATGCTGATCAGCACAATACGTATGCAAAATGACTGGTCTTTTGAAGCCCCCAAATCAAAGGGTCCCATCGGCAGTGGATTCAATGAAGAGGATCTGGTACAGAGCATGAACATGTTTACAAAAAAACCATTGCCGGTTGCGATGACCATGGCTGCGGGTACCACAAAAGGTGTTACACAGTATCACCTGCGTCATTTTATTTTACGGGCGAATGTCCCCGCAAGAACAATGGCCGAATGGGCAAACAACTTACAGGCATTGTGTGAAAAAGATGGATTGGGCATTCCGGCAATCATCGCATCCAATCCAAGAAATCATATTACGAAAGATGCTTCCATCGGACTCAGTGTTGGGACAACTGCATTTTCAACTTGGCCAGGTGAATTGGGACTCTCCGCAACACGTGACCTGAAATTGATCAGAACATTTGCAGAAACAGCACGAAAAGAATGGGCTGCTGTGGGACTGAGAAAGGGGTATATGTACATGGCAGATCTTTCCACTGAACCCCGTTGGCAGCGAATTGAAGGAACGTTTGGCGAAAATGCTGAATGGGTTGCAAAAATGATGTACGAAGTAGTAATTGGATTTCAGGGATCAACACTTTCACCCAACTCTGTAGCGCTTACAACCAAGCATTTCCCTGGCGGTGGTGCGGGGGTCGGTGGACAAGATCCGCATTTTGACTGGGGAAAATTTGAACACTTCCCAGGTAAAATGTTCCAAAATAATTTGATCCCATTCAAGGCCGCTATCAAAGCAGGTACATCTGCCATCATGCCTTATTACTCCGTTCCATTGGACACCAAATATGAACAAATTGCATACGCATACAACAAGCCAGTTTTAACAGATTTGTTGCGTGACAGCTTGGGATTCCAAGGCATCATCAACTCAGATACGGGTCCGATTGAAATGATGCCATGGGGAGCAGAAAACTTATCCATTCCTCAACGATACAAAAGAACACTTGAAGCAGGTGTCAATCTTTATTCAGGCACTGCAGATCCATCTCAATTGCTTGAAACAGTCAAATCCGGAATGGTTGATATGAAATGGATTGATGGATCTGTATACAGATTGCTGATGGAGAAATTTGCATTGGGATTGTTTGAAAATCCATATGTGGATGCCGGCATCGCTGAAAAATTGGTAGGAAGCAAAGCCTTGCAGGAGAAAGCTGATCTTGCCATGCGAAAATCAATTGTACTGCTGAGAAACGAAAACAACTTTTTACCCCTTCAGCCAAAAACAAAGGTTTATTTTGAATCATACTTTAAACAAAGAGGCGACAAGTCACCCAGCAACATCATCGATGCATCTAAAGTTTCAACCAATGTACAATTGGTAAATACTCCCGAGGAAGCTGACGTGGTGCTTCTTTGGATAACCCCCGGTTCAAAGTCACTTTTTGAAGCAGATGGTTCTCCCCTGTATTTATCCCTCTCTAAAAATGCAGTGGATGTTCAATATATCAATCAACTCGCTGCCAAAAAACCTACGATTCTTGTGATGAACTATACCAATCCATGGGTGATCGATGAAATATACAATCAGCAAACCAAATCAAACATCAAAGCAGTGCTGGCAACATTTGGAAACAAACCCGATGCTGTATTGGATGTGGTAACAGGTAAATTCAACCCGACCGGTAAAATGCCATTTACAACTCCTATCTCTGAAGACCAGGCACAAAAACAATTGTCGGATGTGCCCGGCTACCTGAAGGGGAAACAATACGGTTTGTTTTGGTACGACGAAGGACTGAGTTATAAAAAATGATCCATCCTTCAACTCCAAGATTAAATGCTTATTTTGTAGTTAACTGAGTTGACTGCTACATGAAAAAGATTTTCACCAATCTCACCACCTGGGTACTCCTTGCTATTTTTTCCGGCGCCTTGCTGGGACATTTCAATCCTGCTGCAGGTGTTGCAATGCAGCCACTGGGCAAATACTTTATTGAAGTCGTAAAACTATTTATCAACCCGATCATATTCCTCACCATTTCACTGGGTATCAGCGGAATGAATGATCTGAAAAAAGTTGGAAGGGTCGGAGGCAAAGCGATTGTTTATTTTGAAGTAGTCACCACCCTTGCATTGATCATCGGAATCATTGTTGCACATTATATTCAACCCGGTGCAGGTGTAAATACACGTCAATTATCTGGAGGTGATATCAGTAAGTTCACCGAGGGTGCCAAACAATTTTCATGGATTGGTTTTTTCAAAGACAATGCAACGATTCAGGTCCTGCTCTTCTCCATTCTCTTTGGCATCATCTTAAGTAAATTGAAAAATGTTGAAAAAGTCATTGGAGGACTGAAGTTTATATCAACATATGTCTTCAAAGCATTGCACTTGGTGATGCTCTTCGCCCCCATTGGAGCTTTCGGGGGAATGGCATTCACGATCGGCAAATATGGCATTGCTACCCTGATTCCACTGGGAAAACTGATGATCACAGTATACATCACCATGGCAGTATTTGTTTTTGTGGTATTGGGACTGATTCTCAGGTATTATCAGATCAGCATTTTAAAATTTCTGAATTACATCAAAGAAGAATTATTGATTGTACTGGGTACTTCTTCTTCTGAAGCAGGGCTCCCCTCTTTGATGGAAAAACTTGAAAAAATGGGATGCTCAAAACCTGTTGTTGGCCTGGTTGTACCCGCAGGATATTCATTCAACCTGGACGGAACCACCATTTACTTATCTATGGCAGTTATCTTCCTTTCACAGGTCTTTCAAGTACAGCTCAGCTTATCAGAAATGCTCACCATCATCGGCGTCTTGATGATCACATCCAAAGGAGCAGCAGGTGTTACCGGAAGTGGATTTGTAGTATTGGCCTCTACACTCACAGCCATAAAAGTGATTCCGGTAGAGGGACTCGCATTGTTATTGGGTGTTGACAGATTCATGTCTGAAGCACGTGCCATTACGAATTTTATTGGCAATGGAGTAGCAACTGTTTTTCTCTCCAATCAGGAGAAAGCATTTGACAGAACGCTGATGGAAAAAGCTTTTTCGAAAGAAGTATATGAGTACGATGTTCAAAAAGAGATTTGATCAAACTTTGATCAAATAATCTGCAGCATAGGTGATCATCGGATCCATCGTTTTATAACGAACCTTGTATCCCATTCCTTCAACCATACCAATGGCTTGCCTGAATACTTCATTTGATTTGTACCTCGGATCCGGGTTCAAATCAACATCAATCCATACCGGCTTGGGGAGTCCATTTGAACGCATCAACTCAGCCGTTTCAATGGCATTCCAAACCTCTGTGAGCAGCCTGGTTGCACGCACCAATTCCTTGGGTGATTTCCATCTTCTGTAAATCACATGCGCCCCTTTGCCTTGCCGGTACATGGCAATCACGATTGCATAAATGGTATTCTCAGCATAATTCTGAGAATCACAGCCGATCATGATTTCAGTTTCAGGAAAAGCAGAGAGATATTCTTTGAGGTACGCAATGAAGTCAACTTCTGCGCTGGAATGCATTTTTCGGAAAAGAGATTTCTGTTCCATGTTTGTATCCTCCTACAATCTACTAAGATTTGAAATGCTTCTGATGCACAAATTATGCACAAGCCCCTGCATACAATCAGGCAGAGACATCACCCATCAAATCTCTGATCACTACAGAGGACGCGACTGCCCCGAAAACAGCAGGCAGATAGGAAATGGTTCCATAGGCCGACTTCTTGAAATTCTTTCCATCCGTAAGCATCAAACTTTCCTTGATGGGTTGCTCTGGGGAGAAAACAACTTTGATCCCTTTGTAGATCCCAGATGCTTTTAAATTTTTTCTGACCTGCTGTGCAAAAGGACAGTTGTATGTTTTGGAGATGTCCACCACCCGCAAACGTGTAGGATCCAGTTTGGCCCCAGCCCCCATGCTGCTGACCACACGGATTTTGGATGCAAATGCCTGCTTTAAAAAAGTAATTTTTGGTGTAATGCTGTCAATGGCATCAATGATGTAATCTGGCTGCAGGAGCAGCTGTGCTGCAACCATTTCTGGATCTACAAATGATCTAACTACGTTGAGTTCCAGCTCAGGATTGATCGATTTCAATCGATCAGCCATGATCAGCGCCTTGGACTGACCATGATTGGTTGCCAAAGCGGGAAGCTGTCGGTTGCGGTTGGTTGGATCAACCACATCCCCATCAATAATGGTCATTTTCCCAATACCGGACCTTGCAATGAACTCTGCCGCATAGGAACCCACGCCTCCGAGTCCAACTACCATGACATGCCTGGTGGTAAGGTGTTGTAATTTTTCCTTGCCAATCAACAATTGTGTACGCGATAACCAACTCAAATCCTCCATACCTGAAATTGACTGGTAAATTAAGTTTTTTGTATATTCAGTGTACATCAAATTTCAACGAAATGCATCGCCGTTCTTTTTTTCAAACAACTTCATTGGGTGCAGTGGCAGCTGCATTGCCCAATCTTTCTTTTACCGAAGCGCAGCCTCCGGCTTCATCCCGCATCAAACTCAGTGTTTCAAGCTATTCATATTGGCATTTCAAAGGGGATAAATTTCCGATTGAAAAAGTCATCGATGATGCGGCATCCATGGGACTCGACGGCATTGATGTCTTGCACAGGCAAATGGAGAGTGAAGACAATGCCTATCTGCAAAAACTAAAAAAACATGCATTTGTAAATGGCATTGCCATGACCTGTCTCTCCATCCATCAGGGATTTGTAACCCCAGATAAAGAAGAACTCAAAAAGAATGTGGATCATACAAAGCATTGCATCGAATTGGCCTATAAAATGGGAATCCCTTGCATGCGACTGAATACAGGCAGGTGGAATACCACAAAATCATTTGATGAACTCATGAAGAACAGAGGCATTGAGCCCATTCTCCCTGGATATACCGAAGACGACGGATACAAATGGTGCATTGACGGTATTCAACAATGCCTCGACAAAGCCAAAGAATGTGGCGTCTTGCTGGCGCTCGAAAATCACTGGGGACTGGGATCCACTCCAGAAGGGATGCTGCGCATACACGATGCAGTGAATTCACCTTGGTTGGGGCTCCTGATGGATACAGGTAATTTCCTCGAGAATCCTTATGATAAACTCAAAATGATTGCCCCCAAAACCAGTTTCGTTCAAGCCAAAACTTATTACGGCGGAGGTGTCTGGTATTCGTTGGAATTGGACTATGACCGCATCGCAAAGATTTTGCAGGATGTCAATTACCAGGGATATATCTCCATTGAATTTGAGGGAAATGAAGAAGCAAAATCAGGAGTCAGAAAAAGTGTTGCTCTTCTGCGCAAAGCTTTGAAACAATAGTCATCTAATAAAAAAACGATTGTCATGACAAATCAGAAAACAAATTCAAGAAGGAAATTCCTAACCCAATCAGCTTTTTTGGGAGCAGGCGTTTTCCTTTCAAAAGACATCTTGGCTCTTGCCAATGCTGACTCAAAATTTGGTGGTGTTCAAATTGGAACCATTACCTACTCCTTTAGAAGTCTCCCAACAGATGTAGACAAAATAATTGAATACTGCAAACAGGCAGGCGTAAGTGCATTGGAATTGATGGGCGACACCGCTGAGGCATTTGCGGGATCCCCGGTTGCCAATACCATGCCGATGCGCATGATGGGTCCCCCTCCCGGAGCAGCACCCGGCCAGCGTCCGCAAATGACTGATGAACAGCGCAAGGCCATGGCAGAAAGAGTACAAAAAGGTCGTGAATGGAGAGAAACGGTATCCATGGATAAATTCATAGAGCTGAGAAAAAAATTCAAAGATGCCGGTATCACGATTTATGCATATAAACCAAATGCATTGGGTGAAAACAATTCAGATGGGGAGATTGAATATGCAATGAAGGCTGCAAAAGCATTGGGGGCCACTTCTGTTACAGTTGAATTGCCCACAAAGCCGGAACAATCCAAGAGACTGGGAGACATCGCAGCAAAACACAAAGTGTATGTTGGATACCATGCACACTTGCAGGCAACCGATACCGCATGGGATGTGGCACTGGCACAATCTCCTTATAATTCATTGAACCTAGACTGCGGACATTATATCGCAGCCGGTGGAAGCAATACAAAAGAATCATTGCTGAAATTGATTGAAGCCAAACACGATAGAATTACCAGCATGCATTTGAAAGACCGTACTACCAAAGAAAAAGGTCAGAAAAATTTGGTTTGGGGAACAGGAGATACTCCGATTATAGAAGTATTGCAGTTGATGAAGAAAAAGAAATACAAATTTCCTGCAACCATTGAATTGGAATATGAAGTACCTGCAGATTCTGATGCAGTGAAGGAAGTTGCCAAATGTGTTGAATATGCAAAAAAGGCTCTCAGTTGAGAGCCTTTTTCTTTTATGAGGTTATTCTAATTACATAGGCTTGATCCTGAATACAGTCCCTGGATTCTCTATACCAACATAGATATATCCGTCTCTTCCCATCTCTACATTTCTTGTTCTTCCGATATTCAAAAGAATCTTTTCTTGTCCAACCACTTTGTTGTTTTGCATCATCACACGATTCACATAATTGAATCGCAATGATCCAACCAACAGACTTCCTTTCCAAGCCGGATATTTAGTTCCGGTAACAAATGCCAATCCGCTTGGTGCAATGGATGGGATCCAGTAATTCACCGGCTGTTCCATTCCCTCTTTCTTGCTGATCGGGGTGATGGGCTTGCCGTCATAATTGATTCCGTATGAAATCACGGGCCAACCATAGTTCACACCTGATTTGATCAAATTCAGTTCATCACCTCCGCGTGGACCATGTTCAGTCTCCCAAATCAATCCAGTTACAGGGTCCATCGTCAACCCTTGTGGATTCCTGTTTCCGTATGTATATATGGTTGCTCTTGCAGAACCGTCTTTTACAAAAGGATTATCTGATGGTATGGTTCCATCATCATTGATCCTATGTATTTTACCGGGAGATGTTTTGATGTCTTGTGGAAAGATTTTTTCTTGTCCGCGTTCTCCCATGGAGATGAATAAATATCCTTTCTTGT
Organism: Bacteroidota bacterium; assembly: GCA_041183265.1. GTDB lineage: Bacteria > Bacteroidota > Bacteroidia > Chitinophagales > Chitinophagaceae > Pollutibacter. The sequence continues at coordinate 42,292 of JBEGMC010000052.1, forward strand.
CAAATACCAATCTGGATCCATAGTGATGTTTTGTTGAAGTATAGGGAATACCCTCAAACACTTCCTGCTGGTCAACAAACTGACCATCTTTGATACGGCCTCTTACAACAGCAGTGGTACCTAATTTTTTTCCTCCCTCTTCTTTGAATTTGGAATAAGAAATATATACCCAACCATTTTGATCATACTTGGGATGAAGGGTGATGTCCAGCAAGCCACCCTGTCCCTCTGCCAACACTGCAGGAATACCTGCAATTGCTTTTTTATTTTTGTTTTGATCGACATGATAGAGCACGCCGCTTCTATCGGTAATCAAATAAGTATTGTCTGGAAGCTGCTCAAATCCCCATGGACTGTTCAAACCGCTCACAACAGTATCGAGTGTCACTGTCATACCATTCGACTTGAAAATAGCCGGACCAGCAGGCTTTGATTTGTCTTTTGCAAAATCATACTGCTGAACAGTTTTTAAACTCTCTACAATTAGATTGGCGAGTCCGTCTATCTCCTTTTTGGTTAAGACACCATCCCATGAAGGCATTCCAAAATCTGAGTATCCATTGGTGATGCTGCTGACGAGATCTTCTTTCTTATTGCCATGTTTCCATACCCTGTCCACGAAAGCATCTACGCGTTCACCATGACAGGAAGCACATTTTTCAGTATAAATCTTTTTGGGGTCCTGATCAGCGATTCGGTTGCCGGACGCAAATTTTACTTGAGAAAAAGCCAAGAGGGCCGACACTGATACAAACAGTGTGATGATTTTTTGCACTTTGTTCATACGATAGAATTGAGTATAGCAATTTACGGATGAATAATCATACTTGAACAATTTCAAAAAAAAGCCCCGTTGCGGAAGCAACGGGGCGAACTGCTTATGAGAACTATGAGAGCTAGTCTGGAATTTTATCAAGAGCAGGTTTGTTTTTCTCTGCGCCTGAATATCCAATATTTTGATTGATCACACCAAGGCTGTTGGCAAGAATAGCTGGACGTGGAATTGGCCACAATACGTGATACGGACTCATTGTGTACTGATCGCCACGAATATTCTTGATTCCCTTGCCATAAAAATCATTCTTTGCCATGATCCTGTCATAGAAGAAATTGGCAGTAGAGAAGTTGTTGGCAGTATATGTTTTGCCATTGTATGATTTTCCTGTCTTGGCAAAAATATAGGAAACCCTTGTTAGCTCTGTCTTCCTGGGCTCCTCGTAATACAATTCTCTTGCTCTTTCATCCAGAATGGTACCAATATCAACCACACCAGCACCATAGGCATCACAACCGGCACGCTTTCTGACAGTATTCACATCTGCAGTTGCACCAGCAACATCACCCTTCCACCAGTATGCTTCAGCTCTCAACAGATAGGTTTCAGCCAAACGGAAGGCGTACCAGTCAGAGTTACCACCCTGCCATGGATACCTGATTTGATCTTCCACATACAACTTATAATGTGGCCACGCAAACCATATACGAATGGTATCACCGTTTGAAACAAGCAATGATCCGTCGGCTTTTCTCAACTGCAATCTTTGACCATAAAACGGAGATGAACCCTTGATGGCCTGATTGTTGTATGTCAGGTTTTCCATTTCCATCCAGTTACCGGACAGGGTATCGTGGCGAAGGTCTTTAGGATCATCCCAGATGTATTTGGTAGAGTATGGAGTAGCACGGCAGCGTCCGATACCACGACCATAATTTTTCATGTGATCTATTTCAACAACCGTATTGGTCATTCCTTGCTTTCCATCTGGTGTTAAGATCGCAGCGTTGGAAGAGAAAGGTAGTGCTTGTCTCATGGTATTTACACCACTTGCAGTAGCAGACGGATCACCGAAACGATCAATCACTGAAAACAATACTTCGGTATTGGATGCAAGAAACTTGTTAACAGGTCTGTGCAAGTCCCAAATGACATTCTTCTTTGCATTGGATGCATCTGCGCCAAAGCGGGAAGTCATCAACTTAAATGTTCCGTTGTTGATCACAGCTGTTGAAGATGCAATGGCATCATCAAACAAGCCAAGTGCCAAATTGATTTTTGTAAGGAGGTGTCCTACTGCTCCACGGTTGATATCACCCTTGTTGGCAACCCAGGGAACATTGGCGAACGCAAACTCTAGGTCTGTTTTCATGCGCTGCAAAATCACTTCACGCTTCACAGAATTGAAATCAAGTTTTGCCTCGGTCAATTCTTTCAATGTACATGGCACATCTCCAAACTCATGTGTAAGTCTGTAGTATGCATATGCGCGGTAAAAATATGCGCGGCCCAAGATGATGTTTTTCTTATCGTCAGGAATTGATTTTACCTCTGCAATTCTTGTAGTAATCGTATTGGCAAGACGAACAATCAGATACCAACGCTCCCAATACCAGCCAATGCGGTTAAAGTCCACGTTGTTCAAATTCGCGTCTGGCGTGATGAGTACATTCAGGTTAACTGCGGGACCGAATTTATCAGTGGTCCCTTCAACAGCAGCTTCTGAAAAAATTGTCTCAGAAATAATAGGAGCTCCATCACCATACCACTCATCTCTGACGTTTCTGGCAATCGCCGCCAATGCAGCGTTGAATCCAGGTTCATCAATAAGGGTATTTTCCGGAGAGAAAAACGAAAGTGGTTTTGGTTTTAACCAGTCTTTTTGACACGACTGAGTAACCAACAATACGAACGCCGTTACAGCGAAGTATTTCATTAATGTATTTGTTGAATGTTTCATGTTCAATAATTTGATGGTTTCAGTTGTTCAATTATAAAGTTAAATTCAAGCCGATTGTTCCGTATGATGGAGTGAAGAACTTGTTCTCAGGATCGAAATAACTCCATGGTGAAAACACAGCAGCATTTTGAATATTGAAATATAATTTGAGTCCCTGTGCCTTGATTTTGTTCAAAGCAGATTTGGGAACGGTGTAAGCAATGCTTACGTTGTTGACTCTAACAAATGATGAAGACCTCCAAACATTGAATTTGATACCTGAACCCTCAGAAGACATCATTCTAGCATAATCATCGATCTGGTTATCAGGCGTCCAATATGGAAGTTTATAGAACTGAGAACGATCATAGAACATGACTCCACCAAACAATGTAGCATGGGTTGCTTCGTTGAATTGGGTGAGTTGTCCGAATCTTCCATACAACTGGAATGATACATCCCAGTTTTTATAAATGGTGAATTCGTTTCTCAAGTTGAAAGATACTTTTGGAACGGTCTGACCAAGAAACTTTTTGTCATCGATGGTGAACTTCCCGTCTTTGTTGACATCTTCCAATTTGAAATCACCTGGATTAAAACCAAACGATTTTGCAGTTGCCGCTTCAGATGTTTTCCAAACACCGATAATATTGAAATCCCAAATGGTATTTACGTTTCTGTTGATGAACCAACCATTGGCTTGATCATCTTGATCAACATAGGTTACTTTGCCTGTAGCGTCTGTTACAGGAACTGCTCCATACAATTTGATGATTTTGTTTTTATTGCTCCAGATAGAGAAGGATGTTCTCCAAACAAAATTGGCTTTGTTCATGTTCTCTGTATTGATGTTCAATTCAATACCAGAGTTGTCGATGGCACCGAGGTTGGCAATGACACTGGAGAAACCAGTAACGTTTGGAAGTGCTCTGTTCACAAGCAAATCTCTGGTCTGTCTGACATAGTAGTCAATTGCACCGGAAATTTTTCCACCCTTCAATGAGAAGTCAGCACCGAAGTTGAGAGACGCATTTCGTTCCCACTTCAAATTTGGATTGCTCATGTTGGTGGTTTGCACTGTACCTACACCTACATTGGATCCTGCAGAATTGGTATAAAGATAACTGCTGGAAGACAGTTGTGAAAGTGCTGCATAACGTCCGATTTCTCTGTTTCCGTTTTCACCATAAGAAACACGAACCTTTGCATATTCCAACCAGTCAGATGTATTCTTCATGAACTTTTCATCAGAAAGTACCCATCCCAAGGCGGCTGATGGGAAGAAGGCTCTTGGATTACCCTGACCAAATGCAGAGTAACCATCGCGGCGACCTGTTACTGTCAACAGGTACTTGTCATCATATCCATAATTGATCCTTCCCATGATGGCGTCACCGGTTGCATACTGATCGTTTGCAGTGACAAGTGTTACAAGTCTTGCAGCCTGAATGGCATTGTAACCAAGGTTGTCATTTGGAAGATAGTTTTCAGCATTGATAGTTGAGGAGAAGAATTGGAATTTTTCTGCATTGAACAATCCGGTTGCATCAATAGAGTGTTTGCCGAATTTCTTGTTCCACATCAACAAATTATCAATCTGCCACTGGAATGTACGGTCTTCACGTCTTGAAGTGATACCTCCCCTGCTTTCCAACAAGGGGCGCTTGGAGGATGTGTGTTCATAGTTTTGAAACCACTCAAATCTGGGTGTATAGTTCACTTGATAGGAGAAACCCCAAGGGAGCTTTCCTTTTGCATAAACAGTTCCAAACAGGTTGGTTGACCTGATTTTTCTGTCTACATAATAAACGTCGATCAAAGGATTGGTGTTGTTACCAATGTTGTCGGTTGTACTGGAACGCAACCTGCCATCCGCCTGATATAAGCTACCAAATGGTGTAGAGCGGATCATATCACTCAACCTCACGGGTACAGCACCCTCGTCTCTACTTGAAAACTGCATGTTCATTCCGAACGTCAGGTACTTGGCAATATTTGATTCAATATTGGTCCTGGCACGGAAGGTCTTGAAACGCTCACCTACGGCCATGCCTTCGTTGTCGAATATGCCAAAAGAGGTGTAGTAATTAAAGGTTTCATTTCTTCCGGAAACACTGACAGTGTGGTCGTGCTGACGACCATTGCTGTTCAACATCAACTTTTCCCAATCGATGGGCGTATTGTTTTTGTAACTCTCAATTTCTATAGGAGCCATACCCACGGTACCTCCCAGGCGATTCAGCCAAACGGAGGTGGGATCTTGTCCGACTTGGTTTCCAAGTGCCAACCACTGATCCACTGTGAATCCGGATGGCAGTTTTTTAGGATCCCATGCCCAATATTTGATACCTGGCTTGGACGTAGAGTCATATCCACGCATACTGTATATAACATCGGAACGCCAGCTCAGGAACTCCTCTGGTGTCAAGAGTCCAGGCCAACGAGCGATCTTGTTCATGGTATAGTTGGAGTTGAAGGTAATCACGGGTTTCCCGCTCTTACCTTTCTTGGTGGAGATTAAAATAACTCCATTGGCAGAGCGCGCACCGAAAACCGCAGCAGAGCTGGCGTCCTTCAATACGTCCATGGTAGAAATATCATTTGGATTGATATCACTCAAATCTCCTTGAAAGATTACTCCGTCAACTACTATCAGCGGAGTTGATGATGCAGTCAGTGAGGCGCGTCCTCTTACACGCAAATCACCACCACCTTTCGGAGAAGCGTTGAATCCAACATCCAATCCGGGTGCGTTGCCTCGCAACATATCCTGCACGGAGCGTGCATTCTCATTTTCAAGTTGTGTGGCTTTTACTTGCACAACAGCACCAGTAAGGTCTTTTTTGCGCTGTGTACCGTAACCAACTACAACCACATCGGTCAGCTGATTGATTTGTTCTCTGAGGGTTACTTTCAAAGCTCCTGCCGCTGCCTGAACCTCTTCAGTGAGATACCCGCTGAAAGAGATTTGAAGAACAGCTCCGTCAGAAACTCCTCTTAAACTGAATTTACCGTTCTGATCTGTTACGGTTGAAATCTTAGTACCCTTGATGGTGACTGTCGCACCTGCCAATGGGGCATTGCGAACATCGGATACCGTACCTGTTACGTCTACAGGTGGTCTCTCAAAGTTTATTGAATTTTTTGAGAGAGAAATTTTCTCTGCATGCAACTGTACTGCACTGAATGACATGACGGTCATTAATGCAGTGCACAGAATTGCACTCATGCTTTTTTTTCTCATGGCAAGTTTTCTTTTGGTTTTGGTGAACTATGCTTATACAAATTAGGGTAATTTTACCTGGAACGGTTGACAGAAATTTAGAATTTCCGAAAACGTTTTCAATTTTCAAAGTTGAAACATCAAATTCAACGGAGCTTTGAACGTCCCGGTCAAACTTTATAAATAATTAACTTACGCTCTTTCATATCAAAGCAATACATATGCTGAAGTTTTTTAAAATTTTTAGTTTTCTGTGCATCTCTCTTGCTTCATTCGGACAGGAAATACCAAATCCAAAGGAACATTTTGGATTCAATATAGGTGACAACTACCGACTTGCCACTTATGCACAGACAGAGGCATATTTTAAAAAACTGGACCAGTCATCCGACAGGGCTGTCATGCAGTCGATCGGCAAGACAGAAGAGGGCAGGGACCAGTTCATGATGATTGTTACATCTCCATCCAATCATCAAAAACTAGCTTCCTACAAAGAGATCTCCCAAAAATTGGCACGTGCGGAAAATCTCTCTGAAGCAGATGCCAGAAAATTGGCCGCCGAAGGAAAAGCAGTAGTGTGGATCGATGGTGGACTCCATGCAACAGAAGTTGTAGGTGCACATCAACTGATCGAAATCGCCTACCAACTCTGCAGCAGAAAAGATGATGAAACAAAATATATTCTGGACAATGTTATTGTATTGATTGTTCATGCAAATCCAGATGGACAAGAATTGGTATCCAATTGGTATATGCGCAACAGCGACTCTTCCAAAAGAACAACTGCATTTTTACCCCGGCTCTATGAAAAATATGCGGGACATGACAACAACCGCGATTTCTACATGATGAACCTGAAGGAGACCCAAAACATGGGCAGACAATTGTATGTGGAATGGATTCCGCAAATCATGTACAATCACCACCAAACGGGTCCACAGGGAACAGTAGTAGCTGGTCCGCCATTCCGCGATCCCTTCAATTATGTATTTGATCCGCTGGTCATGACAAGTCTGGATGCAGTGGGTGCAGCCATGATCAACCGCCTCATCCAGGAAAACAAACCCGGTTATACCCAAAGAGCTGGATCTCCTTACTCAACCTGGTACAACGGTGGACTCCGTACAACTACCTATTTTCATAACATGATTGGATTGCTTACTGAAATCATTGGCAGTCCAACGCCTTCTGAAATCCCTGTTGTTCCCAATCGTCTGATACCAAGCAGTGCAAACCCTTTTCCGATCACACCCCGCAAATGGTACTTCAGAAATTCAATCGACTATTCTGTTTCCCTGAACTATGCTGTATTGATGTATGCTGCGAGACACAGAGATGAATTGCTGTACAATATTTACAGGATGGGTAAAAACTCCATTGAAAAAGGAAGCAAAGACAACTGGTCATTGTACCCAAGCAAGACCTCATTGATACAGGAGTATTTTCAAAAAGATCAGCCGCAAAGACCCAGAGAAGAGAACACAACACCAGAGAGCTGGGGCAGAAACATTGCCAATATTTCCAAAAAATATTTTGATACTGTGTTTAGCAACCCATCCCACAAAGATGCGCGCGCATACATCATCCCCTCCAATCAACCTGATTTTGCAACTGCAACCAGATTTATCAATGCATTGATCAGAACAGGCATAGAAATACAAACATCCACCGAAGCATTCAGCTACAATGGCAAGTCATACCCAGCCGGATCATACATCGTTCAATGCAATCAGGCATTTCGTCCGCATATACTTGACATGTTTGAACCTCAAGATCATCCAAATGATTTTCAATATCCAGGCGGACCCCCAGTGCCTCCCTATGATGCAGCCGGATGGACACTTGCATTTCAGATGGGAGTCGAATTCGACAGAATTACTGAAAACATCAGTGGTCCATTTAAAAAAATCAATATTGGAGATGTACAACCATTGAAAGGAAAGCTCACCATCAACAACGAAAAAGGAGGATACCTCATCAATGCTGCCAACAACCACGCATTTGCATTGGTGAATACGCTTTTGAAAAAAGACATCAAAGTATTCAGAACTACTGAGGCGAACAATGGATTTGCAAAGGGTTCATTTTATGTACCCTTCACACCTGCTGCCACATCCATCATCAAAGAACAAGCTATCCAAATCGGAGCAGATGTGCAATCGATGGATAAAAAACCTGCCAACATGATAGCCATTCAACCCACACGCATCGCATTGTGGGATACCTATGGCGGTTCCATGCCATCTGGATGGATGAGATGGATATTTGAACAATTCAAATTCGAATACACTGTGATATACGCGCAGGAAATCGATAAAGGAGATTTGAAAAACAAATACGATGTCATTCTTTTTGTGGAAGGCGCCATGCCGTCATTGAATACGAATGCGAGAAAACCCGCCGGACCAAAACCGGAAGATACCCCTGATGAATTCAAAAAAACAATTGGGAGTCTGGCTGTTGAAACTTCTATCCCGGCATTGAAAAAATTCATGGAAGATGGGGGAACGGTATTGACCATTGGCAGCTCGACCAACCTTGCGTATCATTTAAAACTTCCTGTTACAAACGCATTGGTTGAAACAGTGAATGGCAATCAACGAAACCTGCCCAATGAAAAATTTTATATACCGGGGTCTGTCATGCAAATCACACTTGACCCTTCTCAATCCAATACCTGGGGTATGAAAACGACTGCTGATGTATATTTTGATGACAGCCCGGTGTTCAACATCACACCGGAAGCCCAAACCAAAGGGATGATCAAACCCATTGCATGGTTTGCATCCGACAAAACATTGCGCAGCGGATGGGCATGGGGACAGTCCTATTTGAAAAATGGGATTGCAGCATTTGATGCCCAAGTGGGTAAAGGCAAATTGATTGCTTATGGACCGGAAATCACTTTCAGGGCTCAAACACATGGAACATTTAAACTCGTCTTCAATCAACTCTATAAATAGCAGTTATCAAAGACAGACCAAAGCCAGATGAATAAGATACTTTGTATAGGTGAAGCACTGATTGATATGATCTGTACAGACACAAACAGTTCTTTATCAAATGGTGAACATTTTTTAAAAAAAGCTGGCGGTGCCCCAACCAACGTGGCGGCTGCCATTGCTGCTTTAGGTGGACAGGTTGAGATAGCTGCCAAAGTTGGAGACGATCCTTTTGGCCATCACTTGATAGAGGTATTGAAAAACATGGGTGTCTCGACACGTTCAATCTCGCTTGACTCCAGTCATTTCACCACCATCGCTTTTGTATCGCTGATGGAAAATGGAGAGCGGGATTTTTATTTCAACCGCGGTGCAGACAGCATGCTGACAAAAAACGATGTGGCCCAGATTGATTTGTCAACTTTTTCAATCAGCCACTTCGGATCAGCAACTGCATTTCTTCCGGGAGAACTTCAATCAACGTATGATCACGTTTTGCAGCAAGCGATTCAACACGGACACTTCATCAGCTTCGATCCGAACTACAGAGAATTGCTTTTTGGAAAAAGGAAAGAAGTATTCATCCATCACTCCATCAAATTTATTCAGCAATCACATTTTTTCAAAGTGAGTGACCAGGAAGCATTGCTGATTACAGGAGAAAACAATATTGAAGACGCTGCTGCTTCACTCAGAAAAATGAGTGACGCAGTGTTTTCCATCACTCTTGGCAAAGAAGGTGCATTGTTGAGCACCAAAGAAAACAGCTGCATCGTCCCAGGCATCAACATACAAGCGATCGATACCACCGGTGCGGGAGATGCATTTGTTGGAGCAGTGTTGTTTCAATTGAGCCAATACAACCCAACAGAGATCAGGAGACTATCGATGGATGATTGGAAACAAATTGTTTCAAATGCAAACAAGGCGGGAGCCAGAACCTGTGAATACATGGGCGCAATGGAGGCTTTCAAACATTTGAGCAATACAATCTTTAAAGCCTAGAGAGCAATTACATATTTTTTCAAGGCATCCAATAACTTTTCAAACCGATCATGTGCATTGTTGCAGAGCAGTATGATTGTTTTGTCAGCATCGATATAACGTACAATCTCCGTTTTGTACCCTGGATTGTCGCCGCTGTGTTGAACATATTTTCCCAGGACTTCATCTGTGCCCAACTCCCATCCAAATCCATAGTGAGAGAAGGTCCTGTCATTCAATTGAGCTGATGCAAAAGCTTCTCTTTTCATTTCAGGAGAAAAAAATCTGGGGTCATACAGAGCCCTGTCCCATTTCAATAAATCATATGCTGTTGAACTGATTCTACCCGGACCCTCGCGATTTCCCAACCAAATGGTATAATTGGATGAAGGAAATGAATCAGCCTTTGCATACCTACCTGTTGAAGTTTGCTTGATATGTCCATATGCAAGATTCTTGAGATGTTTTTTATCTGTGGGAGTCCTGAGATCAGTATCTACCATCTTGAATTTTTTGAATACCCACTCACGCAACATGTACGTGAAATCTTGATCAGCAGCTTTCTCTGCAATGCTGGCCAGCAGCACATAGCCCGTATTGCTGTACGCATATTTTTCACCTGGAGCAAACAATGAAGGAGGTGCATACTTGTTTAAATATGCCAAGATATCATTGTTGTCTGCAACGCGACTTTTATCCCAGTGTGCATCCATGATGGCCTGATAGTCTGGCAATCCACTGGTATGATTCAGCAAATGCCTGATCGTTATGTTTTTGTAGGGAATAGAAAGGTATTTTTCAACTGCATCATCATATTGTAATTTTCCATGTGATTGCAATTGCATGATGATCATTGCGGTGAACTGCTTGGAGACGGAAGCAAGTTCGAATATATCAGAAGTCTTCATGGCTTGTCCACTCTCATAGTCTCGCATACCAAAAGCTTCCGCAACATGAACCCTGCCGTTTTTGGCTATCAACACGACTCCATTGAATGGATCGGCTTCATCAAAGACGGTCTCCATGATTTGATGAAGGGCAGACTTTTTTTGTTGTGCAAAAGAAATTCCAATCATCATCAGCAACAAAACTGCAAACAGTGACAAACCTTTCGCCAGTGAAATCATATAGAAAACCATCATTTTAATTCAACAATCATTTCAATTTCAACTGCTGCATCCAATGGAAGCGATGACATGCCAACGGCTGATCTCGCGTGTTTGCCCGCCTCGCCAAAAATGGAAACCAACAAATCAGAACACCCGTTGATGACAGCGGGATGTTGTGTAAAACTGGGATCAGCATTGACCATGCCGGTTACCTTGACGATTCTTTTTACATTGTTCAAATCTTTGGCATAGTACTGTAAAGTAGAAAGCAAACTGATGGCAGTCAATCGCGCTGCTTCCCTACCCTCATCCAAACTCAATTGAACACCCAGCTTACCTCTTGTTTTCTTTCCAGCCACCTCATCAGGTATATGTCCAGATAAGTACAACAATTTACCCGACTGCACTGCTTTTGCATAATTGGCAATCGGTGCTTTCATCTCTCCTAATTGAATCCCCATTTCCAACAACCGCCTGTTGGGATCTATGTCCTGAGCATGCACACAATGATGCATACAAACAAATAAAATCAGTAAATATTTCATGGTCATTGTTTCAATGCAATTCCATTCAAATCGTATACAATCTCTCCGGCACGAATCGTTAACTCGCATTCGAGTTTTTTATCCCCCATCATCCGAACACCCATCGTATCAAAGAATCCAAACTTCCCGTCTCTGAGATGTAAAATAGCAAGATCTGCCTCGGATCCAACAGAAAGATTTCCCAACTCAGTTTTTTGCAGGGCTTTTGCTGCATCACTCGTACTTGCTTTGATGACATCATACAATGACATGTTCAAGGCAAGAAACTTCGACATGACATTCAATTGATCTTTCATGGCCGCATTCATGCTTTCAATGTGCAAATCTGTACTGATGGTATCTGGAAAGAAACCTTCTTCTATGGCAGG
>JBEGMC010000053.1:0-39489 GCA_041183265.1 Bacteroidota bacterium
GGTTTTTTTCCTGCAACCGCCACGTTGGCAATTGCACAGGAGAGATTTTTTGAATGCGGTTGGTTGAATGAAATCTTGGGGTGATTATTTAGCTGATCCACCCAGTAATTTTTCAAATACCTCAATCTTTCTTCCTTTCGTTGACTTCCCATTACATCATGAAAATCAATGGCCGCACCGATCGCCATTTCCGATGCGAATGACCTGGTACCCAATGATTCAAACTTTCGGATGTCTGATCCATCTGGCTCATTGTTGGAGAGCAATGCCCAAACATTTTTGATTTTATCCTTTTTGATGTATAGCACACCGCTTCCAAACGGAGCACTCATCCATTTGTGGAGCGAGGAAGCAAAATAATCGCAACCCAAATCCGGCACCTTGAAAGCAAAATGTCCCAACGTATGCGCACCATCAGCAATCACTTCAATACCGCGTTGGTGTGCAGCATCAGCAATTTTTCTTACAGGCATGATTTGCCCACACCAATTGATGAGGTGCGTAACCATCACCACTTTAGTTTTTGAAGTAAATGCTTTTATGTAGTAAGAAGCGATTTCATCTTCATTTTCCAATGGCAATGGAATATCAATCCATACCAACTTGATGCCATCTCGTTTTTCTCGTTGTTTCCAAGCATTGATCATATTTGGATAATCTTGCTTGGTCAACACCACCTCATCGCCTGCTTTTAAATTCAATCCAAAAATGACCGTATTCAATCCCTCTGTTGCATTTCTGTTGATTGCAATTTCTTCAGTGTCAGATCCGCATAGATGGGCCAGCCGTTCACGCAGTGGCTCTCTGCCTTGATCCAATATCTGCCACATATAATAAGACGGGGCCTCATTGCAATACTGATAATACCGAATGTGAGCATCCTGAACAACCTTTGGCTGAGGTGCAACCCCGCCATTGTTCAAGTTGATGATATTCGGACTCACAGTATACGCCTCTCTGATCCAAGCCCATAAATCATCCTCTGATGAAAAATCGCCAGGCAAAGTATTTTCAAAAAGAGATTTCACATGTTTCGCCTCTGCTGCAAAAGCAGGATTGACTGCGGACAAAAAGGGAAGTGCGGCAGTGGCGCTTGCGAGGGTTGTAATAAAATTACGTCTTGAATTGAGTGACATGCTGTATTGTAGTTGTTGTAGTTGTTGTAATTGTTGTCATTGTTGTCATTGTTATCACGATAGTCATCAATAACGCATGCCACAAACATTAAATTATGTAAAAAAAGCAAGACTTGCAACAAATTTGAATCAACTCATAACTTACAACCTACAACCACTATAACAATTACAACAACTACAACTGCTGTTGGCTGCTAATAGCTCTCGCCACAATCATCCCGCTGCTCCAGGCGTGTTGAAAATTGTATCCCCCTGTGATGCCATCCACATCCATGATCTCTCCAGCAAAATAAAGACCAGGAATCAGCTTGCTTTCCATGGTTTGAGCATCAATTTCACTTAAATCTATTCCACCAGATGTTACAAACTCTTCTTTGAAAGTAGTCTTGCCATCAACCCGATAGGTGTCGCTGCATACAACTTTGGAGAGCTTGGCCAAGGCAGCTTGCGGGGTATTGACCCAAGGAATGGATGGATCTATTTCAGCCTTTCTCAAAAGATATTCCCACAAACGAACAGAGAGAGCAAAGGGGTTTTTTACTCCGATGCTGGAACGTTGCTTTTCTTTTACTTCCTTAAGTTTTTCAAACATTGTACTCTCATGAAATGCAGGAGTCCAATTCAATTTTATTTCAAATGCATAATGCAGTCGATACAAATCCCTTGCTGCCCGTGAAGACAATTTCAACGTTGCCGGTCCACTCAATCCCCAGTGTGTGATAAGCACAGGTCCCTCCTCTTCTATCTTTAACACAGGAATTTTTACTCCCGCATGTTCACAGGAAATTCCCATCAATGCATGTAAATGCTTGTCAGGAATATTGAATGTAAACAAGGACGGCAGTGGGTCAACAATGGAGTGACGGGTTTGATTCAACCATACAAACGAGCTTGATTTAGGATAACCACCAGCAGCAACACAAACATAATCGGCATCCATATTCACCAATTCACCATGCTGATTTTTTACAAGGATTGTTGATTTTTCTCCGTCTCTGCTGAATCCTACCACTTCATGATGCAGTTTGATTTCAATACCATGCGCATGCGCTTCCTTCATCAAGCAATCGATGATTGTTTGAGATTGGTTCGTTGTTGGAAACATACGGCCATCGGGTTCTGTTTTCAAGGTTACGCCTCTCTCTTTGAACCAACTCACAGTATCCTGTGGAGAAAACTGGTACAAGGTTTTTTTGAGCAAGTTTTTACCCCGGGGGTACGCAGCAGACATGAGTGAAAGATCAGATTCGTCATGGGTGACATTGCAGCGTCCTCCACCGCTGATTTTTACTTTTGAAAGGAGTTTCCCTGATTTCTCCAACACACATACATCCAGTGCTTCAGACATTCGTGCCGCATTGATGGCACAAAAAAAACCGGCGGCTCCTCCGCCAACAACAATTAGTTTTCTGCGATTTTGCATTTGACTCTTTTTCATGTTTTTCACAAAACGCAAAGAGCATGTAAGGTAATAAGTTACGAAAGATCAGTACTCACTGAATAAAGATGGATTGTTTTTTTCCTGCTGGATGATATCTGAAAAACTGGAGAGAATATCTGCCTTGTTCTTTTTGATGCAAATGGTATGCTCATAGTGAGCTGAAAACTTTCCGTCCCTTGTTCTAACTGTCCATCCATCTTCATCATATATCACATCTTTGGTGCCCAGGTTGATCATGGGTTCGATGGCGATCACCATGTTTTCTCTGAGCTTGGGACCCGCTCCTTTTTTACCATAATTGGGTACTTGCGGATCTTCGTGCAAGTGTTTGCCCAAGCCATGCCCAACGAGTTCCCTCACCACACCAAAATGATATTTTCGTTCGGTATACTCCTGTATGGCGTTTGAAATATCGCCAACCCTGTTGCCGTTGACTGCTTTTTCAATTCCCAACATCAGTGAATCACGTGTAACCTTCATCAGCAATTGATGTTCCTCCACCACAGGAGACAATCCAAATGTATATGCGCTGTCTCCGTGGTACCCATTTTTGTATACTCCAACATCGATGGAGACCAGGTCACCCTCTTTCAATTCTTTGTTGTTGGGAAATCCATGCACTACTGCATCATTCACTGAAATACAAGTAGCGAAGGGGTAGCCTTTGTAATTTTTAAATGAGGGGATTGCCTCATTGGAAAGAATAAAATCTTCAGCTCTTTTATCGAGTTGAGCAGTGGTGATACCCGGCTTTAAAATAGATGCGAGTTCAGCTAGGGTGCGACTGACTAAAAGTGCACTTTCGCGGATCAACTCAACTTCTTCGTTGGTCTTGATCCGGATCATTTTAAATGGAACTTGTTGTTACAGGTTGTCTTCCTTGAATTCTTCCGCCGGAAACCAAACCATCATATTGTCTCATCAACAAATGGGTTTCGATTTGCTGCAACGTGTCAAGTATAACACCAACCATGATCAACAAAGATGTTCCTCCAAAGAAGGACGCAAATGATTGCGTAACACCGAGTTGTTGTGCGATCCCTGGAAGGATTCCGATCGCTGCGAGGAAAATTGCTCCAGGCAGTGTAATCCGATCCATGACCTGTCCAATATAATCAGCCGTTGGTTGTCCGGGTTTTACACCTGGAATAAATCCATTGCTTTGCTTCAGGCTATCGGCCATCTGCTTTGGATTGAAGATAAGGGCGGTATATAAGAAAGTGAAAGCAATAACCATGATAACATAAATGGTCATATACCAAATATTGCTTGGATCATTGAAGATTCTGGCAATACCCTGACCGGATTCCAAATTGGTGAAGGAGAACAGTGTTGGAAGGAACATGATCGCCTGGGCGAAAATGATTGGCATCACACCAGAGGCATTCACTTTCAATGGAAGGAACTGTCTAGCACCAGAAAGTGCTCTGTTCCCTACAAGTTGTTTGGCGTAGCTTACAGGTACTTTTCTGACACCTTGAACCAACAAAATCAGTCCAAGTACAATCACAATCAAAAATGCAATTTCAATGAGGAACAAAAGCAAGCCACCGCCACCGCGGGTTTGTTTGGCACCCAATTCACCTATAAATGATTGTGGGAGGCGGGCAAGGATACCAACCATGATGATGATGGATGTTCCGTTGCCAAGACCCTTGTCCTGAATCTTTTCACCCAACCACATTACAAATAGGGTTCCTGCTGTCAATACGATTACGGTTGAAAGCCAGAAATATGGCTGGTATGCTTCGATTAAAGCATCTCTGCTCACATTTTTCAGGTATGCCACATATGCTGCTGCCTGAAACATGGTTACCAGTGCAGTGATATAACGTGTCCACTGATTGATTTTTTTTCTTCCGCTGTCACCTTCTTTCTGGATCTTTTGCATTTGAGGAACAAAAATCGTCAGCAACTGCATGAAGATGGAAGCAGAGATGTAAGGCATGATACCCAATGCGAAAATGGACGCATTTGTAAATGATCCTCCGGCAAACGTATCAAAAATTCCCAAGAGGCCTTTTTTAGCGCTCTCAAGATCAAGTTTATTTGGGTCGATACCAGGCAATGAAACATGTGCACCGAATCTATAAACCAAGATGAGCAGCAACGTGATGCTGATCTTTGATCTTAGTTCATCAATGCTCCAAATATTCTTGAGTGTTTGGATGAATTTTTTCACTGAGAAAATTATTTAATGATTTCAACAGATCCGCCAGCAGCTTCGATGACAGCTTTGGCTTTTTCACTTACCGCGTTTACTTTAAAATCAACTTTCTTGCTGATGGCACCGTTCCCAAGGATTTTAACCTTATCGGTACGGCTGATGAGACCATTGACATAAAGGTTCTCCATGCTGAAAGATGATAATCCATACTTTTCAACAAGGGTTTCCACTTGGCCAAGGTTGAATACTTTGAATTCTACCCTGCTGATATTTTTAAATCCAACTTTTGGAATACGGCGCTGAATGGGCATCTGGCCACCCTCATGACCTTTTTTGGACTTGTAACCTGCGCGGCTTTGTCCACCTTTGTTACCTTTCGTTGAAGTTCCACCGTGACCGGAAGCTTCACCGCGACCCAATCTTTTTTCTCTTTTTGTAGCGCCTTCTGCAGGCTTTAAAGTGTGTAGTTTCATTTTTCTTGTTTTACTCAACGCAGTCTCCCTGAGACCACTCGTATATATGTTCTAAGATAAAGACAAACAGGGATTTGTCCTACAGTTCTTCTACTTTAACCAAGTGTGTCACTTTCTTCACCATTCCCAGAATTTGGGGAGTGGCTTCCAACTCAACGGACGCATGCAACTTGCGCAATCCGAGTGCCTCCATGGTGCGTTTTTGACGTTCTGGACGATCAATCACACTTTTAACTTTGGTAATCTTGAGCTTTTTCATATTGAAACCCTAAGGTGGTTTTATCAGTGATTTATTCAATTATCCGTTGAAGACTTTCTTCAACCCGATTGTTCTGGTTTTAGAAACATGGATGGGTTCACGGAGCATGGCCAAGGCTTTGAAAGTAGCTTTCACCACGTTGTGCGGATTGGCAGAACCCAATGATTTGGCCAATACGTCTGTTACACCAACGCTCTCCAAGACAGCGCGCATGCTGCCTCCTGCGATCACACCTGTACCATGGGCAGCAGGCTTGATCAATACTTTTGCAGCACCTTCTTTCGCATACTGATCGTGCGGGATGGTTCCTTTCATTACAGGAACTTTTATGAGGTTTTTCTTGGCGTCTTCAATTCCCTTGGTAATTGCTTCTTGTACTTCTTTTGCTTTACCGAGTCCGTGTCCAACTACACCTTGCTCATTACCAACTACAACCAATGCAGAGAAACTGAATGCTCTACCACCTTTTGTTGTTTTCACAACACGGTTGATAGCTACTACTTTCTCCTTTAACTCAAGGTCTCCGGCTTTAACTCTGCTGTAATTTACTTTTGACATCTAAATATTGATTTGAATGAATTAAAATGTAAGTCCACCCTCACGCGCACCTTCTGCGACTGCTTTTACTCGTCCGTGGTACAGGAAACCTCCGCGATCAAACACACATGATGAAAGTCCGAGTGCAACAGCTTTCTTGGCGATTGCCTGTCCAACCAACTTGCTCTTTTCGGTCTTGGTTCCTTTTTGTGCCAAGATCTCTTTGTCCTTTGAAGAAGCTGCAGCCAATGTTGTTCCATTGACATCATCAATCAGCTGTGCATAAATATCAGTGTTGCTTCTAAAAACAGCGAGTCTTGGTGATTGAGCAGAACCAGCAACCTTCTTGCGGATGGTGTATTTGATTCTTTGTTTTCTTAATGATTTAACGTTCATCTTATTATGGTTTTTCCTGATGCTGCCAGGATGTTTAATTTATTTATTTACCAGCTGCTTTACCTGCCTTGCGACGGATGTATTCATCCTTGTATTTCACACCCTTTCCTTTGTATGGTTCAGGTTTTCTCAAGCTTCTGATTTTTGCGGCAACTTGACCGAGCAACTGCTTGTCAATTCCTTCCAGGAAGATTCTTGGGTTGTCACCTTTTTCCTGGGTGGTTGAAACTTTCAACTCTTTGGGAACTTCGAAGATGATGTTGTGAGAATATCCCAATGAAAGATCCAACACATTGCCCTGGTTGGCGGCTTTGAAACCCACACCCACCAATTCAAGTTCTTTTTTGAACCCGTTGGTTACTCCGTTGACAAGGTTGTTGACCAATGCCCTGTACAGACCATGCAATGCACGGTGTCTGATTTGATCGGTTGGTCTTTTGAATTCCACAACATTCTCATTAACAGCAATGGTAATATCACGGTCAACCTGTTGCTTCAATTCACCTTTCGGACCTTTAACGGTCACGGTATTATCACTCCCAACTGAGAGGGTTACACCTTTTGGAAGTTCAATGATTTTTTTACCTATACGAGACATAGTAGTTTTTTTTAATAAACGTGACAAAGTACTTCACCACCAACATTTTGAGCTTTTGCATCCTTGTCGGTCATTACCCCTTTAGAGGTAGACAGGATGGCAATACCCAAACCATTTTTGACTCTCTTGAAGTCAAGTGGCTTCGCGTATTGTCTCAAACCCGGACGAGATACTCTCTCCATGGTTTTGATTGCTGGCTCCTTGGTATTTGGATCATACTTCAAAGCGATTTTGATAACACCTTGTTTGCTGTCGTCTTCGAATTTGTATTTCAAGATGTATCCTTGGTTGTACAAAATCTCAGTGATGCGCTTCTTTAAATTGGAAGCTGGAATCTCTACGATTCTGTGTCCTGCCATTTGTGCATTTCTAATCCTGGTTAGAAAATCTGCAATTGGATCTGTTGTCATATTTTGTCCCTCCTTAGTCCCTTTTTATCGGGAGTATTTCGGTTTGAGTTTAATTGTTAATTCGATTGGATTACCAGCTTGCTTTTTTAACACCTGGAATCTTTCCTGCCAATGCCATGTCGCGGAACGTTACCCTTGAGAGTCCGAAGAACCTCATGTAACCTTTGGGACGACCAGTCAGTTGACACCTGTTTTTTAACCTGACTTTTGATGAGTTCTTGGGCAGTTGATCAAGCGCTGTCCACTCACCTGCTGCTTTCAAAGCCGCACGTTTTTCAGCGAACTTGGCAACCATCTGTTCCCTTTTTCTCTGTCTGGCTTTTACCGATTCTTTTGCCATATGCTAGGTTTAATCTTTTTTAATGTTTTTGAATGGCATACCCATTTCTTTCAGCAATTCGTATGCTTCTTCGTTGGTTTGCGCTGTAGTTACGAAAGTGATATCCATACCGGTAATTTTGGTAACCTTGTCGATATCGATTTCTGGGAAAATGATTTGTTCTGTTACGCCCAGCGTGTAATTTCCGCGGCCATCGAATGACTTTTCGCTCACACCTTTGAAGTCGCGCACACGTGGAAGTGAGGCAGCAATCAATCTGTCGAGGAATTCGAACATCTTCACACCACGCAATGTTACGCGTGCGCCGATGGGCATGTTTTTTCTCAACTTAAAGTTCGAGATATCTTTTTTGGATTTGGTTGCAACCGCTTTTTGTCCGGAGATCATTGTCAATTCATCCAAAGCGATATCGATGAGCTTTTTATCAGCCACTGCGCCGTTCACGCCTCTGTTCAAACAGATTTTGGTGAGTTTGGGCACTTGCATGACAGTGCTGTATGAAAATTTCTTCATCAAAGCCGGTACCACTTCTTTTTGGTATTTGGCTTGCAGTCTGGGTGTATATGTTGCAGTACTCATTATTTAATTACCTCCCCTGATTTTTTTGATACTCTTACCAATTTTCCGTTTTCTCTGGTCCTTTTCACTTTTGTTCCAGCTTCTTTCTTTGCATCCCACAGCATTACGTTGCTGATGTGGATGGAAGCTTCCTTCTTGATCAAACCACCTTGGGTGTTTTGAGCGGAAGGCTTGGTGTGACGGGTCACGATGTTTGCACCTTCAATCAACAAGCGGGATTTGTCGGGAAACACTTCGAGCACCTTGCGGGGCTTTTTGAGATCCTTGTCATCGCCTGAGATGATTACAACAGTATCACCTTTTTTAATGTTGAACTTGGGCTTGAATCTATTGCTCATTGTCTTTATTTTTCGCGTTGTACGCTTGTTTGTTTAATTTATAGTACCTCAGGAGCCAGTGAAATAATTTTCATGTATCCCTTGTCTCTCAGTTCTCGGGCAACCGGACCGAAAATACGGGTACCTCTGGGTTCATCTGCTTGATTGAGCAACACGACTGCGTTGTCATCAAAGCGGATATAAGAACCATCCTTTCTGCGAAGTTTGTTTTTTGTTCTTACTATAACTGCCTTGGCAACTGTACCTTTCTTGATACCGCCTGCAGGAATGGCATCCTTCACAGTAACAACAATCTTATCACCGATTTTCGCGTAGTCTTGCCCGCTGTTTCCCAACACACGAATACACAAAACCTCTTTCGCACCGCTGTTGTCTGCTACATTCAATCTGGATTCTTGCTGAATCATTTTTTTCTATTTTAAACGGCTTTCACCGTTGAGTTGAACGAATATTGCTTGATATTATTTTGCTTTCTCAATTATTTCTACAAGTCTCCAGCGCTTTGTTTTGCTGAGAGGTCTTGTTTCTTCAATTTTTACAACATCACCAGGTTTTGCCTCATTCTTTTCATCATGCGCATGGAACTTGGTAGTCTTCTTAACGAACTTTCCATAAATAGGGTGCTTCACCTTTCTTTCCACTGCAACGGTGATGGTTTTGTTCATCTTGTCGCTGCTGACCGTCCCTGTTTTGGTTTTGCGAAGTTTTCTTTCAACCATTTCTTTTCATTTTATCTCCCAGGGTTAACTGGAATCTGTTTTTAATGTTTCTCTTGATTAAGCGAGTGTTCTTTTTTTCAATTCAGATTTGAGTCTCGCGATATCTTTTCTCAATGAACGGATGCTCATTGGATTTTCAAGAGGAGTAATCGCATGTGCGAACTTCAATTTCTTCAATCGAGATTCATCTTCAGTAATCTTCGATTTGATATCTGATTCACTCAGCGATGCAATGCTTTTTAAAAAATCAATCTTCTTTGACATGTCCTTGGGTTTATCTGTTATGCTTACGCCGCGTAGTCTCTGCGCACGATAAATTTGGTTTTGATGGGAAGTTTTGCAGCAGCAAGATCCAATGCCTCTTGTGCAATTTGCATGCTCACACCTTCCAGTTCGAAAATGATTCTTCCTGGCTCAACAACTGCAGCCCAGAATTCAGGATTACCCTTACCCTTACCCATTCTCACTTCCTGTGGCTTGCGGGTGATGGGCTTATCGGGGAATATGCGAATCCAAACATTTCCTTCTCTCTTCATGGCTCTGGTAAGTGCCTGACGAGCCGCTTCGATTTGTCTGTTGGTCATCCAAACAGGTTCCAATGCTTTCAGTCCAAATGAACCAAAAGCCAATGTGGTTCCACGCTTGGCAACTTCACGGATTCTACCTTTCTGCGCTTTTCTGTGTTTCGTTCTTTTCGGTTGTAACATGTTACAGTATTTTTAATGAATACTTTTAATATTTGATTAGCCTCTGCGATCTCTTCCACCACCGCGTCTGTCATCTCTTCCACCGCCTCTTCTGTCATCCCTTCCACCGCCACGGGCATCTCTTCTTTCTGCAGCTTCAGATTTTCCGCCAACAAAATTTGGATTCAAATCGCGCTTGGCCAATACTTCACCTTTACAAATCCATACTTTGATTCCGATTTTTCCATAAACGGTTTGAGCGAAAAGAGAAGCATAGTCAATATCCATTCTAAAGGTGTGCAATGGAACACGGCCCTGTTTGATCTCTTCAGAACGTGCAATCTCAGCACCACCAATACGGCCACCAACTTTTATCTTGATCCCTTCAGCACCCAATCTCATGGTAGAAGCGATAGCCATTTTAATGGCACGCTTATAATTGATACGGTTTTCAATTTGCTTTGCGATGGTTTCTCCAACGATGTTGGCATCCAATTCAGGACGACGGATTTCGAGGATGTTGATCTGCACATCTTCTTTGCCAGTCAGTTTCTTCAATTCTTCTTTCACCCTGTCAACTTCTCCGCCACCTTTACCAATGATGATACCAGGCTTTGAAGTATGGATGGTAACGATCAGCTTGTTGAGTGTACGCTCGATCACAATCTTCGCAATGCCACCTTTGTTGATACGGGCATTGAGGTAGTTGCGGATCTTGTTGTCCTCGATAAGCTTATTCGCGTAATCTTTTTTATTGCCATACCAGTTGCTTTCCCATCCGCGGATGATGCCTAACCTGTTGCCAATTGGATTCGTTTTTTGACCCATTATAATTCAGTTTGTTTGTTCTTAATTTTTTGCATCAACAATTACAGTGACATGGTTGCTGCGCTTTCTCATGCGGTATGCACGTCCTTGTGGAGCAGGCAACATGCGTTTGATGGAACGAGCGCCGTCCACAAAAATGGTTTTCACCACCAA
Source organism: Bacteroidota bacterium (assembly GCA_041183265.1). Taxonomy (GTDB): domain Bacteria; phylum Bacteroidota; class Bacteroidia; order Chitinophagales; family Chitinophagaceae; genus Pollutibacter. The sequence goes on from JBEGMC010000053.1 coordinate 11,061, forward strand.
TGCTTCAACATTGCCACCTTCGTTCTTTTGCTTCCAGTTGCTTACTGCAGACATCACCAACTTGCGAAGGGGAGTTGCACTGTGCTGTGGGTGATGCTCAAGAATTGCTACTGCTTCCTCAACCTTCATGCCACGGATGTGATCCGCCAATAAGCGCATCTTACGGGGTGAAGTGGGATAGTTTCTCAATTTTGCTACTGCTTCCATATTTTTATTTTTCAGTTGCGGGATCGCGTCCAACAATTATTAAACTACTTTTTTGCTTGAGTGACCTTTGAAATTGCGGGTGGGCGCAAATTCTCCCAATTTGTGTCCAACCATGAATTCAGTTACATACACAGGGATGAATTTGTTTCCGTTGTGAACGGCAAACGTATGACCAACAAATTCAGGTGTGATGGTGCTTCTGCGGCTCCATGTCTTCACAACTGCTCTCTTGGATTTGCCATCATTCATCGCGACTACCTTCTTTTCCAGTTTTGCCGCTACGTAGGGACCTTTTTTTATTGAACGAGCCATGGTTTATTGCTTGTTGTTTGTTCTGATTATTTTGATATTTTACTTCCGTTCTTGCGCTGGATGATCAACTTGTCACTTCCTTTTCCTCTCGTTCTTGTTTTCTCACCTTTTGCATATTTGCCAGTACGGCTGCGCGGGTGACCGCCTGATGCCTTTCCTTCACCACCGCCCATTGGGTGATCTACAGGGTTCATGGCCACACCACGGTTGCGTGGACGAATGCCTTTCCAACGGTTTCTGCCGGCCTTACCCATGCTCTCCAGGCTGTGGTCTGAGTTGGAAAGCACACCAACTGTTGCATAACAGTTGATCAACACTTTTCTCAATTCACCTGAAGGCATTTTCAATACTGCATATTTTTCTTCCTTGTTGGTCAACTGTGCTGAAGCACCTGCCGAACGGGCAATCTTGCCACCTTGTCCAGGCTGCATTTCAATGTTGTGCACGTTGGTACCCAAGGGCATGTTCTTCATCTTGAGCGCGTTGCCCACTTCAGGAGCAACTGCATCACCACTTACAACAGTCATACCCACTTCGAGTCCTTGTGGTGCAAGGATGTATCTTTTTTCACCATCTGCGTAGTTCAACAACGCAATGAAAGCGGTACGGTTGGGATCATACTCGATGGTTGCAACAGTTGCAGGAATATCATACTTGTTGCGCTTGAAATCGATGACACGGTACATTTTTTTGTTACCGCCGCCGATGTAACGCATAGCACGACGACCTTGTGCGTTTCTACCGCCGGTTGCCTTTACTTTTTCAAGAAGTGATTTCTCGGGAGTAGAAGTGGTGATCTCTGCATATGCATTGCCAATTCTCCATCTGGTTCCCGCCGTTACTGGTTTGTACTTCTTTAATGCCATTTCTTTATTTTTTTACCCGAAGGATTTTTAATTAAATTGTTGAATACAGATCAATGGTATCACCTTCTCCCACTGTCACGAAAGCTTTCTTATAAGATGGCTTTCTTCCGCTGATCACACCGGCTTTTGTCATGCGGCTTCTTGATTTTGCAGGTGCAACTGCTGTTCTTACGTCTTCAACCGTAACACCATAAAAATCTTCCACTGCTTTTTTAATCTCAAGCTTGTTGGCAGCACGTGCAACCTTGAAAGAATACACGCGTCTTTTTTCTGAAAGCTGATTGGCCTTCTCTGAAAGAATGGGCTTCACAAGTACATCAGCAAGTTTCATATCTAATATTTAATTCGTTTGTTAATCAATTAAGCTTCTACTCCCTCTTCCAAATCTGCAAACATCTTCGCCGCTGATTCAGTCAACACCAACACATCTGCATTCATCACATCATATGTATTGATATCAGACAATGGAGTTGCCAATACAGAAGGAATATTTCTTGCACTCACAAAAACATTTTCTTCAACAGCAGACATGAGATACAATGCTTTCTTATCGTTTACTTTCAAGTCCTTCAACATGGCTGCGAATACACTTGTTTTGGGAGCATCCAATTTCAAATCTTCAACCACCAATACGGCATTCTCTTTGCCTTTGTAACTGAGCGCACTGATCTTTGCGAGATCTTTCACGCGGCGGTTCAATTTGATATCGTAGCTGTGGGGCTTGGGACCGAATATGGTACCACCACCTTTGTACAATGGGTTGCGGATGTTGCCCTTACGAGAACCTCCGGTACCTTTCTGGCGGTGCAGTTTTCTGCTCGCACCTTTTACTTCGGCACGTGTCTTTACTTTGTGTGTACCCTGACGCTGCGCAGCAAGAAACTGCTTTACAGCAAGGTAAATCACATGGTTGTTTGGTTCTGCACCAAATATTTCTTCAGGCAAATCAACTGTTCTGCCTGTCTTGCTTCCTTTTATTGATAATACTTCTAGTTGCATGTTGATGCGTTGAATTATTTCTGAATATATACGATTGAACCATTGTGCCCGGGTATTGAACCGCTCACAAGGATGAAGTTTTTCTCAGGGAAAATCTTCACCACTTTCAATCCTTTTACTTTGACACGGTCATTCCCCATGCGACCCGCCATGCGCATTCCTTTGAATACCCTTGACGCATCAGATGAGTTACCGATGGAACCTGGCGCACGCTGGCGATCGTGCTGTCCGTGTGATTGCTCACCGACACCACTGAAACCATGGCGCTTTACAACACCCTGAAAACCTTTACCCTTGGTGGTTCCCACAACATCAACTTTTTCGCCCTCAGCGAAAATGTCGCATGTAATGGATTCACCGAGGTTTTTCTCGAGACTGTAATCCCTGAATTCTTTTACAAAACTTTTCGGAGTGGAAGAGGACTTGGAAAAATGTCCTTTTTCTGAAGCATTGGCTCTTTTTTCTACTTTCTCACCAAATGCCAATTGAAGCGCAGTGTAGCCATCGTTGTCCTTCGTCTTTACTTGCGTTACTACACAAGGACCTGCTTCGATGACTGTGCAAGCAGTTTGCTTGCCATCGGGACCGAAGATGCTGGTCATCCCAATTTTCTTACCGATAATTCCTTTCATTGTTTTTAATTTTTGCCCCTTTTCGGTTAAATGGACAGAGAGGTATGACCTCGCTTCAATCCCAGTTTGCTGTCGACCTTTTCCCCTTTTACCATCTGCTGGTGGGAAGTACCGACAGTAAACAAACCTCGAAGGGCTTGTTTATATTTCAACTCTCATTCGAGAGATAAAATTTTCTTCAGCGCTCCTTTTTTTCATGCCAACGGCAATCAATTGGGAGATGAATGTAAAGAACTGCGTCCCGACGCATCGGGACAGACCCTCATCAGGCCTTGATTTCAACATCCACACCACTTGGAAGATCCAACTTGCTCAGTGCATCTACCGTGCGGGATGAAGAAGTATAAATATCAAGCAGACGCTTGTGCGTACTCAATTGGAACTGCTCACGCGCCTTCTTGTTCACATGCGGAGATTTCAACACCGTGAAGATTCTCTTCTGCGTAGGCAAGGGAATTGGACCAGTGATAACGGCACCCGTGCTGCGCACAGTTTTAACAATCTTCTCGGCCGATTTGTCAACCAGATTATGGTCGTATGACTGCAATTTTATCCTGATACGCTGTGACATATGTTTATAGCCCATTTTTTAATGGGGATGCAAAGGTAAGAATTCGAAGCATTCCACACAAAAGATTTGCAATAAATTTTGAGGGGAATTTTAAACCTGAGGGATAAAAAAAGTCCCGGGGTATCCCGGGACTCAACTATTTGAATTTCAATTATTTGAAATATCAGTTTCCTTTTCCTTTCACCCGCGCGATTACTTCCTCTGCGATGTTGTTGGGCGCAGGATTGTAATGAGAGAACTCCATGGTTGAGGATGCACGTCCGGATGACAATGAACGCAACTGGGTCACGTATCCAAACATTTCACTCAAAGGAACTTTGGCTTTGATCACCTGTGCACCTGCTCTGCTGTCCATACCCTCCAACATTCCCCTTCTTCTGTTCAGGTCACCTGTTACATCACCCATGTATTGCTCTGGGGTGATGACCTCAACTTTCATGATAGGCTCCAACAATACCGGCTTTGCCTTGCGTGCTGCTTCACGGAAACCGGACTTGGCGCACAATTCAAAGGACATAGAGTCAGAGTCCACCTGATGGAAACTTCCATCAAATATCCTGATCTTCATGTGCTCAACAGGATAGTTGGCCAATACACCGGTTGACATGGATTGCTCAAATCCTTTTTGGATGGCAGGAATGAATTCACGTGGAATGGATCCACCAAAAATATCATTTACAAACTGCATTTGCTTGCCAGGATTTTCAGTCAGCCATTCAGCATCAGCGGGTCCCATTTCAAATACAATATCAGCGAACTTACCACGACCACCCGACTGCTTTTTCAAGGTTTCACGGTGTTCAATGGTAGCCTGGAATGCTTCTTTATATGCAACCTGGGGTGCTCCCTGGTTCACTTCCACTTTGAATTCTCTGCGCATGCGATCAACGATGATCTCCAGGTGCAACTCACCCATTCCACTCAGAATGGTTTGTCCTGTCTCTTCATCTGTCTTTACACGCAGGGTTGGATCTTCTTCCACCAATTTCGAAATGGCCAATCCCATCTTGTCAACGTCCGCTTGTGCCTTTGGCTCAACAGCAATGGAGATCACCGGTTCTGGAATGAACATGTTTTCCAAAACAATCGGATGATTCTCATCACAAAGTGTATCTCCTGTTTTGATTTCCTTGAAACCTACAGCAGCTCCGATATCACCTGCTTCAATGAAATCAATGGGATTTTGCTTGTTGGCAAACATCTTCATGATACGGCTGATACGCTCCTTCTTTCCGCTTCTCACGTTCAACACATATGAACCTGCGTCCAAATGTCCGGAGTACACGCGGAAGAATGCCAATCGTCCTACAAACGGATCGGTCATGATTTTGAAAGCAAGGGCCGCAAATGGTTCTGTGGCTTCAGGTTTTCTGACCAATGTTTCTCCGTTGTCAGGATTGGTTCCTTCGACCGCATCGATGTCAACCGGAGATGGAAGATATCTGCACACTGCATCGAGCGCAGTTTGTACACCTTTGTTTTTGAATGAGGAACCACACATCATTGGTACAATGCTCAAATCAATGGTTGCTTTGCGAATGGCCTCATGCACTTCTTCTTCGGTGATTGAACTTGGATCATCGAAGAACTTCTCCAGCAATTTATCATCGTATTCAGCAACAGCCTCAATCAGATTTTGTCTCCAGTGGTTTACTTCCTCCACCATGTCTGCAGGAACGGGAATTTCATCGAAAGTCATTCCCTCTGTTTCCATGTGCCAAATGATTCCTTTCATTTTGATGAGGTCAACCACACCTTTGAAATTGTCTTCAGCTCCAATAGGCAATTGAAGGGGCACTGCTTTCGCGCCCAACATTTCTTTTACCTGGTTCACCACCATCAAGAAATCTGCACCGCTTCTGTCCATCTTGTTTACAAATCCAATGCGTGGAACTTTGTAACGGTTGGCCTGGCGCCAAACTGTTTCAGATTGTGGCTCAACACCATCCACCGCTGAGAACAAGGCAATCAATCCATCCAGCACACGCATGGAACGCTCCACCTCAACGGTAAAGTCCACGTGACCGGGGGTATCAATGATATTGAAATAATATTTTTTTGTATCGGCAGTAGCCTTACCCAATACAGTTGGGAAGTTCCACTGGCAGCTCACAGCAGCTGAAGTAATGGTGATACCACGCTCTTTCTCCTGCTCCATCCAGTCAGTTGTAGCTGCACCATCATGCACCTCACCGATCTTGTGAATCATTCCGGTATAACGCAGGATGCGCTCTGTAGTAGTGGTTTTACCAGCATCGATGTGTGCGGCAATTCCGAAGTTGCGTTGAAATTTTAAGTCTGCCATGACTGATTGTATTGTTTAAATGATTTGTTCGATCAAGCCTTTGTCAAGGCTGTTTTTGCGGGTGCAAAGTTAGTGCAAGACTGGGAGAAACGAAAATAAAAAAGGGCCGATGTATCGGCCCTTTTGTTAAGATTTTATTCAGCTCGGATCAAACCCTGAAGTGAGCGAAAGCCTTGTTGGCTTCAGCCATGCGATGGGTATCCTCTTTCTTTTTGAATGCGCCACCTTCACCTTTGCTTGCTGCTACAATTTCGTTGGCGAGCTTATCGGCCATGCTGCGTCCGTTGCGTTCTCTGGCAAAACGAACCAGCCATTTGATGCTGAGGGAAATTTTTCGATCGGGACGAACCTCAGATGGAATCTGGAAAGTTGCACCACCAATACGACGGCTTCTCACCTCAACTGCAGGTGTTACGTTTGACAACGCTTTTCTCCAAATTTCATATCCATCTTCACCGGTCATTTTAGATACTTTTTCCAAAGAATCATAAAAAATGGTGAGAGATGCGCCTTTCTTTCCTTGCCACATAACGTTGTTGACGAAACGTGTTACCAAAGTGTCATTGAACTTTGGATCTGGTGCAAGCGGTAATTTTTTTGCTCTGGTCTTCCTCATCTATATTAAGGTTTCGTTGTGATTGGTTTATTTTTTAGCTTTTTCACGCTTGGTGCCATACTTGGAACGGCTCTTCTTTCTGTCCTTCACGCCCGCAGTATCCAAGCTGCCTCTTACAATATGATAACGCACACCCGGCAAATCCTTCACACGACCGCCTCTGATCAAAACGATGGAGTGCTCCTGTAAATTGTGACCTTCACCCGGAATGTATGCAATGACTTCAACCTTGTTGGTCAAACGCACTTTAGCAACTTTTCTCAATGCAGAATTTGGCTTCTTGGGTGTAGTAGTGTATACCCTGGTGCAAACACCGCGACGCTGGGGACAAGCATCAAGGGCCCTTGACTTGCTTTTGGCCTTGATGATCTCTCTTCCTTTTCTTACTAATTGTTGAATTGTAGGCATGCTACCCCTTTTTTTAACGGGACGGCAAAGGTAGGAGCTTTTTTCTAAAAAGCAAAGCCGTGATTCAAAATTTTATGGAGGAAAATCAGTCTTTTGTGCCCACCATCCAACCAAAGGAATCGGCAGCAGAACCGTTTCTGATGGCAGCCATGGTTTGCTTCAACTCATCCGCTACAGGCATTTTGGAAGCATCCATGCTGATCCTGGTGTCCTTGTACTGCAAAACTTCAATTTTTGACACCGTTACTGCAGTTCCTGCTCCAAATGCCTCCGTAAGTGTCCCCTTCTTGTACCCCTCCACCAACTCATCTATCAGAATATCACGCTCTTCGACCGTTTTGCCCAATGACCTGGCAAGGTCAATGATGCTTTTTCGGGTGATGCCATCCAAAATGGTTCCGGCATCCAACGAGGGTGTAACCAGTTTTCCATCCAACACAAAAAACACATTCATGGCCCCACACTCCTGCACATACCTGTGCTCATTTGCATCCATCCACAATATCTGATCAAATCCCTTGTCCTTTGCGAGTTTTGCCGGGTACAGCGATGCAGCATAATTACCGGCGGTTTTTGCATAACCAACACCCCCGGGAGCGGCCCTTACATATTGCTCCTCCACGTAAATATTCAATGGCTTGGAGAAGTATGGGCCAACCGGACTGAGTATGATCATGAAGTAATACTTAGATGAAGGTGCTACGCCAATCACTTCGTCCGTCCCAAACATAAATGGACGAATGTACATGGAGTGATCATCTGCATGGGGAATCCACTTGTCTTCCAAAGTCAACAACTGCTTCATTCCCTCGATAAAATGAAACGCTGGAACATCGGGCATGGCCATGCGATGCGCAGATGTATTGAATCTTTTCAAATTTTCATAGGGTCTGAAAATTGCTGCACTGCCATCTTTCATCCGAAAAGCTTTGATGCCTTCAAAAATGGACTGCCCATAGTGCAATGTTGTCAGAGAAGGATCGAAATGCAGTGGACCATAAGGCAAGATTTCAGGATCACCCCAAGCTCCATCTTTGTACTCTGCAATCAACATGTGATCGGTGAACAATTTTCCAAATGGAAGATTGTTGAAATCGGTTGAATCCCATTTCGATGTCGCCGCTTTTGTTACCTTTATTGCACCCTTCTGCATAAAAAATATTTTTGCAAAGAAACAAAAACAACTGCCAACAGCAAAGGAAACCAACCCGATGGATCAAGTAGAAAAAGTTAAAATACCCGCATCCCTCCTTTCTGCACTGTACAAGGATGTGCTGATCGATGCATCCATGCCATCGTCGTCAGAGGGAAAAAAAGCAATGCGGGCAGTCATCGTTGCCATGCATTCAAATGAAAAGATCGAAAAAGAAGCCAATGAACTCTTGAGTGGTATTTTGACCGCCTGCAAACTGGACAACTCCAATGCAGCTGTCTTGTACACGGACAATGCGAGCGGGACAGATCTGCAGTTTATCAAAACACATTATGCAACTTCTACCATCATCCTTTTTGGCATAGCTCCTGCTGCATTCGGACTTCCCATCAACTTCCCGCCGTTTCAAATTCAGCAAGTCGACAACATCCAATTTGTTGCATCTCCTGCATTGGAGGAGATGATCAGCGACAAATCGTTGAAGATACAATTATGGAACTGCCTCAAGCAAATTTTTATTGGATGAAACAATTGATTTTCGCATCCAACAATCGCCACAAGGCAGATGAAATACGGGCACTGCTCAACAACCGTTTTGACATCATCACCTTGAAAGAGGCAGGCATTGCAATCGATATTCCCGAGCCGCACGATACGCTCGAAAAAAATGCGTCAGAAAAATCATCTGTTATTTTCAAGCTGACAGGCAAAGATTGTTTTTCAGAAGACAGCGGACTGGAAGTGGAAGCGTTGAACGGAGCGCCTGGAGTGAAATCAGCCAGATACGCAGGTGTACATGCAAATGCAAATGAGAACAATGAGCTGCTTTTACAAAACATGAAAAACATGAGCAACCGAAATGCCGTTTTCAAGACGGTCATTTCACTCATCATCAATGGAAATGAATATTTGTTTGAAGGAACCTGCAGCGGGAAGATTGCATTGACACCCAGTGGAACAGGTGGATTCGGATACGACCCCTTGTTCATTCCGGATGGGTACGATCATACTTTCGCAACACTGGGACTGGATGTGAAATCTGCGATCAGCCACAGGAAAAAAGCAGTTGAACAAATGAATGCATTTTTAAAAACCATTCTCTGATTCCATGCGAAAAAACAAGATCAACATCCCTTCACCACCCTGCTTTCAAACTTCCATGCCTGTTCAAATTGGAGACATCAACTACGGTGGGCATGTAGGAAATGAACGCTATCTGCTGTTTGCACAAGAAACCAGGTTGCGTTTTTTAGAAACCATCGGATGCTCTGAAATGAAATTCGGTGAACATGGGTTGGTACTGGCAGAGGCAACATTGGAATACTTTCATGAACTCTTCTTCAGAGATACAATCACCATTCATTTGTCTGTTGGAAATATCGGAAGAGCAAGTTTTGGTTGCTATTACTCCATTCAAGTTGAAAGAGAAAACAAATTGCTTACTGCTGCAGAAATCGAAACCAAAATGGTTTGCTTTGATTATCGGGAAAGAAAAGTAAAATCAATCAACCCGGATATGAGAGCCATGTTGGAAGATTGCGAGAAAGGCCATCGGCCATCATGAATTCCAAATTTCCCAGGAAGCATCTGCCTGAATTGCCAGCATATCTGTTCCATTTTTTACCAGCGTCCCTGCAGCCAAGCCCTTTTGCAGAAACAATGTTTGAGCTGGATTGTAAACCAGATCAAACAGGTAATGATCCTTGGTGAGGTGTTCGTAAGGAATCTGTGGACAAGCATCTATATTGGGATACATACCCAATGGAGTTGTATTAATGATAAGTGTATGAGATTGTATCAAATCCCTGTCAACTTCACTGTATGGGATTTCATTGCTGTTCTCAGGGTTTCGGCTGACCAGCAAATAAGAAATCTTGCGCAGCTTCAATGCATAGCAAACTGCTTTGGCCGCACCGCCTGTTCCCAACACCAAAGCTTTCTGATGCGAACTTTTTAATTGTGCATCCAATGAGGAGCCAAATCCAATCACATCCGTGTTGTAACCGATTTTCCTTCCATTTGAAATTCTGATGCAATTGCATGCACCTGTTTCTCTTACTACATCGGTCAACTCATCGAGATATGCCAAGATGGACTCTTTGTAAGGGATGGTGACATTCAACCCCATCAAATCAGGATTGGATGCAAACAACTGTTCAACTGCATCGATGTTTTCCAATGGAAAATTCTGATAAATACAATCAGTGCGTTCTTCTCGTTGAAACTTGTCTGTGAAATATTTTTTTGAAAAAGAATGCGTCAATGGAAACCCTATCAAACCGTAGGTCTTCATCAACTGTTACTTGTTCAAAAATAAATGAAAGGTATCTCCACGGAGTCCCACGCGCATCGCTTCCAACGCAATGATTTCACCCGGCGCAATGTTGCCGAGATTTACATTTGCACCCAGCAATTCTATGAAGTACAACTGCTGTGCTTTTTGGGGAGCTTCCCACAATATTTTTTCACCCGGAATTTTGGTCAAGATCTCTTGTACGAGTCCCTCGCGCACTTCACCGCTTCCGCGGTAAATTCCCACGTTACCGGCTTCGCGCGCTTCAGCAATTACCCATGATGCCCCTGCGCTCAATTCTGCACTCATCAATTCGATCCATTTATAAGGCGGTATGATATGTGCTGCGTCTTTGCTTCCTACTTCGCTCAATACGGTACCAATGGCACTGAGTTTTTCAATATACCCGCATTTTTCAGCATGGGGAATGGTGATGGAACCATCACTTACTTCCATGTATTGAATACCGTAATCTTTACACAAGGAGATGTATTCATTGAACTGATTGCGAATCAGAAAAGCCTCCATCAAAGTACCTCCAAAATAAACGGGAATGCCATTTGACTGGTAGAGGTCAATCTTTTCCCTGAGTTTGGGGGTCACATATGCAGTTCCAAAACCAAGTTTTACGATGTCGACATGCGGTACTGCATTCTCAATGAATTGTTTGGCTTCTTCGAGAGAGAGACCCTTGTCCATTACCATGGTGATGCCTTCTTTTCTTGGCTTTGAAAGCCTGTCAGGCATTTGCGTTAGATTGAAATTCATGTGCGTGATGATCTGCTGCAAAGTTACAAAACCTCGCACGAATTGCCATACTAAAATGGTAGGATTATAGCCGCCTTCTCCGCTTGTGTTTCAGGATGAGCTCAACCACTTGAGGGTACTGTACTGCCGATGGAAATAATTTCAAAAATTGCTTGAGTTGTTTGGGGTGATTTTCAAGGGATGATTCCAATACTGCAATACCCTCTTTTACATGTCCAAGTGCCAACATAACAGCACTCTCATAAAAATCAAAAATGGATTTTTCACCCGCCTTGTTACGAGCCAACTCTATTTGTTTTTCAGCTTCGCTGAATTGCCTGTTATCAAAAAGTGTTCGGATCAATGCTTCCCAACCTTTGATGTTCCTGGGTTTGTGTTGGACAACCGTTAGAAAGTAGTGAACGGCTTCCTTGAAGTTGCCTGTTTTGAGATGGCATTCTCCCATCATGAAGTTGAAATCCGGATCCAGCCTTTTGATCTTGAGTGCCATCTCCAGGTATTTGATGGCTTGTACGAATTTGGATTCTTTGATGTATGTATGTGCGATCTTTTCGTAGAGTTTGGGTTCATCTGGATTCAAATGCGAGGCCTTGCGGAAATAGAATCTTGCCTGGGCGTAATTCTTCACCTTATCATAGCAATGCCCGATGGCCTGATAGATCAGATCTTCCGGACGAGAAAGTTCAATCACTTTTTCCAGACTTTCAATCGCCTCTTTGTAACGGTGCAGCCGCATGAGTGCATCTGCCATGTTGCGGTAGGCATAATCAAATTTCTCATTGATGACGATGGCATATTGATAAGCATCTATTGCTTTTTCAAACAACCTTAAACCCTGGTAAGCTGCAGCCAGATTGAACCAGGCAAGATCATTGTAAGGGTGTTCCTCTATGATTTTTTTATGGAGCTTGATGCTCTCCTCATTTCTTCCCGTGAAATCAGTCCAGAAACATATCTTATACAACGCCTCTTCATTGTTGGGCTCGTATTCCAAAATGAGCTTGAGACAATCAAATATTTTTTCAAATACTTCGTAATCATCGTATACATCTGCCAATTCAAACAGCAGGTCGATTCTGTCCTCCCCTTCAAATCGCTGAATGGCATCTTCCAGGATTTCCACTGCATGCTCCTGCATATCCAGTGCCAAATAAGCATCCGTCCTGAGAATGCAAATGTCAATGTCATTGCTATCCAGGATTTCCGCTTTGTCCAAAATGGACAAAGCTTTTTTATAGTGTCGGGTTGCAATCAGCAGATCTGCTTTTTTTATCAGCAGGGAGGATGAGAACGGAAACTGTGCAATACCGTGATCGGCTGCTTCCATGGCCTTGGGCAGGGCATCCTGGTCGTCAAAATAGTCAATGATGCGCTCAAATGACTCCTCACTGAGGAAACCACCCCCTTTGCCCGCCTTTATTTTTTCATAAAGGTGGAGCAGCTCCTTGATGTCTTCCTGTTCAGGCAAATGCGGACCCGTGCTCATGAAGAGATTTTACCTAATGTACTGAAAATGATTTGATTCTGAATCTGTAAGGGGAATAAGTTTTTATCAACATTGCCATTTCGTAAATCATGGTGAATAACCGAACCAAAATGAATTAAATATGTTAATTTTGTTAACATGTTGCAATCGCACAACATATCCTTCAACAAATTTATGCGCCTTGTCAGTGCATTGACCCTTGTTTTGACCATCTCTGCAACCGTCTACGCCATTGACGGCATCGTGATGAAATCAAAATCTTCCAAGTCCAATTTTTCCAATATGAAGAAACACCTTTCTCTCTCCTTGAGAGATGGTTTTTCATACAGAGACAACAAAGCATTTGGCTACAAGAGACATGGAAATACGGTGATGTTCAACAATGTAATTACCTATCAAAAAGGAAACGTCACCTACATAGTTCCTTACAAAAACAGGGTTGTTTTGAATAAATTCAAAACACCAACCAAACCGCAACAATAATCTTACTTCTTTTTTTTGCTTTCCTCGAAGCTCATCACTCTGTATCCGGATGAGGGCATATCAAAATTTTGAATGGGCACTGGTTCAAAGCTGATAGCAGTTGCAATATACTTTACAGCCCTGTTGCCTGAAATGGACGTGAATTCCAATGCGAGTCCGGGTAGCTTGCCGAATTGAAATCCAATCCCCAGATTGTCTGTCACCAATTCTTTGGAATAGAATGCTTCTATGACTGTACCATCAGCCAACACAGCACTTGCTTTGTTGCAGTTGTATTCCAATATCTGTTTGGATTCAGTGCTGGCAGCAAATACAATTCCTTGGTATTTGACATTGCGTTCTTCAAGATTTTCCTTCGTAACTGGAATCATTATTTTTTGCGATCCGTATTCCTGCAGAATGGCTCCCTCTTCATCACGCGCGTTGAACAGGGTGATGTTTTTGCCAAGTGGACTCTTCAGTTCAACGCGCGTGAATGAGCCCTTGATCTGTTGAACCGAGTACACGCCATCTGCAACTGATATTCCATCCACTGTTGTATGAACAGCATAGGTGATGGTGCCTTCGGAAAAAAATTTTTGTCCGTAGCCAATGCTTGAAATCAAGCATGCGAGTGGCAACAGCAGGATGCGCATTATTTTTTCTTTGAAGTTTTTTCTTTCATGGCATTCACTTTCTTTTGGGTTTCCTGCATCTGCTCAAACCGCTCCTGCCATTTGGATTTTTCTTTGGGCTTTTTCTTGTTGGCTTCTATTTCAGCCAGAATTTTACCATGATCGATGATGTAATTCTGAATGGCAAATTGCATGACCAAGGTAATGATGTTGGAAACTGTATAATACCAGGTCAATGCGGAAGGGAGTCCGTTGAAAATACCCAACAACATCACAGGGAAGATATAAGGCATGTATTTCAAGGCCGGATTACCAGGATCAGGTGTTGAGTTCATGCTATACAATGCAATGAGCAAGTTGGTAACCACTGCAAGAATCGTGAAAAGAGAAAGGTGGCTGCCCAATCCGGGTATGTTGAAGTCCCAATTAAAAACTGCATCAAATGAAGACAAATCTTTTGACCACCAGAATGAGACACCCCGCAGATCAATGTTTGCATTGAAGTAGGCATATAAAGCAAAGAAGATAGGGATCTGCATCAATCCGGGAATGCAACCACCCAATGGATTTACACCTGCAGAACGGTAGAGCTTCATCTGCTCCATGCTGAAAGCCTGCTGATCGCCTTCAAATTTTGCTTTGATGGCATCCAACTCGGGACGCAGTGCTTTCATTTTTGCACCGCTTACATACGAAGAGTAAATCAACGGATAGGTGAGCAAACGGATAAAGATTGTGAGCAATGCGATGGCCAGTCCATAGTTCAACGCATACTTCTGTATAAAATCAAAAACAGGCATCACAATCCATCTGTTGATGTACTTCACAAATGCATACACCCCCTGTCCGAGGTTGACAATGTTTTCAAGTTCAATGTTTTGTGCTTTGAGGATCTGATAGTCATTGGGTCCCATGAAATAGGTAAAGGACAAATTGGTAGCAGATGTTGCGGGGAGGTTGACCTGCATGTTGGCAATGGACTGTGAAACTATTTTCAAAGAATCATTCGGCATCTTGCAGTTGATGTCAACATGACTGAATCCCTGATCTGCTATCAAAGTGGTGTTGAAAAACTTTTGTTTGATAGACAACCATTTCAATCCGGACTCCCAACTTTTATTGAGTCCGTCGCTCATGGTAAAATAATCATATCCATTCTCGTCGTAGAGTCCGAGTTGCGTTTCTCTTTTCTCTGTTTGGATATCCAATTCCTGCTGGTCGGCCTGCACTTGCCAAACCAAATTGATTTTGTTTTGGGTAAATAATTTCTCCGCTCCCTTTACCTGCAAGTCCCATAAAAGAGAATACGCATTTGACTTGAGCGTGTATTGGTGGACGATTGACTTTCCACTAGAATCACGCAAAGAGAATGAAATGGATGATGAGCCATCTGCTTGCCTTGTAGCCTCGCCTGCCTCAAAATACAAATCATCTGTGGAGGCTGTTTCATTGTTGGCGGTGTTGATGAGATAGGATATCTTATTGAAAGAGGATGCAATGAGCTGCACCGAAGTGCTGTCGGCTGATTTGTATTTTTTCAATTCCACCGCACTGGGTCTTGCTCCCTTATTGGTAAAAGTTATTTTGACAAGCTCATTTTCCAATGTACGGGTGGATTCAACGGCATTTCCCTTTTGAACCATTGATCCAACAGCCGCTGTTGGCATGGGAGCAGCTTGAGATCCAATCGTATCGATATTAACAGGAATTTTATCAGCTGGAGGTTGCAGTGCGGCAAGTGAATCTGCCATGCGCTTTTGCTTGGCTTCCAATTCTATCTGACCCTGACGTGTAAAATAGAAATAACCTATGAACAGGAAAGCCAGTAAAGTGATGCCTATGACAGAATTCTTATCAAATTTCATCTCTGTTAAAATTGAAGGACAAAGCTAAGGTTTTATGTTGGTTGAAGGGCTGATCAGCTCAGCTGACCTTCCAGCTTACCTTTCTTGTCCTTTTGCTGAGCAAACTCTTTGGCAGCCTTGATGAAATGCACAAAAATGGGATGTGGATTTTCGACGGTGCTCTTCAATTCCGGATGATATTGAACGCCGATGAAGAATGGATGTGATGGGATTTCGACAATTTCAACCAGGTTTGTTTCCGGATTGATGCCGCTCGGTTTGAGTCCGGCTGCCTTCAATTGATCCAAGTATTTGTTGTTGAATTCCCAACGATGACGATGGCGTTCGGTAATCATCTCTGTACCATAAATCTTGTACGCCAAACTATCCTTTGACAATTTGCATGGGTATGAGCCCAAACGCATGGTTCCGCCTTTGTTGGTGATGGATTTTTGTTCTTCCATCAAATCAATAACCGGATCAGTTGTATTGGGATCCATTTCAGTGGAATGCGCGTTTGAAATACCGGCAACGTCTCTCGCAAACTCTATAACCGACATCTGCATGCCTAAACATATACCAAAAAACGGCAATTGATTTTCACGCGCATATTGCACGGCTAAAATTTTACCATCGATTCCCCTGTGTCCGAATCCGGGTGCCACAAGCAAACCATCCAGCTCACCCAGTTTAGAAGCGATGTTTTCTTTATTAATGGACTCACTGTGTACATCCTGAACTATGACCTTGACCTGGTTCATGGCACCAGCATGAATGAAAGCTTCCAGAATTGACTTGTATGCATCCTGCAACTCAATGTATTTACCGATGAGTCCGATTGTTACAGTCGATTTTGGATTTTTCAATTTTGTTAAAAATCCTTTCCAAGCACTGAGATCAGGTTCCGGGAACCAGGTTATGTTCAATTTCTTTAGACAGATTTCATCTAGATGCTGTTCCTGCATCAACAACGGTACTTCATATATGCTGCTTGCATCAGCTGCTTCAATAACAGAGTCTGTTTTGACATTGCAAAAGAGCGCAATCTTGGATTTCAATTCATTTGAAAGCGGTTGCTCTGTTCTGCATACAATGATATCTGGATGCACGCCGTTCTCACTCATCATTTTCACACTGTGTTGCGTTGGTTTGGTCTTTAGCTCTTTCGCTGCTTTCAAATAAGGGACGAGTGTCAAATGCACAACAAGGCAATCACCCTCCGGCAATTCCCATTGCAATTGACGGACAGCTTCAATGAAGGGTAAACTTTCTATGTCGCCTACCGTACCTCCGATTTCGGTGATGATGATGTCATAACCGGATTCTGAAAGCAACTGCATTCTCCGTTTGATTTCATCGGTGATATGGGGGATGACCTGAACAGTTTTTCCGAGATAAGCACCTTCTCTTTCTTTGTTGATGACAGACTGATAAATCCTGCCCGTGGTTACATTGTTTGCCTGGGTAGTAAATATGTTCAGGAATCTCTCATAATGTCCCAAGTCAAGATCAGTCTCAGCGCCGTCTTCCGTTACATAACATTCACCATGTTCATATGGATTCAGGGTACCGGGATCGACATTGATATAGGGGTCGAATTTTTGTATGGTAACCTTAAAGCCTCTGGCCTGCAAGAGTTTTGCAAGTGATGCAGCGACAATTCCTTTACCCAATGATGATGTAACGCCTCCGGTAACAAATATATACTTGGTCATAAATGAAGACCGTCAGAAAGGGATAGTGGGGAACTTTCGGAGGTCATACGAAGTTACCATTATTTTGAGGCACAGCGAAAAAATGATCGTTGATGTGGATAAATCGGAGCAGTCTGTGTCTATTTCATCAAGGATGAAATTTTTTCATCGTACGTCTTTCTCCAGCCGCTCAACATACCCCAATTTTCGCTGTCGATTACCACCTCTTTACCTTTGACAATTCCCAATTGTTCGAAAGGCTGCTTGGCGGCATGAAGGGCCGATTCAATTGTTTGTTGGTTGATTGGAGAAACACTGATCACTACCCTGCTTTGTGACTCACCAAACCAGTATGCATCCTTGCGGACCTGTTTGTTGTTCTGTTGAACTTCAAATCCAAGGTTGTTGACAAACCCCGACTCAACCAATGCAATGAACAATCCACCCTCACTTACATCATGAGCCGATTGAATCAGTTTTGATTTGATGAGACCGAGCAATGTTTTTTGCAGCTGAAATTCTTCCTCTAAATCAAAATGAGGTGCCGGCGAATATTGAACACCAAGAATTTTATGCAGGTATTCAGAAGAGTGGATGTCATTGGTGGAAGAACCAAGCAGGTAAACCAGATCGCCTTCGTTTTTGAATCCCAATGTCATTTTATCTTTTTCACTGTCAAGCAGTCCCACCATACCGATGGTCGGTGTAGGATAAACTGCACCATCCGGATTTTGATTGTAGAAACTGACGTTCCCTCCTGTTACCGGCGTATCAAATTTTTTGCATGCTTCCCCCATGCCCTTGATGGCATGTACAAACTGGAAATAGACTTGTGGATCGTAGGGATTTCCGAAGTTCAGACAGTTTGTTACGCCGAGAGGTGTACCGCCGCTGCATACAATATTTCTTGCCGCCTCACTCACAGCAATCATTGCACCTTTGTAAGGATCAGCGTGCACGTATCTGCTGTTACAGTCGGTTGTAACGGCCAATGCCTTACCGGTTTCTTTTACCAATACCACTGCTGCATCGCTTGGTTCATTGGTAGAAGTATTTCCCGTTCCAACCATGCTGTCGTATTGATTGTAAATCCACTTTTTGTTGACGATGTTGGGTATTTCAATCAATTGCTCCGCAATCTTTTTAAGGTCTTGAGGAACAGAAACAGTGGATGCATCAAAGGAATTGATTTTCTCGAAGTAAGCAGGTGTTTCATAAGCGCGTTCATAAACGGGTGCACCTCCGCCGAGTACCAAACTTTCTGCAGGCAGTTCAGCCTCCAACGTTCCATTCATATAAAACTTGAGCAATCCATCTTTCGTCACATGTCCGATCTCAGAACAGGGCAAGTCCCATTTCTCAAAAACCTCCAATACTTCTTGCTCTCTTCCTTTTTTTACGATCATCAACATGCGTTCCTGGCTTTCACTCAGCAACAGTTCCCATGCCTTCATGTTTTGCTGACGCATCGGAACTTTCTCGAGATGTATCACCATCCCTACTCCTCCTTTTGCACTTGTTTCAGCAGTGGAACAGATTATACCTGCAGCACCCATATCCTGCATACCCACCAATGCACCTTTTGGAATCAGTTCTAAACAAGCTTCCAATAATTTCTTTTCCTGAAATGGATCACCGACTTGAACAGCAGGAAGATCCTGAGCACTGTCTTCAGTAATATCAGCAGATGCAAATGATGCTCCGCCTATGCCATCTTTTCCTGTAGCAGA
Organism: Bacteroidota bacterium; assembly: GCA_041183265.1. Classification (GTDB taxonomy): domain Bacteria; phylum Bacteroidota; class Bacteroidia; order Chitinophagales; family Chitinophagaceae; genus Pollutibacter. The sequence continues at coordinate 30,042 of JBEGMC010000053.1, forward strand.
TCCAACAATGAAAACAGGATTCCCTTCTCCCTCTGCAGTGGCACTGACTGTTTGTCCCACTTTCACTATACCCACACTCATTGCATTGACAAGTGGATTGGTATGATAACAGTTTTCAAAATACACTTCCCCTCCAACAGTAGGAACACCGAAACAGTTTCCATAATGACCAATGCCTTCAACAACGCCTTTCAAAAGATGTCTTGTTTTGGGATCTGAAATGTTTCCAAATCTCAATGAGTTGAGTGCAGCAATGGGACGAGCACCCATTGTGAAAATATCACGGTGGATTCCACCAACACCCGTTGCAGCACCCTGGAAAGGTTCAATGGCGGATGGATGATTGTGTGATTCAATTTTGAAAACAACTCCATATCCATCTCCGATGTCTGCGAGTCCCGCGTTTTCCTCACCAGCCTTCACCAGCAACTTGCTTCCTTCACGTGGCAGTGTTTTCAGCCATTTGATGGAGTTTTTGTAACTGCAATGTTCGCTCCACATCACAGAATAGGCAGCCAGTTCATTGAAGTTGGGAGTACGGTTCAGGATTTTTTTGATGCTTTCAAATTCATCGGGCAGGAGTCCGAGTTGCTTGGCGGTATCTACAGTTGTTTCCATGTTTTGATTGAAGTCGCAAATTTATCCAAAGTTGATGAAGATGTAATGTACAAAGCTTACACATTATATATTTTTATATATGAATTATTGATCATAAAATCAATCGTTTATAGCAATATAAACCCTTATAATACTGAATTTATTCACAATTTGACCTCGAATTTTGGGGATTTTCATATTTTTTTTGTGTGGGAGGATGAATTTGGCGACTTTTGTGCCTTCAAATAATTTCATATGCAATCATTACGTTTCAAAGCCATCGACAACCTCACTTCTGTGAAGGATGAGGTACATGTTGAAAGTCCATCTAAAGTCACTCCCATCTTCGGTGAGAACGTTTTCACGTTGAAAGTCGCAAGAGAATACGTCAACGACGAAGCTTACAAAGGACTCGTCAGCTCCATCAAGTCAGGACAAAAAATCGATAGAACCGTTGCGAATCAGATTGCAGCAGGTATGAGGCAGTGGGCACAAAGCAAGGGTGTTACACACTATACACACTGGTTCCAACCCCTTACCGGCACTTCGGCAGAGAAACATGATTCATTTTTTACCTTGAAATCAGACGGATCCGCCATTGAGGAATTTGACGGAAATGCATTGACTCAACAAGAACCAGATGCATCTTCTTTTCCAAGTGGTGGATTGCGCGCAACTTTCGAAGCACGCGGATATACAGCATGGGATCCAACATCCCCTGCGTTTATCATGAACATTGGACAGGGACTCACACTGTGCATTCCAACCATTTTTGTTTCATATACCGGTGAATGCCTTGATTACAAAGCACCGTTGTTGAAATCCATTGAGGCATTGAACAAAGCTGCAGTGGATGTATGCCACTACTTTGATAAGTCAGTTGGAAAAGTAACTGCAACGCTTGGATGGGAACAAGAGTATTTTTTGGTTGACGAAGGACTTGCCAATGCGCGTCCGGATTTAATCATGACCGGCAGAACCGTTTTCGGACATGCACCTGCAAAAGGACAGCAGCTGGAAGATCATTATTTCGGTGCGATTCCTGAACGCGTGTATGCTTTCATGAGAGATTTTGAATATGAATCTTACCGCCTGGGAATTCCTTTGCGTACAAGACACAACGAAGTTGCTCCTTCACAATTTGAATGTGCGCCGATATTTGAAGAATTGAACCTCGCAGTAGACCACAACACATTGTTGATGGATGTCATGGCGAAAGTAGCCAAGAAGCACAAGCTTCGTGTGCTCCTTCACGAGAAACCATTTGCCGGCATCAACGGAAGCGGCAAACACAACAACTGGAGTATGGCAACAGATACAGGTATCAACTTGTTGGCGCCTGGTAAAACACCAAAGACCAACCTGATGTTCCTTGCATTCTTTGTCAACACCATCAAAGCAGTACATGATCATGCTGATTTGTTGAGAGCTGCCATTGCATCTGCAGGCAACGACCACCGCTTGGGTGCAAACGAAGCTCCCCCGGCCATCATTTCTGCATACATCGGACAATTCCTCACCAAGGTGCTCAATGAGGTGGAAACCAGGGTGGGTGATAAGTTTGATGAGCAGGATGAAGTCATGCTGAAATTGGATATCCACAAAAACATTCCTGAATTGTTGTTGGATAATACAGACAGAAACAGAACATCTCCTTTCGCCTTCACTGGAAACAAATTTGAGTTCCGCGCGGTAGGATCATCAGCCAACTGCGGTTACAACATGACCGTATTGAATACCATCATGACTGAAACATTGACTTCATTCAAAAATGAGGTGGATGCGTTGATAGAGAAAGGCGACAAAAAAGAAGTTGCCATCATGCATGTGATCAAAAATTACATCAAAGCTTCCAAGAAAGTTTTGTTTGAGGGCGATGGATACAGCGAAGAGTGGCAGAAAGAAGCTGCAAAGCGCGGCTTGCCCAATTTGAAAACCACTCCACTTGCATTGGATTCACTGACAACGAAAAAAGCTAAAGAGCTGTTTGAAAAACACAAAGTGTTGTCGCATGTTGAATTGGAAGCCCGTCACGAAATCGAATTGGAGAAATACATCAAGTACGTACAAATCGAGGGACGTGTCATTGGCGACCTCACAGGCAACCATATTCTTCCTGCAGCGATTCGTTATCAAAATGTGTTGATCGAAAACATCAAGGGATTGAAAGAGGTTGGACTCAAACCAGAAGCATACAAAGCGCAGTTGAATGTGTTGAGTGAAATTTCAGAGCACATCAACAAGGCACAATTGTTGACGGAAGAAATGACCGAAGCGAGAAAAGCTGCGAATGCATTGTCCAGCTCTAGAGACAAGGCCATTGCATATTGCGACAAAGTAAAACCCTTCTTTGATGAGATCCGCTACCATGTAGACAAGTTGGAATTGCTGGTGGATGACTCAGAGTGGGAGCTTCCAAAATACAGAGAGCTTTTGTTCTTGAGATAAACAAGCAAGTGCTTCAGACACGCAATCAAAAAGCCTCCCATTTGGGAGGCTTTTATTTTTTCTATTCGTTTGTTGTAAGCAATTACTGCATCTTGAACGTATCCAGGAACTTGGTTGTGAAATTTCCTTTGATGAAGTCCTCGTTTCTCATCAACTGCTGATGGAAAGGAATGGTTGTCTTTACTCCCTCAATAACATACTCACTCAACGCCCTGCTCATGGTGTCTATCGCTTCTTTCCTGGTCCTGGCAACTGCAATGATTTTTGCAATCATTGAATCATAGAATGGAGGAATTACATATCCTGCGTATACGTGTGAGTCGATGCGAATGCCATGACCACCGGGCTGGTGCAGCACAGTGATCTTACCCGGACTCGGCCTGAAATCGTTGTAAGGATCCTCTGCATTGATTCTGCATTCGATGGCATGCATATCGGGATAATAATTTTTTCCTGATATGGGCTCGCCGGCGGCAATTTTAATTTGTTCTTTGATCAAATCGAAATTGGTTACTTCTTCGGTCACGCAATGCTCCACCTGAATTCTGGTGTTCATTTCCATGAAGTAGAAATTTCTGTGTTTGTCAACCAGAAATTCAATGGTACCCACACTTTCATATCCAATGGCTTGAGCAGCTTTCACTGCAGCTTCTCCCATGCGTTGGCGCAGGTCATCCGTCATGAATGGCGAGGGAGATTCTTCAACCAACTTTTGGTGTCGGCGCTGAATGGAACAATCCCTTTCACTCATGTGACATACTTTCCCATAGCGGTCACCTGCTACCTGTATTTCAATGTGACGAGGTTCCTCTACAAATTTTTCCATGTAGACACCGTCATTTTTAAAGGAGGCCAATGCTTCGGCTTTCGCGGTGTTGTATGCCTTTTCGATTTCAGCTTCTTCCCATACAACCCTCATTCCCTTTCCACCCCCACCGGCAGTGGCTTTCAAGATGACAGGATACCCAATCTCTTTTGCAATTTGTTTTGCTTCCTCCACACTTTCCAGCAATCCACCGCTGCCAGGTACAACTGGAACACCGGCCTTGACCATGGTTTCTTTGGCAGTTATTTTGTCGCCCATGCACCTGATTTGTTCGGGCGTGGGACCAATAAATTTCACACCATGTTCACCGCATATCTCTGCAAACTTTGCGTTCTCTGCCAGGAAACCATACCCGGGATGCACTGCATCCGCATTGGTAATTTCCATGGCAGCCATGAGATGAGGAATGTTCAAATATGATTCTGAACTGGATGGTCTACCTATGCATACAGCTTCATCAGCAAACTTCACATGCAAACTGTCTTTGTCGGCTGTCGAATACACAGCCACTGTTTTGATGCCCATTTCACGACAGGTTCTGATGACCCTGAGGGCAATTTCACCTCTGTTTGCAATCAATATCTTTTTGAATGTCTTCTTCGAATCCTTGGTCATGCCACAGATTTAAATGAAAAAAATGCATGTTGCCATGCAATTGACTAGATAGGTTCTACGAGGAACAGGGGTTGATCGTATTCAACTGGTGTAGAATCTTCTACCAGGATTTTTACTACTCTACCACTGATTTCACTTTCGATTTCGTTGAACAGTTTCATTGCTTCGATGATGCAAACCACTTTGCCGTTTTTCACTTCGTCACCCTCTTCTACAAAATTGGGTTTGTCGGGTGAAGGCCTTCTGTAAAAGGTTCCGATCATGGGACTCTTGATGGTCAGAAGATTATCAGCTGCAGCCGGAGCAGCGGCTTGAGGCGCAGCAGGAGCAGCTGCCGAGGGAGTGGGTGATGCAAGAGCAACTGGAGCAGGTGCTGCTTGCACTTGTTGCACCGGAACGCCGGTTACATACTTATCCTCTTTCTGTTTGATGGTAATCTTGATATCCTTTTCCTCAATGGAAAGCTCACTGATATTAGACTTATTTACCATCTTTACGAGATCCTGAATCTGTTTTAGGTCCATTTTTAATGATTTTTTTGTCACTATCGGACGGTAAAGGTGGGGTAAAAATGAAAATTGGCCAAATTAAATTATGCCCGTTTTTTAATAAAAAAGCCCCTTTTTTGTTTAAAAAAGGGGCAAAAATGTATAAAAATCGATGAAAAACGAAAGAAATTAATCTTTTACCCTTTCAATGTATTCGCCGGTTTTGGTATTGATCCTGATAACATCTCCTTCGTTCACAAACAAGGGGACCATCACAGTAGCTCCTGTAGCCACGGTTGCAGGCTTCAGGGTGCGGGTGGCAGTATCGCCCCGGAGTCCGGGTTCAGAATACGTAACTTTTGATACCACTTTGTCAGGCAGTTCAATACTCATGGGTTGATCTGTTTCTGTATTGATCAGAACAGAAACCTCCTGGTCCTCCGTCAAAAACTGAGGTGCATCGACCAGTGTCTCAGCCACGGCTATTTGCTCGAAAGTTTCATTGTCCATGAAATTATATCCGGTATCATCCTTGTACAGGAACTGATAGCTCTTCCTTTCCACCCTTACAGGGTAAATCGTATCTCCACTGTTCCAGGTTTTTTCGATGGACCTGTTGTTGTCTACCCCTTTGAGCTTTGCCCAAACCTTTGCTGCTGCACGGGCCGTCTTGTTTTCACCAAATTCAACTACCGTGTAGAGGCTGCCGTCGAGCTTTAAAATCATGCCCCTTGAGATATCAGAAGTATTTGCCATAATTGCATTTTAAGGCGGCAAAGGTAAACCAATTTGTGAAATAACACCCTACCTTTGCCGCGCAAATCATCACTCAACACATAAATTATTCACTATGAAAGTTACTGTCATTGGAGCCGGAGCCGTTGGTGCTACCTGCGCAGACAACATTGCCAGAGCAGGCGTTTGTACTGATCTGGTTTTATTGGATATCAAAGAAGGTTTGGCAGAAGGCAAGGCACAGGACATGCAACAGACTGCAGCATTGCTGGGATTTGATACCATTATAACAGGATCTACCAATGACTATGCAAAAACCGCCAACAGCGATGTAGTGGTAATTACCTCGGGTATTCCCAGAAAGCCTGGTATGACCAGAGAGGAGTTGATTGGAACAAATGCTGGCATTGTTAAAACCGTATGTGAAAATGTTTTGAAATATTCACCCAATACCATCATCATCGTGATCAGCAATCCGATGGATACCATGACCTATTTGGCACTCAAATCAACCGGATTGCCAAAACACAGAATCATTGGAATGGGTGGAACGCTCGACAGCAGCAGATTTAAATATCAATTGACCCAACATCTGGGATGCAGTGCAAGTGATTTGAATGCAATAGTAATAGGAGGACATGGAGATACCACTATGATTCCATTGATCAGCAAGGCAACCTGGAACAGCATTCCAGTTGCTCAATTCCTCACAGAAGAGCAACAACAAAAAATTGTTGCCGATACGATGGTGGGTGGTGCAACGCTCACAAAACTCATTGGCACTTCTGCATGGTATGCACCTGGGGCAGCCGGAGCAGCATTGGTGAAAAGCATATTGAGAGATGAGAAAAAATTATTCACCTGTTGTGTGGCATTGGATGGTGAATACGGACAAAAAGATATTTGCCTGGGTGTTCCTGTAACCATCGGAAAAAACGGATGGGAAAAAATTCTTCCATTAGAATTGACTGCATCTGAAAAAGACGCATTCGAAAAAAGTGCAGCAGCTGTCAGGTCGATGAATGAAGTGTTGGGATAACAACTGTCAACCGTCAACAGTTAACAGTAAACAGTTGACGGTTTTACTCCTCCACAAAATCCAAATCCTTGTGGAATGTTTCTTCTGTATATATCAAAGCGATGATGGCAATGACCATTACAATCAAGCCTGTTAGCATGCCGCTTTGAAGAAATGATATGTGCAGTGTTCCCTGGAAATAATCCTTGAACAACATATTCATCAATGGCAGTGCGCCTCTGACCATGTTGGGAATGGTTGTGGCTGCCGTTGCGCGGAGGTTGGTTCCAAAATGCTCAGCCCCCATCGTTACGAATATGGCCCAGAATCCGGTTGAAAATCCAAGATAAAATGAGACAGCGTACATGCTGGTATCGCTGTTGTTCATTGGACTGTAGTAATACAATACGCCCAGAAATGTCATGGCATAAAAAATAGTCAGCGCTTTTTTTCTGCTCTTGTAATACTGGCTAACGAGTCCAACGATGATATCCCCCAAAGCAATTCCTATATAGCCATACATGATGCAAGCTCCGGAATCAATATTGTTTTCACCATACAACTCCTTCGCGAACCTGTTTCCAAGATTCAGTAGAATGCCTATTACATACCATGTTGGCAGTCCGATCAAAATGGCCATGAGATATTTTCTGAATCTTTTCTTGTTGTTGAAAAACATGAAAATATTTCCTTTTGATACTTCGGATTTTGAAATATGTTGGAAGATGGCACTTTCTGAAACTTTGATCCGCAAAAAAAGCAGCACAATGCCCAGTATCCCACCAATTTTATAGCAGAGCCGCCAATCGCCTGTCGTTTTGTATACTGCATAAGCAAATACAGCTCCAAACAATCCAATGCCTGCAACAAATGAGGTCATCACTCCTCTGTTCTTCTTGGGCATCAATTCGCTCACCAATGTAATGCCTGCCCCCAGTTCTCCCGCCAATCCAATGCCTGCGATGAATCTCAACCATGCATATTGATCGACTGTTTGCACAAAACCAGTAATAAAATTGGCAACTGAGTACAATAAAATAGATCCGAACAATACACTTAATCTTCCTTTCTTGTCACCCATGACTCCCCATAAAATACCGCCTATCAGCAATCCCGTCATTTGCCAATTGATGATTTTGGTGCTGGCCGTCAACATGTCTGATTCACCCACCTGGATACCTATAAGACTGGGCTCTCGGACGATGGTAAAAAGCAGCAAGTCATATATATCCACAAAATAACCAAGCGCAGCAACAATCACAGCCAGGTTTAAAAATTGTTTCTTGAGTGCTCCTTCTTGCATGGAATACAACGATTTTGAAATTATTTTTTTTCCTTTCTGATCAATTTCAGAATTACGGGGACAGTTGTTATGAGAATGATACCCAGGACAATGATCTCCAGTTTTGATTTCAGATCAAAACCGAACTGCTTGAGAAAAAATTGATAGAGGTAGTGGCCTGCAAACAACATGGTGATGGCCCAAGCTATGCATCCAACAATATTATACAGGGTAAATTTGGCTTTATCCATTTTTACAATTCCTGCAATGATGGGAGCGAATGTTCTGATGATCGGTAAAAATCGGGCAAAGACAATGGCACCTCCCCCGTGTTTATCATAAAATTCTTTCGCTGTGTGAAGATGCTTGCGTTTGAAGAAAAAACTATCTTTTCTATTGAATAGGTAAGGTCCGCTTGCTGCGCCAAACCAGTATCCCACAATATTGCCCAAAACACCGGCTGCAACAACCAGGGTGGCAACGAGCAGTAAATTAAAAATATCAAATTGCAGATCAACGAACTCCGCTGCCAATTCATTGCAGTAAATACCTGCAACAAAGAGCAGAGAATCTCCCGGCAAAAAGAACCCCGCAAACAATCCAGTTTCTGCAAATACAATGAACAAGAAAAGCCAGAGTCCGCCGTGCTGTATATAAAACTCCGGATTCAACAAATCTTTCAAATGAATAGCCAGTTCAATCATGATCCCAACATTTACACATTATCAGTGGTTACTGCAGTTGTCAATTCTCCCTCCCATTTACTCACGGCTGTGGTTGCCAGTGCATTTCCAACAACATTGGTCATGGTTCTGAACATATCGCAAAAATGGTCGATCGGTAAAATCAATGCAATTCCCTCGGGAGGAATATTGAACATCGCACAAGTGGCAGTCACCACCACCAATGAAGCGCGCGGCACACCTGCAATTCCTTTGCTGGTCAGCATCAATACCAACAACATGGTAAGTTGCGTTCCAACATCGAGGTGAATACCATATGCTTGTGCTATCGCGAGACTGGCAAAGGTCATGTACATCATGCTGCCATCCAGGTTGAAGCTGTAACCAAGTGGGAGGATGAATGAAACGATTTTGTCTTTGCAACCGAATCGCTCCAGCTCGCTCGTTAGTTTTGGAAAAACCGCCTCGCTGCTCGTAGTGCTGAAGGCCACCAGGAGGGGCTGGGAAATGAATCTGAATAATTCAAACAGTCTTTTTCTCAATATGATGTAACCGACTGAAAGCAATACCACCCAGAGCAATGCAATACCGATCAGAAAAAACAAGAGGTATTGTCCATAAAAAATAAACACATCCAGTCCTTTCACAGCAATCACGGCTGCGATGGCACCAAAAACGCCCAAGGGTGCAACATTCATCACATAACCCACCATTTTAAGAATGATATGGGCCACCGCATCCAGTGCCTTGACGATG
>JBEGMC010000054.1:0-31339 GCA_041183265.1 Bacteroidota bacterium
CTGTTGTATTGTTCGCTGTCAACATCTAGTACACCTACCAGTTTATTTTTTAGTTGAAAGGGAACAACTATTTCACTTTTTGATTGGCTGCTGCAGGCAATATGACCTGGAAATGCATCCACATCTGGAACAATGATCGTTTCATTCTTTTCCCAACTTGTTCCGCAGACACCTTTGCCTTTTCGGATCCTTGTGCAGGCAATGGGTCCCTGGAATGGACCAAGTACCAATTCGTCTCCTTCAATCAAATAAAATCCCACCCACCAAAAATCAAATTGTTGCTTAAGTGCTGCAGCAACATTGGCCAGATTGGCAATGAGGTTTTGCTCTCCATCCACCAATGCTTGGATCTGCGGCAACAGCTGCTGGTATTTTTCTTCCTTGTTTCCGGTTGCGATGATCAAATCCTCTGCCATCTATTTTATTTTACCAAATCTGCAATTGTTTTATTGTCAAGTACCTTGAGTGTTGCATCTCGTACCAGTACCATTGTGTCATGCAATCCGCAATGTTTCTCGTCACAATTTTTACATCTTTCGTAAAAATAGAGACTCGCACAAGGCAGCATGGCAATGGGACCTTCAATTTTACGGATGATATCAGACAGGGGTGTCTTCAATGCGTTTTGTTTGATGTAATATCCTCCGCCTTTTCCTTTCTTGCTTTCAAGAATATTTGATTTTCTGAGTTCTAAAAGGATGTTCTCAAGAAATTTCAGGGGAATTTTTTTCTTCTTTGAAATATCAGCGATGAGCATCGGTCCTTCGTCCTTGTGTTCAGCCAGATACATCAAAGCCTGGAATGCATATTGTGTTTTCTTGTTCAGCATGGAGCATTAATTTCCAAATCCAAGTACATCTTTCATGGTAAAGATACCTTTTCTTGTCGCAATAAATTCTGCCGCCATTACTGCACCCAAAGCAAATCCATCGCGGCTGTGTGCCTCATGGATGATTTTTATTTCATCAACAGGTGAGGAGTAAGTTACCTCATGCAGTCCCGGGTATGGATCAATTCGCTCGCTTTTGATGAATAACTCATCTTTCGATGCAGGAGCATCATTTACCCAGCTTGATTTGCTCGAATGATTCGCGAGTATTTGCTCGGCGATTGTGATGGCAGTGCCACTCGGTGCGTCTTTTTTCTGCGTATGATGAATTTCCTTGATCGCAACTTCGTATTGATGTTTACCCTCCATCAATTGGGCCAGTTTTTTATTTACTTCAAAAAAGATATTGACCCCAATGCTGAAATTGCTTGTATATAAAAAACTTCCTTTTTTGTTGTTGCACATGGATTCAACATCCGTCAAATGTTCAAGCCAACCTGTTGAGCCGCTTACAACCGGTGTATTCCATTGAATGCATTTGATGATGTTGTTGTACGCTGTATGGGGACCTGTAAATTCTATTGCTACATCAATATCTTTCAAATTTTGTTCGTTGAAATCATCCAGGTTTTGAAGATCAATTTTCAATTTCACATGGTGCCCTCTTTGAATGGCAACCTGCTCGATGGTCTTTCCCATTTTTCCATATCCGATCAAAGCAATATTCATGTCTTGATGTTTTTAAAAATGTAATGTAGCTGTCATACCAAATCCCTGCTGCCAAGTCCTTGTGCTTGGTTTGACACTCAAGCTAAGGTCATCTGAAATGTTGAATGTCCTCAGGTGTCCATCAACAGTTGCATCTACGATGTTTAATCCCCACATCAACAGCAGACCCAATACAGAGAAGTCCATATTTTTTCTAAAACTATTTCTGTATGATTTCAAAGCCTCTGTTGAAATGGGTTGAAGTTCGCGTGCAATGTTTTTGAAATTGGCTGTATCGTTGGTGACCCTCACCGTATAGGCAAACCTAGTTTTACTGTACCAATCACTGTTGTATTTGAATGTAGATACCGGTATGGCCAAAGCGCCATATACCAATGGCAACTTCCAGTATTTTTTGTTGTAGATCTGACCGAGTCCGGGTAGAATGGCTGACCTGAGGGCTGCTTTTGCAGCGATGGATCTGACTTTTTTAGCTGTATCTGCGATGGGTTTGTCTGCAGGTTTGGATTGCGCGAAATTGTAGGTCGTGTTGAAAACGACGAGTGATGTACAAAGAAGAATGAATTTGTTGAATGAACATGCAATCATCAGTGTATGGTTACTTTCATCTTATCCAATAAACTGTTCAGTTCTTCGACTGAGAAATATTCCAATATGATTTTTCCTCTACCAGTAGAATGATGCTCCAACTTCACTTTGGTTCCCAGCTGCGAAGCAATTTGCTGCTGGATATGGTTGAAATTGTTTTTGGGTGCAGCAGTATGTTCTTTCTTTTTAGTAGGCTTGTAGAGTTGTTTGACAAGGTCTTCTGTTTGTCTGACAGAAAGTTTTTTAGCAACGATGGTATTGAAAACGAACAATTGTTTTTCCACTTCTCCTGCATTGATCAATGCTCTTGCGTGCCCCATGCTCAAGGTGCCATTTCTTACAGCCACAATGATGTCTGGCGGCAACTTTAACATCCGAATGTAATTAGATACAGTACTTCTGTCCATGCCCATTCTTGTTGCAACTTCCTCCTGCGTCATGGCGCATTCATCCATCAGGCGCTGGTATCCGAGTCCGATTTCAATGGCATTCAAATTTTCTCTCTGCAAATTTTCGAGCAGTGCAAGTTCAAGGACTTGTTTGTCGTCCGCTTCTCGAACATAGGCTGGTACATCTTTCAGTCCCGCTAGCTTCGCCGCCCTCCATCTTCTCTCTCCGGCAATCAATTTATATTTACCGTTGCTGAGCGGTGTCACAGTCAGTGGTTGAATGATATCGTGCTGGCGCATTGATTGGGCAAGATCCTCAATGGCTTTTTGATCAAAATCTTGTCGAGGTTGCCTAGGGTTCGGAACAATATCTGTAAGTGCAATTCGGCTGACGGAAGTGTTTTTTGAAACCACTTCTGACTTCAGAGATCCCGTAACCGGATTTTTCAATTCAGTATCGATGCTTCCCAACAGAGATCTGATTCCCCTGTTCAGTGCATCTTTTTTATTGGATGGATTATTGCTCATCTTCTAAGTTTAAAGTTCTTTCTTCCTCTTTGATCTTAGTCAGGTTGTTCTTTTGCAGGATCTCTTTTGCAAGGTTGAGGTAATTGACCGCACCTTTGCTGTCGGCATCGTATAATATGACAGGCTTTCCAACGCTGGGTGCTTCACTCAATCTGGAATTTCTGTGAATCAGCGTATCGAAAACCATCTCTTCGAAATGCTTTCTTACTTCACTCACAATCTGATTGCACAATCTCAAACGCACATCATACATGGTCATCAGAATGCCTTCGATAGACAAAGCGGTGTTGAGTCTGTTCTGAACAATCTTGATGGTATTGAGCAATTTGCCCAATCCCTCCAACGCAAAAAATTCTGCCTGTACCGGAATGACAACCGAGTCAGCTGCTACGAGTGCATTGACGGTAATGAGTCCGAGGGAAGGAGAACAATCAATGACGATGAAGTCGTATTCGTTTCTCAAATCATCCAAAATGGTTTTGATGACGTTTTCTCTGTTGGGATAATTGATCATTTCAAGTTCAGCACCCACCAGGTCAATGTGAGAGGGAATCAGGTCAAGGTTGGGAATTTCAGTTTTCAGAATGGTATCCCTTGCTTTGGCGTCACCCACCATGCAATCATAGATGCTTTGTTGAACATTCTGAAGATCGAAGCCAACTCCGGAGGTACTGTTTGCCTGTGGGTCGGCATCTACCAGCAGGGTTTTGTACTCAAGCACCGCAAAACTTGCCGCCAGGTTGATGGCCGTTGTTGTTTTTCCAACTCCACCTTTCTGATTTGCGACGCCTATGATTCTGGCCATTGATTTTCAGCTTTTTGTTAAAATGACAGGATGACAAATTTACAATTTCGGCACCATTTTAGGGAACATAATGGCTAAAATAATGTTAGAGTAGCAGGCATTAAACAATAGTTATCAACATGAAAAGGCTCCTGGGTTCGTGGATTTTCATCATTACCATGGTTTTGATTGATTTGTATGTGTTTCAATCCCTCAAATTGGTTACAGCCTCCCTTTCGCCCAAGCTGCGTTTGGTCATTCATGCAGCTTACTGGAGCTTTACTGTTGCAGCGATCATTCTATTTCTGGTCATTCCCTACATACAATTTGAGTCGCTTCCGTCATTTGTCAGGGTCTACGTCATTGCCATTTTGTTTGGATTTTTCATCGCAAAATTCATCGCCATGATTTTCTTCCTGGTGGATGATGCAAGAAGGTTGCTGCAATGGGGAGGTGTCAAAACATACCAGCTGGTCAAAGGTGAATCAACCCCAACCGATGCAATCAGTCGATCCTTGTTTTTATCATGGCTTGGCATAGGAGTAGGTGGTGGTTTGTTTGGGACGCTCTTGTATGGATTTGGGAATAAATACCGTTACCGCATTGAAAAGGCAAAGATTCAATCTGATAAAATCCCTGCTGCCTTCAAGGGATTGAAGATTGTACAGATCTCAGATATACACAGCGGGAGTTTGGATGATCTTGAGGCTGTGAAAAAGGGTATCCAAAAAATAAATGATCTGCAACCGGATGTTATTTTCTTCACCGGCGATCTTGTCAACAACATGGCAAAAGAGATGGAAGACAAAATCGCAGTTTTTTCTTCTCTGAAAGCACCATTGGGTGTATTCAGTATTTTGGGAAACCACGATTATGGAGATTATGTTTCATGGCCCAGTGCAGATGCTAAAAAAGAAAACCTCGACAAACTGAAAAGCATACATGCAGCAATGGGGTGGAGATTGCTGCTCAATGAACATGTTTCACTGGAAAAAGATGGTGCATCCATTGGATTGATCGGAATAGAAAATTGGGGTGCACGTGCAAACTTTGCCAAGTATGGAGATCTCAAAAAAGCTTATCAGGGTGCCGATCAATATCCATTCAAAATATTGTTGAGCCACGATCCCAGTCACTGGGATGCAGAAGTTTGCAAGCATTACGGGGATATTGATTTGATGCTGTCCGGCCACACACATGGCATGCAATTCGGCGTGGAGATTCCAGGGTTTAGATGGAGTCCCGTTCAGTATGTGTACAAACAGTGGGGCGGACTTTATAAAAAAGGCGATCAGCATTTATATGTCAACCGTGGATTTGGATTTCTAGGTTATCCAGGAAGGGTAGGCATATTGCCGGAGATTACCCTGATTGAACTTGCCTGATTTAACAGTTCTTTCATAAAATCAGTGTAACTTTCTCTGCGAAATCGGGTCTTACCAACAACCGAACACGACAATCAATGCTGCGCAGCTTCCCACTTTCCCTTCTCCTGCTATTTTTATTTTTTCAGCATGTGAATGCCCAGGAAAACAATCAGTCGCTTGCAACCAAAGATGATTTTTCTTTTCTTAAAAACGATAGCCTGATCAATGAGTTGAGGGGAATGCTCGATTCATTGCGCACACAAAAAAGTTTTTTTTCGGTAACCACATCATTCAGCAACAGGCTTTTCAGCACCAACAACAATGTGCTGAATGCACAGCAATCTTCAACAGGTGCAACCGCTTTTATTCCAAGCGTATCTTATTTCCATAAATCCGGCTTGGGGATTGGGGTCATGGGATATGTCAGAAACATCGATAATGCAGTCAGATGGTACCAAACAGCCATTACTCCATCATATGATAAAGTAGCAAAGAAACTGATGTATGGAATTTCATATTCCTACTACGCAAAATCAAAACTGCAGGATCCGAGTCGAATAACGCCATTCAATCATGATGTATACGGATATATCCAAGGTCGTACAACCTGGCTGAGACCCTCTTTGTCTATTGGGTATGGCGATGGAAATTATATGGATAGTTATGTTGTTCCCAGAAGACTACCCAATGGAATGGTTATGAATGTCCTTGACACCTACAAAGTGCATATCAGAGATCTCTCCATCAATACAGGCGTTTCGCACTCATTTGTAAAATCTTCTTTTTTGATGAAAAATGATTTGTTCAGCTTCATGCCTCAAATCAGCATCATATCAGGAATACAATCAACCAGCTCGGAAAGTATCAAGTTGAGAGAGAGATTTAGAAATGAGGTCGAGGATAGAAAACGCATGGAACAATTTTACAGAGTCAATCAATCTGCAGGAAGTGGATTCGGAATCAGAAAGGCCGCTGTCTCTGCCAATATTTCCTGGTTCAAAGATGCGATCTCCATCTCCACAGGATATTTTCTAGGATATTATTTTCAATCTACATCCACCAACAAGTTTTCCAATATTTTTAACATAACTGCAGGTGTCACATTTTGATGTAGCTGTATACCAAAGAATAAACTGTATTTTTGAATAAATTAAAACACCGAATTATGAAAAGGATATTTTCATTGCTTTTATTATCATGCGCCTTTATTCAGGTCCATGCTCAAGGATTGAAATTGGGCATCAAGGCAGGTGGGAACTTTACCACCAATACCAGTGCTTCATTTCAAGAAAATTACAAAGGCGGATTTCATGCTGGTTTGTTTGCAAGGATCAAAGCATCTGAAATTGTAGGGGTTCAAGTGGAGGGATTGATCAGCTCTGTAAAACTCAGTGTTACACCGAACACGGCAGTATTCAGAAATGGATTGGCTGACCTCAAAGCAACCTATATCCATGTACCTATTTTGCTCAATATCAGTCCCGTGCCTTTGATCTCTATCCAGGCTGGTCCACAGATTGGCATGACCATCAGTCAAACCAAAGATGCCCTCAGAGTAGGGGGTGATGCCCTGAAGAACAAAGACTTCAGCATGTTAGCTGGCGTACAGTTGAATCTTTCAAAATTGAGTGTATTTGGGAGGTATTCGTTTGGCTTGTCAGAAATAAATGTTGCCACCGTGCAGGATTCCTGGAAATCAAAAATGCTCCAGGCAGGGGTTGGTATTTCACTCTAAAAAGTATTTTTTCAATATTTAAAGCCCTGATAATTCATCAGGGCTTTTTTGTTGGCATCAAACTTGACCTAATAGGTGTACATTCAACAGCGTACCCTGTTTCAGGGTCTTGGGTGACATATTGTCGTAAAGAATATATTATGGGATTGAATTTAAACTTATTGCCTCAGGAGGAAGAATTGGACTTTATGCCCATTATTCCGCTGAACGAGGGAGATGACAATGGTGAAAAACTTGTTTTGCCAAAGGAATTACCGCTTTTGCCGCTCAGAAATACAGTGCTTTTTCCGGGCGTAGTCATACCTATCACGGTTGGAAGGGATAAGTCCATCAAGGCCATTGAGGAGGCATACAAGACTGACAAATTAGTAGGCGTACTTTCTCAAAAAGACAGCAACATCGAAGATCCTGGTGTTGGTGATTTGGTAGGGATCGGCACGGTTGCCAAAATTGTCAAGCTGATCAAAATGCCAGACGGTGGAACAACTGCCATCTTGCAAGGGAAAAAAAGATTTCAACTGATCAGCATAAGCTCCGAGGATCCATTTTTCAAGGGAGTGGTTGAGGCATTGGATGAACAGGTGGTCACCGATGATCAATCTTTTCAGGCATCTGTCTCGTCTATCAAAGACCTTGCTGCACAGATCATCCAACTCTCTCCCAATATACCGACAGAGGCCTCCATCATTTTGCGCAATATTGAAAATCCTGCCTTCCTGATTCATTTTGTGGGAAGCAATTTGAATTGTGAATTGGCAGATAAGCAAGATTTGCTGGAAATGAATGACATGCGGCAGCGCGCTGAACTTCTGTTGAAGCTCTTGCAAAAAGAATTGCAGTTTGCAGAATTAAAAAACAAGGTAACGACCAAAACCAAAACGGAACTTGACAAACAACAGCGGGAATATTTTCTACAGCAGCAATTGAAAAGCATCAAAGAGGAATTGGGTGGTGACAGCAATGACCGTGAAATTCAGGAGATGAAGAAAAAAGCTGAGTCCAAGAAATGGTCTGCGGCAGCGAAAGAACTGTTTCAAAAAGAAATTGAAAAGTTGGAACGCATGCATCCCAGCACGCCCGATTATTCAACCGTTTACAATCATGTTGATTTGATGTTGGATCTTCCATGGGATGATTGCACGACCGATAGCTATGATTTGAAAAAGGCCAAGAAGGTGCTCGACAAGGATCATTACGGAATGGAAAAGATCAAAGAGAGAATTCTTGAATACCTGGCCGTGTTGAAGTTGAAGGGCGACATGAAAAGTCCGATTCTCTGCTTTGTGGGTCCCCCAGGCATCGGAAAAACCTCTCTCGGTAAAAGCATCGCGAGTGCCATTGGAAGAAAGTATGTCCGTTTCAGTTTAGGTGGACTGCATGACGAAAGTGAAATCAGGGGGCACCGGAAAACATACATTGGTGCGATGCCGGGCAGGATTCTTCAATCCATTCGAAAAGTGAAATCATCCAACCCTGTGATGATTTTGGATGAGATAGATAAAGTGGGAAAAGATTTCAGAGGTGATCCTTCATCCGCATTGCTTGAAGTATTGGATCCTGAGCAGAACAACAGTTTTTATGATAACTACCTGGAGCTTGAATACGATCTGAGCCGTGTGCTTTTTATCGCAACTGCAAATGATATTCAAAGCATTCAGCCTGCATTGAGAGATCGATTGGAAATCATTGATCTCACTGGATATGCCGTGGAAGAAAAAGAAAAGATTGCACAAACACATTTGCTGCCAAAGCAAAAAGAATTGCATGGACTCAAGGATCAGGATCTTAAAATGAATCAGCAGGTCATGACCTATTTGATTGAGAACTACACGAGGGAAAGTGGTGTGCGCGAACTGGATCGGCAATTGGCCAGCATCATGCGGAGCTATGCAAAAGATCTCGCTTTGCAAGGCAAGGTAAAATCTGTTATTTCTCAAACAGATGTTACCAGAGTGTTGGGAAAACCAAAATATTCCAATGAAATCTACAAGACAGCGAACATGCCTGGCGTCGCAGTTGGTTTGGCATGGACATATGTGGGCGGCGATATCCTTTTCATTGAAACAACGTTGAGCGATGGGAAAGGTGATCTGCAGCTGACAGGAAACCTGGGAACGGTCATGAAAGAAAGTGCATCCACTGCTTACACCTATTTGCAGGCAAATGCAAAGAAAATGGGTATTGATGCAGACTTGTTTAAAAAGAAAAACATCCACATACATGTTCCGGAAGGGGCAGTGCCGAAAGACGGTCCAAGCGCCGGTATCACCATGATGACTGCTTTGGCATCGGCGTTTACATCCAGAAAAGTAAAACCATTCCTGGCTATGACAGGTGAAATCACCTTACGTGGACAGGTATTGCCGGTGGGAGGCATCAAAGAGAAAGTATTGGCTGCAAAAAGAGCAGGGTTGAAAGAAATCATTCTTTGTTGGCAAAATGAAAAAGATGTTCAGGAGATCAATGCTGAATTCATCAAAGGAATGCGCTTTCATTATGTAAAGACCATGCAACAGGTCCTTGAATTGGCGCTGGTTTAATTTTATATATTCACCGCATCGGTTTAAATTCGGGCATGCGATTTTTTGCATGCCTGTTTTTTTTGACTGCTGCCGGTTTGAATACTGAAGCCCAGACGCTAGGGGGATCTGCGACCTATAATTTTTTAAAAATGCAATGGGTGCCTCAGGCCAGTGCTTTGGGGGGAAGAAATGTTTCTACATTCAACAGTGACGTGGGACTCTTCAATGACAACCCGGCATTGTTGAGATATCAACACCATGGCAATATTGCGGCAAATTTTGCAGCAATTGCTCCAACTGTCAACGGACTTTTTGGCTCTGGTGCTTATCACCACGAGGGATGGAATACCACCTTTGCAGCGGGTATTGCACACTTGCTCTATGGCAATGAGACACAGACAGATGCCGCAGGCAATGTGATGGGAACATTTACAGCATTTGACCAAATGGTTTCTTTGGCAGCGGCCAGAACATATGGCGAAAGATGGTTTTATGGAGCTACACTCAAGTTCATCAATTCAAGATATGGCCCATACAACAGCATTGGAGTGGCATCTGATATCGGATTGAATTATTATGATGAAGAGAATATGCTGCAAGTGGGATTCGCATCAAGAAACATGGGATTTCAAATCAAACGATACACGAATCAGGGTGAGGATCTGCCTTTTGATTTGTTGATTGGACTGACCAAACAATTGGAGAAAGCTCCGATAAAATTGTCATTGACTGCACAAAGATTGCATCAATTTGATTTGTTGTACCAGGATGAAAATTTTGATACTGAAAATTATGGAACAGTCCTGCGCAACGGCTTTGGAACCAAAATACTCAGTCATTTTATTGCAGGAACAGATGTATTGGTGGGAGAAAAGATTGTGCTGACCCTTGGTTACAACATGCTCAGACGAAAAGAGCTTCAAATCAGAAATCTCGCCAATGGATTGACTGGATTTGGATATGGTATCAGGCTTCATCTGAACAGTCTGCAATTTCAATATGCAAGAACCCATTACCAGTCCACCTACTCACAACACCAGGTTTCTTTCGTGTATAAATTGATTGACTATGAAAAGTAACTCAGATTGGTTTTCGGCGTCAATGTTACAAGTGTTTCATACATGAGCCTGATGGTGTTCTCAATATCATCCTTGTGCAGCATCTCAACTGTTGTATGCATGTATCTTAATGGTATAGAAATCAATACTGAGGGACAACCATCGTTTGCATAGGCAAATGAGTCTGTGTCGGTACCGGTGCTTCTGGATACTGTTCGCATTTGCACAGGTATTTTCTTTTTACTTGCAACATTTTCAACGAGGGAGAGCAATTTGTTGTGAACTGCAGGTCCGAATGCAAGCGAGGGACCCTTGCCGCAGGCTACATCACCTTCTATGATTTTGTTGACCATGGGTGTGGTTGTATCATGTGTCACATCGGTGATGATGGCAACATCCGGTTTGATTCTTCTGGCAATCATTTCTGCACCTCTCAATCCGATTTCTTCTTGGACTGCATTGACAACATACAATGCATAAGGAAGTTTCACCTTATTGACTCTTATCATTTTTGCTACTTCAGCAATCATGAACCCGCCAATCCTGTTATCCATCGCTCTTCCTATCAGGTAATTATAAGCCAGTTCATCAAATCCTTCCTCATAGGTAGCAACTGCGCCGATGTGGATTCCAAGTGACTCAACTTCTTTTCTGTTTTTTGCACCGCAGTCCAGGAATAAGTTTTCTACAGCAGGTTGAGGATCTTTTCTTTCACCGCCGCCTATCCTGGTATGAATGGCCGGCCAACCAAATACAGCCTTTACAGAACCCTTTTTACCATGGATCAACACTCTTTTGCCTGGAGCAATTTGGTGATCAACCCCGCCATTTCTTTTGAGGTAAATGAGACCACTGTCAGAAATATAATTGACAAACCAGCTGATTTCATCTGCGTGGGCCTCGATGACCACTTTGAATTTTTCTTTGGGATTGATGATGCCCGCAACGGATCCGTATGGATCTGTCATGGTTTCATCCACATGTTGCTGGATGTATTTCAGCCATAGTTTTTGTCCCCCTGATTCAAATCCGGTAGGAGATGGGGTATTGATATATTCTTTCAGAAATGCATAGGAATGGTCGCTGAGTAATCTTTTTGATTTGATTGACTTTGCCATGTGAAGTTTATCTTGAAATAATGATGGATGAGGTTTTGACCGTGTCGCTTTTGTTGCCCTTTTCGTCTTTTACCCAAAAACTGAATACAGCGGTATCGCTGCTGAAGCATCTTGGTTGCAGTGCCACACTGTAGTTCAGGGTTACGATCAATTCACCGCTGAAATTTTTTGTTCTGGGAAGATCAGCCGGTATTTGCAGGAGACTCGAATCGGAGAAGTTGCTTCTCAAGCACCTGGTGGTTGTTTTTTTAAACCAAATGGTATCGAGAAAATCGCCTTCCTGATCTGAGAGTTGCAACTTGATCTGTAAATCGTCACCGGCAGAAATTTGACTCGAGCTGATGCTGTTGATTTTCAAAACAGGTTTGGATTGCATGCTTGTTTTCTCGCAGGCAGTCATAAAAACGGCAGTGAAGATGAGAGGGAAGATTTTTCTCATGTACCTTTGTTGCTGTTCAAAATTAGCCGTTTCACAACGAAAAACCTATTCCCCATAACCTATTTTAACAACCTTTAACCTTGTTTGATCCCTTGTTCATAGAAGATGCATGGAGGTTGTTCAAAAAACAGTCTGCGGAGAATCCATTGTACAGGAAATTCACCGAAGGTCTACGCATCAATCCTTCAACCATCACGCGATTGGAGGAGATCCCTTTTTTACCCATCTCTTTTTTCAAAACGCATTCTGTCAGAACAGGTGTATTCAATCCAGTACAATGTTTTGAGAGCAGCGGAACAACCGGCACGATCAACAGCAAGCACTGCATCAGGGATCTCAAGCAGTACCTGGACCATACGGTTGCCTTGTTTGAAGAGCAATATGGAGATATCAAAGATTATTGTGTCATTGGGTTGCTTCCTTCTTATTTGGAAAGGAAAAACTCTTCACTGATTGCCATGGTTGAGCATTTCATCCAATTGAGCAATCATACTTGCAGCGGATTTTTCCTCCATGATTTCAAACAATTGCAGGAGGTGTTGGGTCGTTTGGAGGCGTCCGGACAAAAAACCTTGCTCATGGGGGTGACATTTGCATTGCTTGATTTTGCTGCTGCACATCCCATGCAACTTCGACATACCATTGTAATGGAAACAGGGGGAATGAAAGGCAGAAGAAAAGAACTCACCAGATCAGAAGTCCATCAGCTGTTGAAAGCAGGACTGGGTGTTGCATCCATCCATGCGGAATATGGCATGACGGAACTGATGTCACAGGCCTATTCAAAAGGAGAGGGGATTTATCAAATGTCCTCTACCTTGAAAATATTGCTGAGGTCAATCGATGATCCATTTGAAATTTGGCATGCAAATGAACATATCATGCGCACGGGTGTTATCAATGTCATCGACCTCGCTAACAAAGACAGTATTGGATTCATCGCAACCGATGATCTTGCACGATTCACCGGAAACGGTGCTTTCGAACTGATGGGAAGGGTTGACAGCAGCGATGTACGTGGATGCAGTTTATTGACAGCCTAAATCATCTATATGGGAATTTGGAAACAGATCGCAACTTACCTCTACCTCAGAAAAAAAGATGAGGACAGTCCCAATACAACCTGGATCAGGTACATGCATGGAATCAACAGGTTATCGATTTTGCTTTTTCTTTTTGCCATCATTGTAATCATCGTGAGACTGCTGATCAAGCGTTGATCAAATGGTTTGATGGATGAGGGCATGGATGGCAGCTGCCGCATTCTCTGATGCATTGCCACCTGGAATCAAGCTGTTTTTCAAAGCACCGTAATCGAGTTTTATCTCATCAATTTTTTGTTGATTATACAACAACTCCTTTATCTCGTATTCAAGATGCGCGACTGTCAACTCTTGTTGTATCAGTTCTTGAACGACTGCTTTGTTTTGTATGATATTGACAAGCGAAATAAATGGAACCTTGATGAAATATTTTGCTATTATATAAGACAACCAGGATGTTTTGTAGCATACCACTTGGGGGACTCCAAAAATTGCAGTTTCCAGTGTCGCTGTGCCGGATGCAACGATCGCCGCATCTGCAATGGAAAGCAACGGATATGTTTGGTTTTTCCACACCTTGACATGCGGGTAATTTTTTGTGATTCCCCACATGAATGCATCATCTATACCTGGTGCTTGTGCAACAATACAGGTTGTTTCAGGTAAGTTCCTGGTGGCCTCCAGCATGAGAGGAAGTTTTTTGCTGATTTCCTGTTTTCTGGATCCAGGCAATATAGCTACTACTGGAAGAGAATTGGCTTGTTTGAAATCTTTGATGAATGTTGAGCATGTCGTTGATGTTTGAAATGCTTCAATTGTTTCAATCAGCGGATGGCCTACATATTGAACTTGATAATTTCGTTCTTGAAAAAATGTTTTTTCGAAGGGGAGAATAACCAGCATCCTGTCAACAAACAGTTTTATTTTCTTGATGCGGTTTTCTTTCCAGGCCCAGACCTGGGGAGATATGTAATATACCGTTTTGAATCCTTCCTGTTTGGCAAATTGGGCAATGGGTAAATTAAATCCGGGGTAATCAATCAGCACCACAACATCTGGTTGAAAATGGATGATGTCTTTTTTGCAAAATCGCAGGTTGTCAAAAATTGTTTTGATATGAAACAGTACTTCAGCAAATCCCATGAAAGCCAAATCTCGATAGTGTTTTACCAGTTTGGCGCCCTCTGCCTGCATCAGATCGCCACCCCATGCGCGGATATCCGCTGCTGCATCGTTTTTCAAAATGGCGCTGATCAATCTGCTGCCGTGCAAATCACCCGATGCTTCACCAGCGATGATGTAGTATTTCATGCGGATGATTAAGATAAGAATTTGAAGAGCAGTGCAGACAAGGCGTATACAATCGAAGCAATAAAAATTCCTTTGGCAGTTTTATCCTTTCTGCCATTGATGAAAATGGTAAAAAGTACAATGTTCAGCAGCAGACATGGTATGCTCAACGCGGTTACAAGTGATTTGTTTTGCGCGAGCAGTTCAATGAATTCATTGAAAGTAAACAAACTGAATTTCCAATAATAATATCCAAAGAAGCTCAACAAGGGGAGCACAGCGCCTATGGTTAATCCCAATATATAATTATCCTTGTTTCTCATGACCAGGTATAATCTTTTTCAATTTTCTTTTTCAACGCGTAATTGGTCAAGTCATATTGAACCGGAACAATGCTTACATAATTGTTTTGCAGCGCCCAGACATCCGTTTCTTTGCTTTTTTCAAGATTTAGAAATTCTCCTGTCAGCCAATAGTATTTTTTGCCGATGGGATCTTTTCGTTCCTTGAAATCCTCCTCATATTTGGCGTATGCCTGTTTGCATACCCTCACACCCTTGATCAATCCTGCATCCCCTTTGGGGATGTTTACATTCAGGCAAAGGTGTTTGTCTGCTTTCTTGGCCAGCATTTTTTCGACAATCATCCTGGCATATTTTTTTGCACCGCTGAAATCAGCTTCAAGACTATGGTCGAGCAAAGAGAATCCTGCTGCTGGAATATTTTCTATGGATGCTTCAATGGCCGCACTCATGGTGCCGGAGTAAATCACATTGATGGAGTGGTTGGCACCGTGGTTGATACCACTCAGGCATATATCCGGTTTGCGGTGCAATACTTTATCGACAGCAAGTTTCACACAATCAACAGGGGTGCCGCTGCAGCCCCATGCTTCCACATCAGCAGGAATATGGGTTTTGTGCAGACGCAAGGGGTACCCAATGGTGATGGCATGTCCCATGCCTGATTGAGGTTTGTCTGGCGCAACGACTACAACTCTTCCCAAATCCTTCACTGCTTCCACCAGGTGATTGATGCCGGGAGCAGTGACGCCATCGTCGTTTACAACCAGGATGATGGGTTTTTCTTTTTTGGATGCTGTTTTCTTCATATCACCTCAAAATTACCACATATTTAAGTGCTTGCTTTTTTTTGAATCAAATGACAATTTGAAAAAAAACTTAGCATTTTTCTTGAAAAACTAAAAAATTTAGTATATTGCCCCCAAATTCATTAGCATGTCACAATCATTCGCGGGACAAAATTTGAAATATTTGCGCAAGTTAAAGGGACTCACACAGGAAGAATTTGCTCAAAAACTGCAGATCAAGCGTTCTTTGTTGGGAGCATATGAAGAAGAGCGTGCTGAGCCGAGGGTAGATGTGTTGGAGGTGGTCAGTGATCTATTCAGGGTCAGTCTGGATGATTTGCTGAGAAGAGACCTGAGTGAGTCAAAGGGCAATTATTTATCGAGGCGTAGGCAGTTGAAGATGTCGGGTGAAAATCAACTCATACACTTCGTTCCCATGAAGGCTGCTGCCGGTTACTTGGCCGGTTATGCTGACGATGAGTTCATCGATGAGCTCAATACGTTCACACTTCCCATGTTGGGCAGCGGAAATTTCAGGGCTTTTGAAATCATTGGTGACAGTATGTTGCCGACGCCAAGCGGTTCCATCATCGTCGGACAAAAAATGGATGCATTGGATGATGTCAAGCAAAATGCTGCATGCATCGTTGTCAGCAAAAATGAGGGGATTGTATACAAACGCGTTTCAAGATCACTCAAATTAAAAAACAAAGTCACACTTACAAGTGACAATCCTTCCTTTCAGCCATATCAGATCAATGCGGAAGATATTCTTGAAATATGGCAGGCACAGATGGTCATCTCAAAAGTAGCGCAACAGCAGCGTTGGGATGTTGGTCAGCTTGCTCAGCTGGTGAGTAATCTCCAGGAACAGGTCAGCACCATCAAGAAGCGCATGAACTGATTGGTTCTCGGGGGATTTTTAATTATGCACACCCCGTTGATAACCTGCATTATCATGGCAGGTTCCATTCATTTATCTTTGGCAACCAAGTGATTATACCATTTGGTTTAAAATGAACCCCTGGTTCAATGATTATGGCTAAACAGCAAGAGAACAATGCATTTGAGTACAATGAGGACTCGATAAAGAGCCTTGATTGGAAGGAACATATTCGCCTTCGTCCGGGTATGTATATAGGAAAGTTGGGTGATGGCAGCAGTCAGGACGATGGTATTTATGTCCTCCTGAAAGAAGTCATGGACAACTGTATCGATGAGCACATGATGGGGTATGGAAAACAGATTGACCTAGAACTGAACGGCAAGCAGGTCATGATCCGTGACTATGGACGTGGAATTCCTTTGGGAAAGCTCGTGGATGTAGTCAGCAAGATCAACACAGGTGCCAAATACGACAGCAAGGTTTTTCAGAAGAGCGTGGGACTCAACGGCGTGGGTACCAAAGCGGTCAATGCATTGAGTGAATATTTCAAGGTGAAGGCTTTCAGGGATGGCAAGGAGAAAATTGCAGAGTTTACAAGAGGTGCACTCTCCAAAGAATACAAAGAAACTGCCAGCAAAGAATCCAATGGAACAGAGGTTGTTTTCATACCTGATGATCAGATTTTCCGCAACTACCATTTCATTCCCGATTATATTGAAAAACAACTGTGGAATTACTGTTATTTGAACGCAGGACTGGTCATCAACTTCAACGGAAAAAAATTTGTTAGCAAAAACGGATTGCTTGATCTGCTTCACCGAAACACCAATGAAGATGAGTTGCGTTATCCTGTGATTCACCTAAAGGGAGAAGATATTGAAGTGGCAATTTCCCACAACAATGAATACGGAGAGGATATTTACAGTTTTGTAAATGGTCAGTATACAACACAAGGCGGAACACATGTCCTGGCTTTTAGAGAAGCTTTTGTAAAAACAATCCGTGATTTTTTTAAAAAAGATTACGATACTTCAGACATCAGACAAAGCATAGTAGCAGCCATCGCTGTTAGGGTGCAGGAACCCGTGTTTGAATCCCAAACCAAAACCAAATTGGGTTCTCAAACCATGTTTGAAGGCGGACCCTCCATGAAAAATTTTGTTTCTGATTTTTTTGCAAAGGAGTTGGACAACTACCTGCATAAAAATCCCTCGGTCGCTGAAGCGCTGAAAAAACGCATCGAGCAAAGTGAGCGGGAAAGAAAAGAATTGGCGGGAATCAAAAAATTGGCAAATGAGCGAGCAAAAAAAGCCAATCTTCACAACAAGAAATTGAGGGACTGCCGCATTCATTTGAACGCTGAACCTCCTACTAAGGGAAAGGAGGAGTTCATTGCCAAACAATTTCAAAGCACCATATTCATTACTGAGGGCGATTCAGCAAGCGGGTCTATTACGAAATCAAGGGATGTAGAAACGCAGGCAGTTTTCAGCCTGAGGGGAAAGCCGCTGAATTCATTCGGACTCACAAAGAAAGTTGTATACGAGAACGAAGAATTCAATTTGCTTCAACATGCGCTCAATATTGAAGAAGGCATGGATGACCTTCGATACAACAACATCATCATTGCAACAGATGCAGATGTCGATGGTATGCACATCAGGTTATTGCTCATGACTTTCTTCCTGCAGTTTTTCCCTGATTTGGTCAGAGATGGCCATGTTTACATTTTGGAAACCCCTTTGTTCAGGGTCAGGAACAAGCAAGAAACAATATATTGTTACTCCGAAAACGAAAAGCAGGAGGCGATTAAAAAAATAGGTGCAAAACCTGAGATCACAAGATTCAAGGGTCTCGGTGAAATCTCACCCGAAGAATTCAAGCGATTCATTGGTCCGGATATGAAAAAGACACCGGTGATTCTTGAAAACCAAATCCATATTCAACAGCTGTTGGAATATTACATGGGCAAGAACACGCAGGAGAGACAGGACTTTATCGTTTCCAATCTGCGTGTGGAACTTGATGCCGTAGAACAATCAAATTAAACGTATGATTCACATTGTATTCAATGAGCCAGATATTGAAGTATTGGGGAAAGCCATCGAAATGGATGAAAGCTTGGCAGGCGAGATCAAAATCATCCGCGATGATTATGCTGTTGGCCCTCTTGACCTGATCAATACACCAGAGGGAGCATCTGCCCGAAAAGAGTGGTGGAAAAAAGTACTCGAGGGAGGTGATTATGATGGAATGACGGAGGAGGGAAAAGTAAATGATGAAAAGGTGTTGCTGGACATTGCAGAGGCATTGACCAATGATGAAAATGAGTCCGTTTGGATTTGGGCAGCTCAAAACAAGCATGACGTATGTGGATATTATTGGTTGGTGAGTCAGCTTGCAGCATTCCAGGGACGTATCCATATACTTTATCTCAACAACCTGCCTTTCATCAACGAAAAGGGGAATATTTTTTATCCGGATTGGTTGAGTCAGATTCCTCCCAAAGAATTTTTAAAAGCAAAAAAATTGGCAAGACCTATTACAACCAGTGAATTTGAGGTGGATGGCGATGAATGGAATAAAATTTGTGCACAGGGTTCTATGGTTCGTCTCTTGGAAGGGGGTAAAAAAATATTGCACAAGGAAGTCAATTTTTATGACACAGATCTTTCAAGGTATATCATGCCTGATCCACAAAAGGCATCGAAGATCATCCATTCTTTTCTATCTAAAAACAAAGAAACTACCGGTGATGCATTTTTGCTTTGGAGATTGAAAACAATGATCATGCAAAACGACAAATACGAGATGATTGGAAAAATGGGTGCAATGAAAGATTTTGAAATCAAGAAAAAAACGGCGGTAGAAACCACAGCGTAGCAATGGCAAAGAATAAATCAATCACTGAATTCGATCAGGAGGGTGGCGTTACCAGTCAATACAAAAGCTGGTTCCTGGATTATGCATCCTATGTGATTTTGGAGAGGGCTGTTCCTGAGGTAAACGACGGACTCAAGCCTGTTCAACGAAGGATTCTCCATTCCATGAAAGAAATGGATGACGGAAGGCTGAACAAGGCTGCGAACATCATCGGACAAACCATGCAATATCATCCGCACGGTGATGCAAGTATTCAAGATGCACTGGTCAATCTTGGCCAGAAAGATTTATTGGTGGATACCCAGGGAAATTGGGGAGATGTCAGAACAGGCGATGATGCAGCGGCAGCCCGTTATATCGAAGCAAGGTTGAGCAAGTTTGCACTTGAAGTAGCCTTCAATGCAAAAACAACGGATTGGCAATTGAGTTACGACGGAAGAAAACGAGAACCCATCAACCTGCCCATGAAGTTTCCGCTTTTGCTTGCACAGGGAGCAGAGGGGATTGCTGTGGGACTCTCTACGAAAATACTTCCTCATAATTTCAATGAGTTGATTGAAGC
Organism: Bacteroidota bacterium; assembly: GCA_041183265.1. Classification (GTDB taxonomy): domain Bacteria; phylum Bacteroidota; class Bacteroidia; order Chitinophagales; family Chitinophagaceae; genus Pollutibacter. Next base: position 19,841 of record JBEGMC010000054.1, read on the forward strand.
TTCCATTAAATACCTCAAGGGTAAAAAATTCGAACTCTATCCTGATTTTCAAACAGGTGGAATGATCGATGTCACCAATTACAATGATGGAAAAAAGGGCGGAAGAATCAGGTGTCGTGCCCATATCCAAGAGTTGGATAAAAAAAGCATTGTCATCAAGGATGTTCCGTTTGGTGTGACGACTACACAGCTCATGGAATCCATTGTCAAGGCCAACGACCAAGGAAAAATCAAAATAAAAAAGGTTACAGACAATACTGCAGCTGAAGTTGAAATTTTGGTTGAATTGGCAGCAGGAATTTCATCAGATATCACCATAGATGCTCTGTATGCATTTACTGATTGTGAGGTGAGCATAGCACCGAATGCATGTGTGATCATCGACCACAAACCTGTTTTTGGTACAGTTACTGCACTGTTGCAACACTCGGCTGACTACACCAAGGAGCTCTTGAAAAAAGAATTGGAGATCCGCTTGGCAGAACTGCAGGAAAAATGGCATTTTACTTCCCTTGAAAAGATATTTTTTGAAGAAAAGATATACAAGGAGCTGGAGAAGAAACATGAGGATTGGGAACGTGTATTGCATTCCATTCTCAAAGCGTTCGATCCTTACAGGAAAAATTTCAAAAAAGAAATCACGCGTGAGGATGTGGTAAAGCTGACTGAAAAGCCGGTCCGTCGCATTTATAAACTTGATATTGATGAATTGAATCAACAGATCAAGGCGCTTGAAGCGGACATGAAACAGGTGAAGCATGATTTGAACAACCTCACTGAGTATGCCATTGCTTATTTTGAAGGTCTCAAGGAAAAATTCGGCAAAGGCAAGGAGCGCAAGACGGAGATTAAATTATTCGATGTCATTCAGGCCCGTCAAGTGGCCATTGCCAACGTGAGGCTCTATATGAACAGGGCAGAAGGATTTATTGGAACGAGTTTAAAAAAGGATGAGTTTGTGACAGAGTGTTCTGACTTGGATGATATCATCGTTTTCACCAAGCAAGGTGTCATGAAAGTTGTAAAAGTGGATGATAAAGTATACATCGGTAAAGACATTCTGTATGCAGCCATCTTTCACAAGAATGATGAGCGCAGTACATACAACATGATTTATACCGACGGTGCGACGGGTGTTTCGTATGCTAAACGCTTCAATGTGACAGGGGTAACGCGTGACAAAGAATATGATCTAACCAAGGGAAGTGAAAAATCCAAAGTAAACTATTTCACTGCCAATGCCAATGGTGAAGCGGAGTCTGTACATGTGGTATTGAGTCCCAATTGCAGCGCCAGAAACAAACAATTGGAATTTTATTTTGAATCACTCGATATCAAAGGAAGAGGTTCTGTAGGAAATCAGGTAACCAAGTATCCCATCAAGCATGTCAAACTGCTGGCAGCAGGTAAGTCGACGTTGGGAGGTCGTGGACTCTGGTTCGATGATACTTTTGGAAGATTGAATACAGAGGAAAAAGGCAGTTTTCTTGGCACATTCACTCCTGATGATCAATTGTTGGTCATTTATCATGATGGTTATTATGAAATCACCGATACTGAATTGACGCAAAGATTTGATCATGATAAATTGATCAAAATCGAAAAATTTGATCCTTCAAAGATTATCACAGCCATCTACCTTGACAATGAAAAATTGCAGTTCAATTTGAAGCGGTTCAAAATTGAAACCACTACACTGCACAATAAATTTTATTTTATCAAGGAAGCAGACGGCAATTATGTGGAGGCTGTTTCAACCGAGCCCAATCCGGTTGCGTTGATCAAATCCGGACGTGGCACACAGTCCAAACAGACCAAGGTAAAAGTGAACGATTTTGCGGAGGTAATGGGTTGGAAAGCAGTTGGAACAAAATTGGTGGATTATACCAAGAGCACTGAAATAGAATGGCTTGAATCACCTTCCTCCTCCACTCAGGCTTCATTATTTAACTGATATTCAATGAATTACATATAGTCATGCCATAAAAAATGGATGATTTATATTTGTGGTCGGAAACAACAAACGCAGCGAATGGCACTTAAAAGAGAAGAAGACTTTAATGCACAGCTTTCTGGTTCCATACCTGAGCAGGAGACAACCTCTACCAGTTGGTTCAAACGCAGAAAAAAAGGGATCAGCACGTCGACTGCGGAAAAAAAGGAAACACCTGATGGGCTTTGGACAAAATGCCCTTCCTGTAAATATACCTGCACCACCGATGAACTGAAAGACAATCTCTCTGTATGCCCAAAGTGCAGTTATCACCACCGCATTGGCAGCGAGGAGTATTTTGATATATTGTTCGATGACCAATCATACACTGAATTGTTTGCAGAGGTGAAATCGATTGATTTTCTGGGATTCAATGATTTGAAGCCATACAAAAAGCGACTTGATGAGGCTTACAGCAAAACCGGACTCCATGACTCCATCACAGCTGCAGTGGGCAAAGTGAATGGAAATGATCTGGTCATATCCTGCATGGATTTCAATTTCATCGGCGGATCATTGGGCAGTGTAATGGGTGAAAAAATTGCCAGATCTGCTGAATACTGTCTAACGCACAAAATACCATTGATGATCATCAGCAAAAGTGGAGGAGCAAGGATGATGGAAAGTGCATTTTCATTGATGCAACTGCCCAAGACCATTGGCAAAATCAGCAAACTTGCTGTAGCTGGGATTCCTTACATTTCACTCTGTACAGATCCTACTTACGGCGGTACAACGGCATCATTTGCCATGGTTGGTGATGTTAATATTGGTGAACCCGGTGCCATGATTGGATTTGCTGGTCCCAGGGTTATCAAGGAAACCATCAAAAAAGACCTCCCGGAAGGGTTCCAAACTTCAGAATTTTTGATTGAGCATGGATTTTTGGACATGATTGTCGGAAGAAAAGAGCTCAAAAACAAAATTGCCACACTGCTCTCTTTATTTGCCAGTTAGTATAATCAACTGGTCAACTTACGATGGAAATCAAGAATCGGTCTGCTTCGTACGAATATTTCATCGAGGATACTTTTGATGCGGGTATGATGTTGACAGGAACCGAGGTAAAAGCGATTCGTGACGGCAGGGTAAGCTTCAACGACAGCTACTGTTTGCTTGACCGTGGGGAGCTTTATGTAAAAGGACTTCATATTTCTCCTTATGAGTTTGGCAGCTATGCAAACCACAATCCAACACGTGAGCGAAAATTACTTCTGAAAAAAAAGGAATTGGATAAAATTGCCCAGAAGCTCAAGGAGAAAGGGTTCACGATCATTCCTTTGAGTATTTACTTCAACCAACGAGGATATGCCAAAATGAAGATTGGTTTGGGGAAGGGCAAAAAACTGCATGACAAACGGGAGAGCATCAAACAAAGAGAATCTGAGCGGGAAATCAAGCGATTTGTTAAGTAATCTTCCATAGAGTGGATTAAATTTTTTGATTGCTTGGATTTTTGACATTTTTTCTGCAAATTTGTTCAAATGAAACTGATCAACACAAACAAAGGCTGGCATACTATCTCTCAAAAGGGGTAGCCAATCTTGTTTTGTAACATATTCAAAGCCCCGATTTTTCGGGGCTTTGTTTTTTAATGACATCCTAACATTGAAAATGAAAAAAATAAAATTAAGCACCAGTTTTAAAAAAATGCCTGCAGATCTCTATACTCCAGTAGGCATTTACCTCAGATTGCGTGATAAATTCAGAGATACGATTCTACTGGAAAGTACCGATCACCATACATCTGAAAACAGTTTCTCATTCATAGCAATCAATGCAATTGGGGGAATTGAAATCAGTTCTGCACAAACAGTGGAATTCAAATATCCACTGGCAGATCCTGAAACCATTCAACTTTCCAATGAACAGATTCCAGATCTGATTTGGAATTACATGTGTCAGTACGAAGTCCTTCAGCAAACCAGGGAAGAAGGCTTTGCACAAGGACTCTACGGATACACAACCTTTGATGCTGTCAGGTTTTTTGAAACTGTATCATTCAAAGAAAAGACTTACCAGCTAAAGTCAGCTGCCACCTCCGATTTCATTCCTTTGATGCGTTACAGGCTTTATCAATTTGTCATTGCCATTGATCATCACAAGGATGAAATGATTTTACTGGAAAATCATGTAGAGGGTATTGAAGGAGGCAAGCAGATCATTGAAGATATCATTCATGGAAGAGACCTGCCTCAATTTCCCTTCACTGCGGTGGGTGATGAAACATCCAACATGACCGATCATTCATATATGGAAATGGTACAGAAGGGCATAGCACATTGCCACCGTGGAGATGTCTTTCAAATTGTTTTAAGCAGGCGATTCGAACAGGCTTTCAAAGGGGATGAGTTCAATGTTTACCGTGCATTGCGCATGATCAACCCATCACCTTACCTCTTTTATTTTGACTATGGCGATTACCGCCTCATGGGGTCTTCTCCTGAAAGTCAACTGATCGTTGGAAACGGCAAGGCAACCGTTCATCCCATCGCAGGGACCTTTAAACGCACGGGTGATGATGCGATGGACAGAAAAGAAGCTGAAAGGTTGCTGCAGGATCCAAAAGAAAATGCAGAGCATGTCATGCTGGTTGATTTGGCCAGAAACGATCTCAGTCGTGTATGCGAGAATGTGCAAGTATCACAATACCGACAAGTCAAATTCTATTCGCATGTCATTCACTTGGTGAGTGAGGTTACTGCAACCGCCAAGCGGGAGGCCAACCCTTTTTCCATGATGGCCAACACTTTCCCTGCAGGCACACTCAGTGGTGCACCAAAATTCAAGGCAATGGAATTGATAGATACCTATGAGCCTACAAAACGTTCTTTCTATGGAGGTGCAATTGGAATTGTAGGATTCAACGGCTCATTCAATCATGCCATACTGATCAGAAGCTTTTTGAGTAAAAACAATACCCTTTATTATCAGGCTGGAGCGGGAGTTGTGGCCACTAGTGTGCCTGAAAAAGAATTGCAGGAGGTGAACAATAAACTGGGAGCATTGAAAAAAGCCATACAACTGGCATCAACCATTCATCATTCATAACATCATAAAGTGCATTCAATGAAATTGTTGGTTCTGGATAATTATGATTCATTTACTTACAACCTGGTTCACCTAGCCAAAGAAATCATCGGTGATCAAGTGGATGTATTCAGGAATGATGAAATTACCCTCGAAGAGGCTGCGGCATATGATAAAATTTTATTGTCTCCCGGTCCGGGTATACCACAGGAGGCAGGTATCTTACTGGACTTGATCAAAACATACGCTTCTACACATTCCATTTTTGGTGTATGCCTAGGAGAGCAAGCCATTGGCGAAGCCTTTGGTGCAACATTGATCAACCTGCCCAAGGTATATCATGGCATTTCAACTGAAATTCAACTCCGCGGCGATATTGAAAAGTCTGCCCACTGCAACGATTGGTTTACGGAATTTGATCAACAATTAACGGTAGGCCGCTACCACAGTTGGGTTGTAGGCAATGAGTCATTTCCAGATGAGTTGGAAATTACTTCAACAGATGAAAATGGAATGATCATGTCGCTTCGACACAAGAGATATGATGTGCAGGGTGTACAGTTCCACCCGGAGAGTGTTTTGACTCCACACGGTAAAAAAATGATTGAAAACTGGTTGTGTCCCAAAAAATAATACATGAAAAAAGTATTGAACTATTTATTCGACCACAGAACACTTTCAAGGGAAGATGCCCGACAGATTCTGGTATCCATCGGAAGAGGCGAGTACAATGAACATGAATTGAGCGCGTTCATGACTGTTTATCTGATGCGAAGTATCACGCTGGATGAACTCATGGGATTCAGGGATGCCCTGTTGGAACTATCTGTACCGGTTGATTTTCAAGGTAAACAAATAATGGATGTCGTTGGCACCGGAGGAGATGGTAAGAATACGTTTAATATTTCAACCCTCTCGTGTTTCATCATAGCCGGTGCAGGTTATCCTGTTGCCAAACACGGTAACTATGGGGCCAGCAGCATCAGTGGAGCATCGAACCTGATGGAGCGAATTGGTTATAAGTTTAAAAATGATCAGGATGCATTGAGAAGGGAGCTGGATGCTGCCAACATGTGTTTCTTGCATGCCCCATTTTTTCATCCTGCATTGAAAACAGTGGGACCCATCCGCAAGAATCTCAAAGTAAGAACTTTTTTCAATTTATTGGGACCCGTCGTAAATCCCTCCAAGCCTGCATTTCAGTTGATTGGTGTTTACAATCTTGAAATAGCCAGGCTCTACAACTACCTGCTTCAAAGTGAACATTCATCATTTGCCATCGTACACTCGCTGGACGGGTATGATGAGATTTCATTGACTGCTGACGCCAAAGTCATCACCAAAGAGGGCGAAAACGTTTATCATCCGATTGCATTGGGAAAAATGGTTGTTCGTCCGGATGAAATTTATGGTGGTGAAACAGTAGATGCTGCTGTTGAAAAATTCTTGAACATCCTTCAAGGAAAAGGAACAGACGCACAAAATGCAGTTGTATGTTCAAATGCTGCATCCGGACTCATGCTTACAGGAAAGTTTTCCGATTATGCATCAGCATTTGAAACAGCCAAGGAAAGCTTGTTGGCTGGAAAGGCTAACCTCGCATTGAAAAATCTCATTCAACTTCAATAACAATGAACATACTGGATACTATTGTATTGAAAAAAACAATCGAGCTGAAAGATGCAAAGCAGTTGGTTCCGGAAAATATGCTGACAAAATCCCCATCATATGAACGGAGCTGCTATTCAATCAAGGACGCTTTGAACCAACCAAATGCATCCGGTATCATTGCAGAACACAAACGAAAATCACCCTCCAAGGGGGTGATCAACGATCATTCAGAGGTATCGCGGGTGGTAAATGCCTATCAGCAAGCAGGTGCATCTGCGTTGTCCATTCTTACCGATCAATCTTTTTTTGGAGGATCCAATCAAGATATCATAACTGTCAGGCCTCATGTAACCATACCTGTGTTACGAAAAGAATTTATCATTGATGAGTATCAGGTGCATGAAGCAAAATCCATTGGTGCCGATTTCATCCTACTGATCGCTGCTTGTTTATCACCCTCAAGGGTTAGGGAACTGGCAACGCTGGCCAATGGACTCGGTATGGAGGTTTTGCTTGAATTGCATGATGAGGAGGAGTTGGATCATGTTTGCGATGAAGTTCAATTGGTTGGCATCAACAACCGAAGCCTGAAAACATTTGATGTCAACATCGATCGCAGTTTGAAAATGGCTGAGAGACTCCCATCCAGTAAAATAAAAGTGGCAGAAAGCGGCATCGATCAGCCTTCCCTGGTGAAACTATTCAGAGAGCATGGGTACAAGGGATTTTTGATTGGTGAATATTTTATGAAGCAAGCGGATCCCGGTGAAGCGCTTCGTCATTTTATAAATCAAATGGGATGAGTGTAAAAATCAAAGTTTGTGGAATGACTGATTTCAATCAGGTGCAATCATTGGAGGAAATGCAGATTGACTTTGCAGGATTTATTTTCTATCCACCATCGCCCAGGTATGCAGCTCAGAAGTTTTCAACGGATGAAATTCGGTTGATGTCAAGGTTGCAAATTTCTAAAGTTGGTGTTTTTGTCAATGCTTCCTTAGATCATTTGCTTGAAAAGATCGATACCTGGAAACTTGATTATGTTCAACTGCATGGCGAAGAATCAGCCGAATATTGTAAACAAGTTTCAGCGCATTGCAAGGTCATCAAAGCATTTCGTGTCGGATCCGGAGATCTATTGGATGAATTCACAGCCGGGTATGAGCATGTGGATTCGTATTTATTTGATACAAAATCAGATTTGCAAGGCGGAACGGGATTGAAGTTCGATTGGCAGCAATTGTCGGTACCTTTGTCGCAACAATATTTTTTAAGTGGTGGCATTGGCCTGGAAGACGCTGAGAAGGTGTTGGACTTCAGCATACATGCTGAGAAGATGGTCGCGGTAGACATCAACAGCAAATTTGAGTCTGCACCAGGCGTAAAAGACATGGAGAAATTGCTTCGGTTTAAAAAAATATTAAATAGCAAAACGCATGAATAAAACATTCACATCGCCTGATTTGCAGGGGTATTACGGTGATTTTGGCGGAGCATTCATCCCTGAAATGTTGTTTCAGAATGTTGAGCAACTTCAGCATTCTTACCAGTTGATTTACAATGATCCTGCTTTTCAGAAAGATTTTCATGCCCTGCTGAAAGATTATGTCGGCCGACCTACGCCTCTGTTCTTGGCTGAACGTTTGAGTGAGAAGTACGGATCGGTTATTTATTTGAAAAGAGAAGATCTCTGTCATACAGGAGCACATAAGATCAACAATACCATTGGACAAATTTTGTTGGCAGAACGATTGGGCAAGAAACGCATCATTGCTGAAACAGGAGCCGGACAACATGGAGTAGCAACGGCTACAGTTTGTGCATTGAAGGGATTGGAGTGCATCGTTTACATGGGAGAGAAGGATATTGAACGGCAGGCACCAAATGTTGCACGCATGAAGATGCTTGGTGCTAAAGTAATTCCCGCCACCAGTGGAAGCAAAACCCTCAAAGATGCCACCAATGAGGCCATACGCGACTGGATCAATCATCCAACCGATACACATTATATCATAGGTTCGGTAGTGGGTCCGCATCCATATCCCGACATGGTTGCGAGATTTCAATCGGTCATCAGCAATGAAATCAGATTGCAACTAGAGGAAAAAACTGGCCATCCGCTTCCCAACCGCGTCATCGCTTGTGTAGGCGGGGGTAGCAACGCTGCAGGTGCTTTCTATCATTTTCTCGACGAGCCCTCGGTTGAGATAGTGGCTGTAGAAGCCGCTGGGCATGGTGTCAACAGTGGACTCAGTGCTGCTACAACGCAGTTGGGTGTACCTGGCATCTTGCATGGAAGCAAAAGCATTGTTATGCAAACTTCCGATGGACAGGTTGTTGAGCCACACAGCATATCAGCCGGACTCGATTACCCGGGAATTGGTCCCATGCATGCCCATCTTTTTTCAAGCGGCAGAGGAACATTTCTGTCTGCAACAGATGAAGAGGCTATGCAAGCTGCTTTTGAAGTATCAAAATTGGAGGGTATCATACCCGCATTGGAAACAGCACACGCATTTGCTGTTTTGGGAAATATGAACCTTAAAAAAGATGAGGTGTCTGTGATTTGTTTGAGTGGCAGAGGAGACAAAGATCTTTCTACCTATATGAATGCAATGAATGAGCAATAACGAAAATAACATGGCAAGACTACAGGATCTGTTTGATAAAAAGAAAAAGGGTGTACTCAATGTATATTTCACTGCAGGATTTCCTGAACTGAACAGCACAGTTGAGATCATGAAAACGCTGCAAAGTGAAGGAGTTGATATCATTGAACTGGGAATGCCATACAGTGATCCTTTGGCAGATGGACCTGTAATACAGGAAAGCAGTGCGATTGCATTGAAGAATGGGATGTCTATTGCCACATTGTTTGAACAATTGAAAACATTTCGAAAAGACATTCATATTCCTGTCATTTTGATGGGTTATATGAATCCCGTATTGCAATTCGGATTTGAAAAATTTTGTCAGATGGCTGCCGCTGTTGGTATTGATGGATTGATTTTACCGGATCTTCCACCTTTTGAATTTGAACATGGATTTGGTGAGATCATGAAAAAACATGGACTCGATTTTATTTTTTTGGTAACACCTGAAACTGCTGAGGAAAGGGTGAAAAAATTGGATCAATTGAGTACAGGTTTTCTGTATGCTGTTTCTTCTTCATCCACTACAGGCAAAGAAAAAAACATGGATGCGGTTGTATCATATGTTGACAGGCTGAATAGTTATCAGTTGAAGAATCCCATTTTGGTCGGATTTGGTATAAAGGACAAAGCCTCTTTTGAATTGCTCAGTGGCCATGCAAATGGAGGCATCATTGGCTCTGCATTTATCAACCGCCTTCAATCAGAAAAAGATTATTCGTCAGCCACAAAAACATTCATTCGTTCCATTTTACAATGAAAATCGCCATCATAAAATACAATGCAGGCAATGTAAGGTCGGTTGAAATTGCACTCGAGCGTTTGGGTGTTTCATCATTATTGACAGATGATGCAGATGAAATTCTTTCTGCCGACAAGATCATTTTTCCCGGTGTAGGCGAGGCCAGCAGTGCGATGCGGTATCTGAAAGAGAGGGGTCTGGATCAAATAATCATGGATACGAAACAACCATTCTTGGGCATTTGTTTGGGTATGCAATTGATGTGTCGATCTTCAGAGGAAAACAACACCGATTGCCTTGGAATTTTTTCTGAGGTGGTGAAAAAATTCAATCCTGATGTGATTCAATTGAAATCACCCCAAATAGGTTGGAACAATATATTTGAATTGGCTTCACCTCTCTTCAAGGACATTGCAGAGAACAGCTATTGTTATTTTGTACATGGTTATTATGCCCATTTGGGTAAACATACCATTGCAAAAGCAGCTTATGGAATGGATTACAGCGCTGCATTGAATTTTAAAAATTTTTACGGTGTTCAGTTTCATCCGGAAAAGAGTGCTGAAGTTGGAGGTAAAATCATTCAAAACTTTTTAAACCTCTAGTATGCAAATCATTCCAGCCATAGACATCATCGATGGAAAATGTGTTCGACTCACTGAGGGAGATTACCTGCAGAAATCCGTATACGACATCTCTCCACTCGACATGGCCAAAATATATGAACAGCATGGTATTCAACGGCTGCATGTGGTAGACCTAGATGGAGCAAAAGCAGGAAAAGTCATGAATTGGCAATCAATTGAACAAATTGCTGCTCATACCAATTTACAAATTGATTTTGGCGGTGGCGTGAAAACTTTTGAAGATGTAGAACGGATCATTGATTTGGGAGTACAATTTGTTACCGTTGGTAGCATCGCGGTCAAACAACCTGAGATTTTCACCGAATGGTTGGAGCGTTTTGGTGCCCATCTTTTCATGCTGGGTGCTGATGTCAAAGACGGCAATATCATGGTGAGCGGTTGGATGGAAACTTCTGATGTAAAACTCCTCCCATTTTTGGAGCAATATGTATACAAGGGAATTGAAAACATCTTTTGTACAGATATTGCCAGAGACGGGAAGCTGCAAGGACCTTCCATTGAATTGTATGACGCATTGAAAAAAAAGTTTCCAAGAACAAACATCATTGCAAGTGGAGGTGTCTCCTGCTTGGATGATCTATACAAACTGCAGGAGGTTCACTGTGATGGCGTCATCATCGGAAAGGCTATATATGAAAACAGGATCAGCATCTCTCAACTGGAGCAGTTTATAAATGAAGTGAAATAATATGCTCACAAAACGAATCATTCCTTGTCTTGATATTAAAGATGGCCGAACCGTGAAAGGCACCAATTTTGTCAATTTGCGCGATGCCGGTGATCCGGTTGAATTGGCAGGATTTTATGCAGAGCAGGGTGCAGATG
>JBEGMC010000055.1:0-19770 GCA_041183265.1 Bacteroidota bacterium
GGCAGCGTGAGGGCATTTTCAAACAACTCCTTGTTCAGCTCCTGGCTTTCGGTTGCTTTTTCATCTCTTGGCTGAATAAAGTTTTCAAATTCAAGTCGGGTGAAAGATGTTTTGTTTCTTCTTACATGTACATTGATCAGATTTTCCAACATCCATTCCGAAATTCTTACGAACCTGTCTGCAATGGGGTGGAAGAGTTTATAAAAAAATGAAAAGATGGGTGTGAGAAAAAACATCATGGTATCACTTTTCGATCCGAACAGTGCCCTGCTGAAAAAGAAATACAGCAGGAAGGATGCTGTTGATACAACCAAGTCAAATGATATACGGATGTACAGGAAATAGGGGATTAAATCATCCAGCAAATAACTTTCTATTTGCAGCCACAAAGGAGTCAACAATTCATCCACGAAGAGTCCATAAATGACAAGCATGATGACAATCCCTACATTCATAGCGTAAATGAATTTGGATGGCTCATCCAAGAATTGTGATAGGATGCCAGCACTTTTCGATCGTTGCTTTTTTCTGAGTTCTACAGCCAAGCGGTTGAGTGAAACAAATCCAACCTCTATCCCGGCAAAAAATCCTGCCAAAATGAAAGCGATGAAAATTCCAAATAAGAAAAAGGATCCCATGGGAAACAAAGATACATCAGTTCGCAATGAACTGTCTAACCAGTGCAATGACTTCTGCTGAAGCTCTTTCAATGTCATCGTTTAAAACTACCTCATCAAACAGCTCCTTGTATTGCAGTTCCTCAGTAGCCTTGTTGATCCTGGTCAGGATGGTTTCTGCAGAGTCTGTCCCCCTTTTTTCAAGCCGCTCTTTCAAAACGGCGATGGATGGGGGCTCTATAAAGATGGACAATACCAGATTTCCGAATTGTTTTTTTACGTTGAGGGCTCCTTTTACATCAATGTCCAATACAGGTACTTTTTCCTCCTTCCAGATGCGGTTCAATTCCTCAATCGTTGTTCCATAATACAAGCCTGGATAGACCATTTCCCATTCGATGAATGCTTTTTTTTCAATCAGCTTCTTGAATACTTCCTCGTTGGTAAAATGATAATCAATTCCTTCTTGCTCATTGCCCCTGATTTTTCTTGTGGTGGCTGAAACGCTGAACGAGAGTTCTTTGGTCAGCGCAGCCAACAACTTTGATTTAACCGTTGTTTTGCCTGCACCCGAGGGGGCGGTGAGTATGATGATTTTTTTGGTATCCATTTCAGGCATGATCAGGAATCAATTCTTTTAATGTTTGCACCAAGTGCATTCAAGCGTTTGTCAATGTATTGATACCCTCTATCGATCTGTTCAATGTTTTGAATGATGCTTTTCCCTTCTGCACTGAGTGCTGCAATCAAGAGTGCAACACCTGCACGGATATCCGGACTGGCCATGGTAATGCCTCGCAGGGATTGCTCTCTTTCCAATCCAATCACGGCTGCACGATGGGGATCGCATAAAATAATTCTTGCACCCATGTCAATGAGCTTGTCTACAAAAAACAACCTGCTTTCAAACATTTTCTGGTGAATCAATACACTTCCTCTTGCTTGTGTCGCAACAACCAACAAGATGCTCAACAAATCAGGTGTGAGTCCGGGCCATGGATGATCATAAATGGTCAGGACAGATCCGTCGATGAAATGCTGAATTTCATATACATCTTGCGAAGGAATGATGATGTCATCACCATTGCATTCCATGTGAATACCCAACTGCTGAAATTTTTGTGGGATCATTCCCAAATGGGCAATACCAGCGTTCTTGATGGTGATATTGCTTTGGGTCATGGCAGCCAAACCAATAAAAGATCCCACTTCAATCATGTCGGGCAACATGGTATGTGTGGTTCCGCCAAGTGTGTCTACTCCTTCAATGCTCAACAAATTGGATCCAATGCCTGTGATCTTTGCTCCCATGCTGTTCAACATCTTGCAGAGTTGTTGAATATAAGGTTCACATGCAGCATTATAGATCGTTGTCTTCCCTTTCGCAAGGGCAGCAGCAAAAATAATATTGGCAGTACCTGTTACCGAAGGTTCATCGAGCAATAGATCTGTTCCAACCAGTTGTTTGGTATGCAATCTGAAAAATCCTTCTCCTTGGATGTACTCGAATTTCACCCCCAATTTTTCAAATCCAATGATATGTGTATCCAGTCGCCTTCTTCCTATTTTATCACCGCCTGGTTTTGGGATGAATGCTTTTTTGAATCTTCCCAGCAGCGGACCAGCAATCATTACTGATCCACGCAAACGACTGCTGTTTTGCTGAAATGCAGGATCCTCCAGTTTTTCCAATGCCACCTTGTCTGCTTTGAATATACAGGTATGACGATCTTTGCGATCGACCTGCACACCCAAATCCTCCAGTAAATCAATCAGCAAATTGACATCCAAAATGTCGGGGATGTTCCGAATCGTTACTGTTTCTGAAGTTAGTAAAACAGCACTGATGATTTGCAGTGCTTCATTTTTTGCACCCTGGGGAGTGATTTCACCATTTAGCTGGATGCCACCCTGGACTTCAAATGCTTTCATGCAGATGCTTTAATAGCAACGGTTATTTGAAACGCTTTTTGCCGAATTTTTGCTGGGGCCTGTTTTTCCCACCACCACCGTTGCGGTTGCGTTGTTGGAATCCGCCTCCTTTGCCGCCCCGTTTCATGAAACGGTCATCGCGCTCTCTGTAGGCCCTCACAAAAGGGGTATTGGTGAATTCCAATTGTCCCTGTGTTATTGAATTCAATTCACTGCGAATGCTTTCATCCGGAATCAATTCCTTGTGCCAGGTATTGTATGCGAGCTTCATGTAATAAGCAATGATGTGTGCAAATCCTGATCTCTTCTCCTCATTCTCCTCGGCCATTGCCTTTGCGATCACCAATTCAAGGTGTTTGCCCAAATGAGAATACCTTGGGTATCTTTTTGGATAGGGAAGCGGTGCAGGTTTTGCCTTGAGCGATTCTCGGGTGGGAATCGGATACGGACTTTCTACGTCCAAATTGAAATCAGCTATCAAAAAAAGATGATCCCACAATTTGTGTCGGTAGTCTTCAACGCTTTTTAAATGTGGATTGAAAAATCCCATCAACTCAATGACTGCCTGGGCATTTTTTTGTCTTCTTTCCTTGTCTTCAATCGAAAGAATATGGTCCACCATTTTTTGCACATGTCTGCCATACTCCCTCATTGCCAAATGTGGTCTCGTTGTATTATAATCCATTCTTGTTGTTTGAAAGGAACAAAAATAGGGATTATAGGCGTATTTGATTAAAAATGGTCTGAAAGGGTGTCTTTTCATAATTTGCAGGATGTGCTTTTACAATGGGGTAGACATCAATCGGGCTGAGCATATCAGGCTCAACAAAAAAGAAAAAAAACTGTCTGATTTTGATCTGAATCTTCAGCAGCCCATGGCAAGCGGATTCGAGTATCCACTTTGGCCTGTCGTCAAGCCCATTGAAAACGGGAAAGACTTCACAATAGAAATGATGCATTGGGAGTTCATTCCATCATATCTAAAAACAACCGAAGCATTGTTGCATTTTAGAAAAGGCGGCTTCAATGCCAACACCGGCAAAAAAGATTTCCCCCACAATACGCTTAATGCAAGAGGTGAAGATGTCCTTCAGCGTCCCACGTACAAGGATGCAGCGAACCACCGCAGGTGTCTTGTGCTCTCATCTGGTTTTTATGAATGGCGACATCATACGCCGGAGGGAGGAAAGGATACGGCATACCCTTACTACATCAGCTTGAAAAACAGTACATATTTTTTCATGGCAGGAATTTTCAATCCATGGCTGGATCAATCGACCGGTGAAATGGTCAACAGTTTTTCAATCCTTACCACCGCTGCCAATCCACTGATGGAAAAAATCCACAACAAGAAAAAAAGAATGCCTGTTATTTTGCCGGAGCATGAGGCGGAACGATGGATTCAATCGGAACTGTCAGTCAATCAAATCCAATCACTTGCCGTTTATCAAATCAATGAAGATGCCATGATGGCCTATACGATTCGAAAAGATTTCAGACAAATGGAGGATCCCCGTGAACCTTTTCACTACGAGGAGCTTCCTACACTCTGACGTATACTTTTTTCTTGTCCATCCAGTATCCGACAATCCAACAGAAAAACATCAATGCTGCTGAATAGAGAAATGAACCAAACGGTCCGGGTGTGAGTTTTTGAAAAACATCCAAGTTGATCGCCTCTTCATAAGATCTCCCTTTGGCATCGGTGAAAATATTGAACATGATGGGGACAAAGTCAGAGAGTAAATAAATGAACAGAGGATTTTTTCCGAATACTTCGAAAAAGTAAGTCCAGTCTTTTCTATAATTGGTTTTATCCAACACATACACCAACAGGCTGATCAACATCAGATCAATTCCACAGGTATAAAGGGTAAATGAGCCGGTCCATAATTTCTTATTGATTGGGAAACTGTAATTCCAGCAATAGGCAATTGCCAACAGCACGGCCCCTCCCAGCAAAAGCTTGGTCAGGGTTTCATATTCTTTCCCTTTTTCTCTCAGCATCACACCTGCATAATAACCGATGATCACATTCACGATGGAAGGAAATGTGCTGAGAAATCCCTCCGGATCAAAAGGTACACCCTCGCCCTTGTACATATGGCCTTCGCCTATCAGCCATCTGTCGACTTTGAGTTGAAAGCTACCCATCATGGTATAATCACCTCCCAGGTACATCAACAGCCAGTAGCCCAGTAAAAAAACAATACTCAATATGATGACCGATCTTTTTGACAAATAATACAACATCAGGGAAGCAGCTCCATAGCAAAGTGCAATGCGTTGAAGTACACCAAATATTCTGGTGGTTTCAACCGGCTTCATCACCCACTCATTGGCCTCGTTCAATTTTACAAAGGGGAACCAATAAAGCAAGTATCCGATTAAAAAAATCAACAATGTTCTTTTGAATATTTTACCCAATACAGCTGACTGATTCATTGTTTGAAACTTCGGCATCGTAAAAGCCATGGCATTTCCTACTGCAAACAGGAAGGAGGGGAATACAAGGTCGGTGGGTGTAAATCCATGCCAGGCAGCATGTTCCAGAGGTGCAAAAGGTTCAGCACCGGATCCCTGGTTGTTGACGATGATCATGAAGCATACCGTCATGCCCCTGAAAACATCAAGAGCAGTGAAGCGTTGAGAAGATGACATAAGCGGTTGATTGGTTGATTGAATGTACAAAAAAACTTATATTCAAGGATCATTGCTGATCAATTATGAAGAGGAGTCTTGCCATGAACCTGCTCTTGTGGGGAACCGAAATGAACGCTTCCATGTTTGCTGTATTGGGCGATATCAAACGCATTGGTTTTGATGCAGTAGAAATTCCCATCTTTGATACCAATGAAAATGTATGGAAAGAGTGGCGCAAACAACTCAACAATACATCCCTCAACGCCATTGCAGTAACCATCAATGGTCCGGATGATCATGCCATCAGCGCAGATGGCAGCATGAGAGCCAAGACACTTGAAAGAAACAAGCGTGCATTGGATTGTGCTGCTATACTTGGTTCCAGTTTGCTTACGGGTCCCTTTCATTCCGCCTTGGGTGTATTCACCGGAAGGGCTTCCACTGCAGAAGAAAAGAAATGGGCGGCTGAACATTTGTTTCAGCTGAGTGAATATGCGGCTTCTTTAAATATTACGCTCGGACTCGAATACCTCAATCGTTTTGAGAGTTATCTGGTCAGCTGTGCAGATGAATTGATTGATTTGATTCATGCTGTTAATCATCCCCATTGCAAATTGATGCTGGATACTTTTCATGCCAATATTGAAGAGAAATCCACTGAGGATGCTATCAAAAAAATGGGAGATTTGCTGGTGCATGTCCAGCTCTCTGAAAACGATCGCGGTACACTGGGGAAGGGGCATATTGATTTTCGATCCATCTTGAATGCATTGGATGCAATCAACTACAAGGGGGTATTGAGTATCGAGGCGTTCAGCACCAAGCTGCCTGCAGCCAATATTTGGAGACCCTTGTTTGAGAATGAAATGCAATTGACAAAAGACAGTTATCAATATTTACAATCATTATGAAAAAAATCAACATGGCCATTGTGGGATTGGGATTCGGGGCCGAGTTCATTCCCATTTATCAGCGGCATCCGCATACCAACATGTATGCCATTTGTCAGCGCAACCAGGAAAAGCTGGATGCGATAGGTGAGGCGTTTGGCATTGAAAAAAGATATGCTGATTATGATGAGTTACTGAAAGACGAGCATATAGATGCGGTGCACATCAACTCGCCGATTCCCAATCATGCAGAACAATCTCTCAAGGCTTTGTATGCTGGCAAACATGTAGCATGCACTGTTCCCATGGCGACAAGCATAGAGGATTGCAAGGCAATCGTGAAGGCGTGCAAGGAAACCGGCAGGAAATACATGATGATGGAAACAGTTGTCTATGCAAGAGAATTTTTGTTTGTGAAAGAATTGTATGAAAAAGGTGAATTGGGTAAGGTGCAATTTCTCAAAGCCTCTCATCAGCAGGATATGGATGGATGGCCGGACTATTGGCCCGGATTGCCGCCCATGCATTATGCAACTCACTGTGTTGGTCCTGTAGCAGGTTTATTAAAATTGGAAGCAGCATACGTTTCATGTTTTGGTTCGGGCACTATTCGTCCGGAGCTTGCCAAGATCCACAACTCCCCATTCGCAGTTGAATCTGCACATATCAAATTCAAAGATTCGGATTTGAGTGCTTATGTATACCGTTCATTGTTCGATGTTGCGCGACAGTACCGCGAAAGTTTCGAAGTATACGGATCCAAAAAATCATTTGAGTGGTCGCTGATAGAGCATGAAGATCATGTACTGCATACTGCCAAACTTCCTGAACATGAGATTCCACAGAAAGTGAAAGTGCCAGACTATGCACATCTGCTGCCAGAACCGATCAGAGATTTCACCACCAAAGGTGTCTATGATGTTGCTGAAAATACGCACTTGAGTTTTACACAAGGTGCCGGACATGGCGGATCTCATCCACACCTGGCCCATGAATTTGTAATGGCTCTCATTGAAGACAGAGATCCTTTCCCCAATGCGGTGCAATCTGCCAACTGGACTTCCGTCGGTATCCTTGCACATGAATCTGCGATGAAAGGCGGGGAAATTATCAAACTACCAGATTATAACAACATCAGTTAACTGTTGACTGTTAACCGTTAACTGTTAACTGTTAACCGTCAACTGCCAACCAACAACCTACAACTTATAACTTACAACATGCGTCTCTTATTCATTGGACTCCTCCTTACCTCCCAACTCTTCGCGCAACAGGGAAGAAGATTGGAAGTATTATTTCTGGGTGACAACGGACATCACAGACCCATTGAAAGAATTCCAACCCTGATGGCAGCATTGGGTCCGAAGGGAATCAATTTTACATATACCGATGATCTGAAAGATATCAACGGACAAAACCTTAGTAAGTACGATGCATTGATGATCTATGCGAACTGGGACCAGATTACGCCAGAGGCTGAATCTGCGTTGTTGAGTTTTGTTGCCTCCGGCAAAGGAATCCTTCCAATACATTGCGCATCTTATTGCTTCAGAAATTCAACGGAGTATGTAAAAATGGTTGGTGGCCAATTCTGGCGCCATACCATGGATTCCATTACAACAAAAGCCATTCAACCGGAACACCCCATCATGAAAGGATTGCAGTCCTTCACTGCTTATGATGAAACATACCTGCACAGTCAGCTGCAGGCCGATAACAATGTATTGGCAGAAAGAGAAATCAAAGCAGATCAAAAGAAAGACCGCCAGAGTCCTGCAACTGAGCCATATACCTGGACGCGCTCCTATGGCAAGGGAAAAGTTTTTTATACGGCATATGGACATGACGACCGTACATGGAGTCAGCCTGGATTTCAATCACTGTTGTACAATGCCATTGTATGGTCAGTCGATGAGGATGCATTGAAAGCGTTCAATGCAAGAAATGTAAAACCATTTGAATACAAAGAAGCAAAGCTTCCGAATTACGAACAACGTCCGGGTACACAATACCAACAACTTCCTCTTTCTCCCGAAGAATCCATGAAACATATTCAGGTGCCGGTTGATTTTAATTTGGAACTGTTTGCTGCTGAGCCGAATGTCATGCATCCCATTGCCATCAGTTGGGATGAAAGAGGAAGAATGTATGTATTGATTACGAAAGATTATCCCAATGAAAGAAAAAAAGAAGGCGGCAGTGATTATATATTGATATGCGAAGACACCAATAAAGATGGAAAAGCTGATAAGTTTACCAAGTTTGCAGAGGGACTCAGCATCCCAACCGGAATGGTTTTTGCCAATGGTGGATTGATCGTTGCACAAGCACCTGACATGCTTTTTTTACAGGATACCAATGGAGATGACAAAGCGGATGTAAGAAAAGTATTGTTCAGTGGATTCGGAACCTATGATACACATGCGGGTCCCTCAAACCTTCATTACGGATTCGACAATTGGATTTGGGGTTGTGTAGGGTACTCAGGCTTCGAAGGGAAATTTGGCAATGCAGATTCAGTGAAATTCTACCAAGCCTTTTTCCGTTTCAAGCCTGATGGTTCACAGTTGGAATGGATGACATCTACCTCCAACAATACGTGGGGATTTGCATTCAATGAAACCAACGATGTATTTGGTTCTACTGCCAACAACTCTCATGGTTGGTACATGGCCATTCCTCACAGGTATTTCAATTCACAAAACAGAATCGAAAATGGAAGCAGGAGTACAGATACGCACCGCGACATGAAACCGATCACGGAAAAAGTACGGCAAGTGGATGCATTTGGAGGATTTACAGCTGCAGCGGGACATAATTTCTATACAGCAAGGGCTTTTCCTAAAAAATACTGGAATCAAATTGCGTTTGTTGCAGAACCAACCGGACATGTATTGCATCAAAATAATTTGATTCGAAAAGGAACAGATTTTTATGACAAGGAAGCTTTCAATTTAATGGCAGGTGCAGATGAGTGGTTCTCTCCCGTATTTGCAGAAGTGGGTCCGGATGGAGCTGTATGGGTTGCAGATTGGTACAGTTTCATCATCCAGCACAACCCGGTTCCAAAAGGATTTGACAATGGCTCAGGCAATGCCTATGAAACCGATTTGAGGGACTATACACACGGCAGGATTTACAGGGTTTCTTATAAATACGCTGCACCATCCATCCCAAGAAGTTTATCAACGTATGATGTAAACGGTTTGCTGAATGCATTGAGAAGTGACAATATGTTTTGGAGAATGCATGCACAACGCATGCTTGTTGAACGCAAGCAAAAAGATGTTGCATCCTTGCTCAAAGGGATGGTGGCGGATAAAACTTTGGATGAAATTGGCATCAATGCTCCGGCCATACATGCATTGTGGACATTGAAAGGCTTGGAAGCGTTGGACAACACTACAATTGAAATTGCTTTGTCTCATCCGTCGGCTGCCGTAAGAAAAAATGCTGTTCTTGCATTGGCCCACGATTCAGCAGCAGTAGCACTCTTGCTGAAATACAACTTATTGAATGACAGTGATCCTTTGGTGGTGATGAATGCATTGTTGCATCTCTCTAAATCACCCATAACAGAGGATGCAGAAAAAGCATTTTTTGATCGCTTGCATGCATCTTCAGAAGTGGATGATCGCTGGTTGCCGGATGCATTCGCCTGTGTGCTTACTGCAAACGGTGGCAAGCTGATGAATAAGCATCTACAGCATCAATTGAAAAATCAGCCTGCGTCCAAGTCGCAATCAGTTGATCATTCCATGCACGCCATGCAGCCCATGAAATCTTCTGTTGCTGCCATCAAATCAACAGGTGTTGATTTGATCATCAGCGATATTAAAATGGATCCTTCTTCACCCGCAGTCAGAGAGCGAGTCAACGTAACAGTGGAAGTCAAAAATATCGGCACACTTGATTTGCCTGCAGATAAGTTTGTGCCGCTGGACATCCGTTTCGAGGGAATGGGTTTGAAATTTGATCAGGTCAGCCGTAATTACAAAGAAGGTATCAAAACAGGTGAAACTGTTACAATTACCAAAAACATCAACGGACCATGGGTGGGCAACATCAGCTTTGGAACAGATATCGTAGGAGACTACCGATTGAGCGTTGTGTTGGATAAATCAAACGAGATCAAAGAATCCAATAAAAACAACAATTGGTTCGAAAAGAAAGTTTCTTTTGTAAGACCGCCCGACATGAATGCATTTGCATTGGAACGAGCCTTGCGCAGTTACGCATCTGTGGCGCCAGTTGACAGTCTGGTTGCAGTGTTGAGAAAAATCAACAACAGCAGTTTGGTGCTCAAAAACAGTGTCACAAAGGCTTTTTCAGAGGGATGGAATTATCAGATCAAAAATACAGAGCTGAAACCATCCGATAAAGCATTCCTGTCAACACTTGCATTCAATTCGAATGAACGATTGAAAAAATTGTTGGTGGCATGGAATGCAGTGGCTCCTGCAAAATCATCCGGAGATGTAAAAGTAATTCGAATCAAAACAATCAGAGAAGCGATGAAGTACGATTTGAAAGAGTTCACGGTGTCACCGGGACAAACAGTTCAAATAGTCTTGGAAAATAACGACGCCATGCAACACAACCTGGTTGTGACACGTCCCGGTATGCGTGAAAAAGTTGGCAAGGCGGGTGATGCCATGATGAAGGATGATAAAGGTGCAGAGAAAAACTATGTACCGAGTCTGCCTGAAGTATTGTTTGCCACTCCACTTGTAAACCCAGGACAATCATATACACTTACATTCAAAGCACCTGCAAAGACTGGCGATTATCCATATGTGTGCACGTTCCCAGGTCACTGGACACTGATGAATGGTGTAATGCATGTAAAATAAATCAGTGTGATTCCGGTTTCATCATCGGAAACAGCAGCACATCTTGAATAGAAGGCTGATTGGTTAGGAGCATGCAAATTCTGTCAATGCCGAATCCAATGCCTGCGGTTGGGGGCATACCGTATTCGAGTGCACGCAGAAAATCATGATCGATGAACATTGCTTCATCATCACCGCGCTCCATGAGTTTGAGTTGCTCTTCAAATCTCGCACGCTGATCAATGGGATCATTCAATTCAGTGTATGCATTGGCAATTTCTTTTCCGTTTACCATTAACTCGAAACGTTCTACCAGTCCGGGTTTGCTGCGGTGCTTTTTGGTAAGCGGACTCATTTCAATCGGGTAGTCGATGATAAAGGTTGGTTGGATATAATGGTGCTCGCATTTTTCTCCGAAAATCTCATCAATCATCTTGCCTTTGCCCATTGTATTGTCGACTTGCAATCCAAGTTTTTTGCAAACATCTCTGACACCTGCCTCATCCATCTCGCTGATGTCAAAACCTGTATGTTCTTTGATGGCATCATACATGGTCACCCTTTTGAAGGGTGCTTTGAAACTGATTGTCTTTCCGTCCACTGTTGCATCAGTTGTTCCATTTACATCGATGGCTGCTTTCTCAAGCAACTGTTCGGTGGTGTCCATCATCCACAAATAATCTTTGTAAGCAGTGTAGAATTCCAATACGGTGAATTCCGGATTGTGTGTGCGGTCCATTCCCTCGTTTCTGAAATTTCTCGAGAATTCATATACCCAGTCGAATCCCCCAACGATCAATCTTTTCAAATACAATTCATTGGCAATGCGCAGGTACATCGGAATATCCAATGCATTGTGATGCGTTGTGAAAGGTCTGGCTGCCGCTCCACCCGGAATGCTCTGCAATACGGGTGTATCCACCTCAATAGCGCCTCTGCTGTTCAAAAATTCTTTGATGGAATTGATCAGCTTGGAACGCTTGAGGAAAGTTTCTTTGACATGTGGATTGATGATCAGGTCAGCATAACGTTGACGGTAACGAAACTCCGGATCTGTTACAGCATCGAATGTTTCCCCTTCTTTTTCTTTTACAACGGGAAGCGGCTTCAATGATTTGCTGAGCAGCGACAGTTCTTTTACATGCACAGATGTTTCACCGGTTTTGGTAGTAAATACATATCCTTTCACACCAATGATATCACCTATGTCCAGTGTTTTCCAGAGCTGGTCGTACAGAGATTTATCGTCACCCGGACAAATATCATCTCTCTTTACATACACTTGAATTTTTCCTGCATGGTCTTGCAGGACTGCAAAACAGGCCTTTCCCATGTCACGAATGCCCATCAATCTGCCTGCCAGGCAAACATCTGCGAAATCTGATTTGTTTTCTTCACCCAGGTATCTTGATTTGATTTCAGCAGAGGTAATATTGACGGGGAATGCAGGAGCGGGATACGGGTCAATGCCTATTGCCTGCAATGCTTCCAATTTTTCTCTGCGAATCAGTTCCTGTTCTGACAAATGCTGCGTACTCATGCTTTTTCAATTCGCTGCAAAGGTAATCAGTTTGGACAACTCAATGCGGATGTCCTGAAACACCCCATCCAAACAATGCGATGTCATATTTTACAGGATCCAGGGGATCAAATGCTTTTAATTTTTCAGTCAGGACGAGCGCAGTTTTCCAGTCGCTTTTTTCGGATTCAATCAATTTCAATTCTTTTGCCACCCGCATGACATGCAGATCCAGTGGACAAACCAACTGACGGGGTAAAATATTTTTCCAAATGCCAAAATCAATACCACCAGGGTCTTGACGGACCATCCACCTCAAGTACATATTCAATCGCTTACAACTGGAATGCTGCCTGGGAGAGGGGATGTGTTTTTTGGTTCTCGCGGGACTATCCTCCAAAGAGAAAAAATAATTTTGAAAATGGTTCAATGCATTTTCAATGCTTTCATCCTGTTTGTTCATTCCTCCTGCAAATGCCGGCTCCAATGAACTGTGATGGCTATAGTGGTATTGAAGAAAACGGATGAAATGAAGCAGGTCTGTTGTTTGGAAGGTGCGGTGTTTGAACGAGAGAAATTTGACAAGGTCTTTTTCCTGGTGTTGTTGGATGAATTGAAACGGGGAATTGTCCATTATTGTCAACAACTCTTTGCATTTGTTGATGATGGTGGTTCTGTTGCCCCATGCAAAAATGGCAGCGAAAAATCCTGCGATTTCTATATCCTGCTTCTTGCTGAATTGATGAGGGATGGAAACTGGATCTTTTTCAATGAACGAGGGTTGATTGAATCGATCTAAAAACTGATTTAGTATTTTTTCAGTGGATGAATGATTCCGTATCATTTTTTCAACTGCTCTGCGCGTTCAATGGCTTGCGCAAGATCTTCCATCAAATCGTCTGCATCTTCAATGCCCACGGAGAGTCGGATCAGTGTATCGCTCAATCCATTTTTGATTCTTTCTTCTCTTGGGATGGAAGCATGTGTCATGCTGGCTGGATGATTGATCAAGGATTCTACACCGCCGAGACTTTCTGCCAATGAAAACAATTTTGTATTGGAAAGCAGGGTGCGTGCGGCTTCAATGCTCTCTTGTTTCAATTCAAATGAGATCATTCCTCCGAATGCTTTCATCTGTTTTTTTGCTGTAACATGACCGGGGTGTTCTTCGAATCCTGGCCAGTAAACTTTTTTGACTGCAGGGTGTGCCCTCAGGAAATGAGCAATTTTCTCACCGTTGGCAGCATGTCTCTCCATGCGAATACCAAGGGTTTTGATTCCTCTCAGAACCAGAAAACAATCCATCGGTCCGGGTACGGCACCACAACTTTTTTGAATGAAATACAATTCATCTCTCAATGCCTTGTCATTCATCACCAATGCTCCCTGAATGACATCACTGTGTCCGCTGAGGTATTTGGTTGCTGAATGCATCACAATATCTGCACCAAGGGTGAGTGGATTCTGCAGTGCAGGCGACGCAAATGTGTTGTCAACACAGAGAATGAGTTTGTTTTTTTGGGTGATGGATGCAATCGCTGATATATCGGCGATGTTCATCAGGGGATTTGTTGGCGTTTCAACCCAGATCATTTTTGTGTTGGGATTGATGCATTTCCTGATTTGATTTTCATCAGACAAATCGATGTAATGAAAAACAATGCCAAATTTTGCAAATACTTTGCTGAACAGTCTGTACGTGCCACCATACATGTCATTGCCGGCGATGACTTCATCTCCCGGTTTGAGCAATTTGATTACTGCATCTGTTGCCGCAACACCACTGCTGAATGCGAGTCCGTACTTACCCTCCTCAATCACCGCCAATGCCTCTTCCAATGCCTGACGCGTTGGATTTTGTGACCTGGCATATTCGAATCCTTTGTTTACCCCGGGAGCTTCCTGTACATAGGTGGAGGTTTGGTAGATCGGTGTCATGATGGCTCCTGTGCTGGGATCAGGATGAGCGCCTGCATGTATGTATTTGGTATTCTTTTTCATAACCTGTTTGCTGCTTGCAAAGATAATTCAATCAATGCCTTGTCTCTTATTTTTATCTTTGCATCATGCAGCAGATCTATTACAGGCAAACAATTCCCATTGAATACGAAGGCATGTTAGACACCCATGCAATTCTGCCAGCTACAGAGGATCTTGCTTGTGTCTTTGATTGCTATCATGATGATCCCCATGCGGCCATGTCTTTCGTGGAAAGATGGAAGGAACGCAGTTGGCTGAAGCGAAACCTGCTTTCAGGCAAAAAGGTACGGGTATTCTCATCCTACACCGCTGATCAAATCAGCAAGCATTATCCCAAGGCAAGTGCAAACCTGATTGTTCAACAACCAAGGGTTGATGAAGCATACCACCCCATTGATGATGATGCAAAAGACATCGTACGGTACAACTTGACCAATGGAGAGGCCTATTTTCTCTATCGCGGACCCATTCATCCTGCGGCATCGCTCACTGAATTGCTGAAGGGATTTTCCATCTTCAAAAAAAAGATGGGCAGCAATATGAAACTCGTTTTATGCGGACCGATATCAAAAAAAGGAAATTCTTTTCTCCACTCCATTGAGTCATACAAGTACAGGGATGATCTGGTTCTCCGGCAATCATTTTCAGATGATACAGAATTGATGTCTGCTGCCTATGCATTGATACATCCTTGCAGGTGGGAGCGTTTTGGTTTTTCGGTTTTGAAAGCCATGAAAGCTGGCGTCGCCGTTTTGACAGCAGCAGATTCTGCCATGAGTGAATTTTGTTCTATGGCGGGCATGTATTTCAATGAAAAGGATCCCAATGATATTGGAGAAAAGTTGATTCGGAT
Source organism: Bacteroidota bacterium (assembly GCA_041183265.1). Taxonomy (GTDB): domain Bacteria; phylum Bacteroidota; class Bacteroidia; order Chitinophagales; family Chitinophagaceae; genus Pollutibacter. The sequence continues at coordinate 15,267 of JBEGMC010000055.1, forward strand.
TTACAAAGACGAGCAAATGCGTCAGGAAATGATCGGAACCGGCTTGTCGAAAAGCCTTTGATGCATCTTCAGTAACTTCGCAAAAACATTGACATGAATCAATCGACGATAACCATTGATGTGAACTTGGATGAAAATAAAATTCCCCATCAAATACGCTGGAATGCAACACAATCCAATTCAGCTGAGGCACAGGATGCAAAAGCCATGATGATTTCATTTTGGGACGGCAAAGAAAAAGCTGCGCTGAGAATTGATCTGTGGACCAAAGAAATGATGGTGGATGAGATGGCAGATTTTTATTATCAGACATTGATGACAATGGCTGATACGTTCGAACGGGCAACGCACCAGAAAGAACTGGTGGGAGACATGAAGATTTTTGCGAAAGATTTTTACACGAAATTCAAAAAAACACAGGAACAATGAGTTTGGAAAACACCATCAACGATCACCTGAAAAAAGCCATGCTGGCAAAAGATGAAAAAGGTTTGAGAGCACTTCGTGCCATCAAAGCAGCCATTCTGCTTGCCAAAACAGCCGAAGGTGCTGGGGAGGCAATGACAGCAGATGCAGAAATCAAATTGTTGCAAAAACTGGTGAAGCAACGCAAAGACTCCATTGAAATTTTTGAGCAGCAAAACAGGGCAGATCTGGCCATCAAAGAAAAAGAGGAAGTGGAGGTGATTGAGCAATTTTTGCCAAAGCAAATGAATGCAGAAGAAATCAAAGAAGCCGTTGCTGAAATCATCAAGCAAACGGGAGTTGTAAACATCAGCGGACTCGGACAGGTCATGGGCATTGCTTCCAAACAATTGGCAGGCAAGGCAGATGGTAAGACTATCTCGACAATCGTAAAAGAACTGTTAACCGTTAACGGTTAACAGTCAACTTTCAACATGATCATAGATATTTTCACAGGCATCATCCTGGCAATAGCAATCTACAAGGGTTGGACCAAGGGATTCACCATGGCCGTTTTTACCTTTGCCTCCTATTTCATTGCCATGCTCCTGGCACTTCAATTTTCCGGCATGGTTGCAGGATACCTGAAAACATATGCAAAGAGTGACAGCAAATGGTATACATTTCTTTCATTTCTGTTGGTATTGGTAGCGGGAATCATTGCTGTTCGCATCATTGGAAAGCTGATGGAGAAATCGGCGCAGGTCCTGATGCTGGGATTGGTCAACAAATTCCTTGGTATTTTATTTTTTACAATCATTTATATCACCATTTTCTCTGTACTGCTTGTATATGCGGAGAAATTTGAAATGATTGACCAGTACAATGCAGGTGATTCAAAAACCTACAGCTATCAACTCCGATTTGGCCAATGGCTGATGCATCAATTCAGCGAATGGCTTCCTGCTATTAAGCATTTATTCAATGACACAAAAGATGCCATTCAGGAGCAGATCAATTCCAAATTGAAATAATATACTATCTTTCGGCCATGAGTCTAGCGTATGAGATAAAAATAGACGGCAAATACAAGTTCCTTGAAGAAGGAGAAGGTGAACCGTTGTTGATGCTGCATGGACTTTTTGGCGCCATGAGCAATTTCACTGGCATCATCAATCATTTCAAGCACACCCACAAGGTAATTGTGCCGTTGTTGCCGCTTTTTGAACTTGATTTATTGCATACCTCAGTAGGTGGACTCGAAAAATACCTCAGCAAGTTCATCGATCACAGAGGCTACAAAGGGATACATTTGATGGGGAATTCACTCGGTGGACATGTGGCATTGGTACATGTGCTCAAGTCACCCGGAAAAATAAAATCACTTATCCTCACCGGCAGCTCCGGACTCTTTGAAAACGGCATGGGTGAGACATATCCCAAAAGAGGAGATTACGAATACATCAAAAAGAAAACTGAAATTACTTTCTACGATCCCAATGTGGCAACCAAAGAATTGGTCGATGAGGTATACCAGATCGTGAACGAACGGATGAAAACGCTCAAGGTCATCGCGCTTGCCAGAAGTGCCATCAAGCACAACATGCAGGATGAACTGGTTCATATCAAGCTGCCTACACTGTTGATATGGGGCAACAACGACATCATCACACCTCCATTTGTTGGCAGGGAGTTCAACAAACTGATCAAGAACAGTGAGCTGCATTTCATAGATCACTGCGGACATGCTCCTATGATGGAAGTGCCTGAAGAGTTCAACAAAATTCTCGCCGGTTTTTTACAAAAATTAAACAGTACTGCAGCAAATTAGACGTAATATTGATCCATCAAACAGAAATATGACATTCTGTAGTCAATTGCTCGATACTTCTTCTCAAACTTTTGATCTTCACGATACGGTTTCGCATGCTTTGGAAATGATGGATATTCATCATGCTGAATATGCAATTGTGTTGGATGGATTGAATTTTTTAGGCATGCTTGATATTATTGACCTGGAGGAAGCTGACGCTTCTGCTGAACTCATTTCATTGGAACAGTATCTTGTAAAAGCGCATGTAAAAACCAATGATCATTTCTTGCAGGCCCTGAGGATTAAATCAAAGTTCAATTTGGACGTCATTCCGGTTTTGAACGAGAAAAACGAATGGGAAGGAGTGGTCAAAGCTGACATATTGTTGGAACAAGCTTCACAATTGTTGGGGGCTTCAACAACTGGCGCATTCATTGTATTGGAAATTCCCCGCATGGACTATGCGCCTGGACAAATCAATCGCCTGGTTGAGTCCAATGATTGCATGATCATGCAAATGAATACGAACACGGACCCATTAACGGGGATGATGCAGCTGGTCATCAGGGTCAACAAAGAAGAAGTATCTGATCTCATCGCTACGTTCCAGCGACATGAATACAATGTGCTTTATTATTATGGTGAGGAGACCTTCGACAATACACTGCAAAACAACTTGGATCATCTTTTGAATTATCTCAATATCTGAGTTTCTATCAATCCACTCAAGGCTTTTAGCTAACTTACATGCATGAAAGAAATGAAAATTTCTTTGCTTTTTATATCCATGCTTTTTTTTTCCTGCTGGGCCAGTGCGCAGGAAGAAGAGGAGGTTTTTCAAAATGCTCCCATTTTGAATGAGGCCAGGGTAACCATCCGGAATGTGATCATTCATGGTAATAAAATCACCAAGCGTTACATGGTGGCAAGAGAAATCATTCTCAAGCCCAATCAATCTTACAGTGTCGGTGAGGTATTGGACGGTTTGGAGAAAAGCAAACAAAACCTCATGAATACTTCCTTGTTTGTTTCGGCAAACACCTATTTCACGAATTGGAAGAATGATTCAATGGATGTGCATGCAGAAGTAGCTGAGCGCTGGTATTATTTTCCATCCCCTTATTTCAAACCCATGGATCGCAATATTCAGGTATGGGCAAGAGATTATAATTTCAGTTTGAGGCGGGTAAATATTGGAATAAAATTCATGGGTGAAAATACCACAGGCAGAAACGATAAGCTGAACATATGGCTGATGGATGGATTTTCAAGAAGACTCGCACTGAAGTATTACAATCCCTTTTCAGATCCAAAGTTGAGAGTAGGTTGGGCCATTGATGTCAATCAAAGCTGGAACAAAGAAATTTTTTATAAAAGCCTCAACAACAAACAGGTTTTTTACAGAGATCCCAATCAGTACTTGCGCAAAGATTTCTATGCAGGTACAACCTTGTCCTACAGAAAGGGTTCCATCAACAGGCATTATCTGCGCACAGGATGGCGCTCTTCTTCGATTGCGGACACGGTATTACTCATGAACAAAAATTATCTCGGAGATGTCATCCAGTCGGTATCCTATCCCGAAATTCAGTACACATTTCAACATTTGAAACTCAATTACTTTCCTTATCCCACCCAAGGCACAGTATTCGTGGCTGATATTTTAAGGCGCGGCGTAAACAATCAAATGAATCTTACACAGTTTATGTTCAGGTATGGCAAGTTTCATGAGTTTAAAAAGAAAAACTATTTTTCCATTGTTGCAGATGCGCATTTGAAAGCACCTTTCAAGCAGCCGTATATCAATCAGTACATCCTGGGCTATGGGGATCAGTATTTGCGGGGACTCCAGCGGTATGTGGTGGATGGTGTAGCTGGAGGTACTTTGAAAGCAACCTTGGGAAGAGAGCTCTACAGCATCAAAGTCAATTCAGGATTCAATTCAAAAGCTTACAGAACCATTCCTTTCAAATTCTATGCGAAGATTCACGGAGATATAGGGTACGTTTACAGCAATGTAAACCTCAACGAAACCAATCTCAACAATAAATTGCTTTATTCATTCGGAGCCGGATTGGACATTGTCAGTATTTATGACTTCGTATTGCGCATTGAGTTTACATACAATCAGTTCAAACAATTGGGCACCTATTTTCATAACTACGAATCAAGGTACTGACGGTATTTCATCGAAACTTCATGCATCATTCCTATCTTCGACACATGAAAGTTGCTGTCTACAGCAGAGAAGGTGCGGTTTTGGATCCGCAAGACCTCAAGCAATTG